>DATDKW010000483.1:0-9078 GCA_036519715.1 Mycobacteriales bacterium
GAGACCCATCTTCTCGAGGAAGAGCCGAGTCGTCCGGTACAGACCGCCACCGGTGTCCGGGTCCGCGCCGCACTCCTCCACGAGGCCCCTGGTGAGAAGAGTACGCATCACCGCGTCCACGCTCACCCCCCGGATGCCGGAAATGCGGGAACGGGTCACCGGCTGGCGGTACGCGATGACCGCGAGGGTCTCCAGCGACGCCTGGGTGAGCCGGGCCTGCTGACCGTCCAGGATGAACCGCTCGACGTACGGGGCGAACTCGTCGCGGCTGTAGAGCCGCCAGCCGTCGGCGACCTCGCGGAGGTCCATGCCGCGGCCGCCGGCGTCGAACTCGTCCCGCAGCGACCGCAGCGCGCTCTCGACCTCCGGCACCGAGCGGCCCAGCACCTGCGCCAGCATGAGCGAACTCGTCGGCGTATCGACAACAAGCAAGACGGCTTCGAGCGCGGACCGCAGCCGCTCCGGATCCGCCAGCTCGTCGAGCTCCTCCTGAACCGGCGCCCCCTCCCCCGCGCCCGCAAGCCCGGCCCCAACCCCGCTACCGGCGTCCCCTCCGCCGCCGGCGCCAGCACCGCCGACAGCGTCCGTTCCGCGCCCGGTGTCACCACCGCCGACAGCGTCCGTTCCGCCGCCGGTGTCACCACCGGCAGCGTCCGTTCCGGCGCCAGCGTCTGCTCCGCTGACAGCGTCCGTCCCGCCGTCGGCCTCAGCTCGGCCGACAGCGTCCGTCCTGCCGACAGCATCCGCTCCGCCGAGGGCGTCCGCCGGACGATCGACGTCAGACGGGCCGACGGCCTCGGCCGGACCAGCGTGGTCCGACCGACCGACGGCGTCAGCCAGGAGGCCGGCGACCGCCGGGCCGACAGCGCCCGCCGATGTGTCGACATCGTACGAAGAATCTAGGTCGACAAGACGGTCCGCGGGCTCGGTTGAGCCGGACGAGGCTGTGACGATGCCGGCACCCGTCAGGTCCCCCTCGACCGACGAGCCGGGCCGCGGCGCGCCGGCCGGATCACTCAAGCCGGTCGAACGACCTGACCCACCCGACCCATCGGAGTCGGCCGGACCCGCGAGTTCACTCCCGTCCGCCGAGTCGGCTGAGTCCGCTGACTCGACCAGCTCGGCCGAGTCAGCCGGATCAGCCAAGGGTGGCGCCGGGGACGCCGGTGCAGCCAAGTCCATCGAGCTGGGCGGGCTCTCCGTGCTCACCGGACCCACCTGACTCGACGCGTCGGCCGGGCTCACCGGGTCGGACGGGTCCATCAGGCCGAACGCGTCCACCGAGTCCACCGGGCCGGCCGAGTTCACCGGGCCGACCGAGTCCACCGGGCCGACCTCCGCCACGGGGTGGGCCGGGCTAGCGGACTTGGCCGCGCCAGCCGCGCCGACCGAACCAGCCGCATCCAGAGGACCGGCTGAAGCGCCTGGCGACGCCGAAGGAGCGGTCGTGGTCGCACTTGACGGTCCGGTCTCAAGTTCCGATCGAGAGGAAGACGCAATCTCCGGACCGGTCTCGATGCGGGGGTTGAGGGGCTCGCTCACCCGTACTCCTCGTCCATGTTCTCGTCCTCCGCCGGCTCGTCGGTCCCGACCGCTCCGGTCCACCGCACCCACAGCTCCCCCAGCGGCGTGACCTGATCGAAGGCCACCGCGCCTTCCCGGTAGAGCTCGAGCAGGGCCAGGAAGCGCGCCACCATCTCGACGGTGTGCTCGCAGTCCTGGGTCAGCGTCCGGAACGTCGACTGACCGCTGCGGGACAGCCGCTCGCGGAGCACCATCGCGTGCTCCCGGACGCTGACCCGGGCGGCGTAGATGTGCGCGGTCGACACCACCGGCGGCGGCTTCGGCCGCAGCGCCTCGGCCGCGATCCGGGCCAGCTTCTCGGGACTGATCGTCAGCAGCAGCTCCGGCATGAGCTCGGCGAACCGCGGATCCAGCGAGACCGCCCGCGGGAACCGCCGGGCGCTGGCCCGCTCCAGCGTCTGCAGGTGCGCGGCCGCCAGCTTGTACGCCCGGTACTGCAGGAGCCGGGCGAAGAGCAGGTCCCGGGCCTCCAGCAGGGCGAGGTCCTCCTCGTCCTCGACCTCGGCCGACGGCAGCAGCCGGGCGGCCTTGAGGTCGAGCAGAGTCGCCGCCACGACCAGGAACTCGGTCGCCTGCCCGAGGTCCCAGGACGAGCCCAGCGCCCGGATGTGCGCGATGAACTCGTCGGTCACCCGGGACAGCGCGACCTCGGTGACGTCGAGCTGGTGCTTGGAGATCAGCGTGAGCAGCAGGTCGAACGGACCCTCGAAGTTGGCCAGCTTCACCTCGAACGCCGGTGGCCGCCCGTCGGACGCCTCCGGCACCTCCGGCACCTCCGGCACCTTTGAAGCCTCCGCCACCTCGGGCACCTGCGGCACGTCCGGCACGTCCGGCACGTCCGGCGCCGCCGATACCTCCGACGCCTGCGGCACGTGCGGCACGCCCGGCACCGCGCGCACCTGCGCCACGCCCGGCACCTCCCGCGCCGCCGGCACCCCGGACGCCTGCGGCGGCACGCCCGGCGACTCCGGCGACCGCGGCACGTCGGCCAGGTCCGGCACGCCCGGCGGCTGCGGCGCCTCCGGGGCCTGCGGCGGCACGCCCGGCGACAGCGGCAGCTCCGGCGCCCGCGGCGGCACGTCCGGGGACAGTGGCCGCTCCGGCAACTGCGGCGCAGCATTCATGTGCATCTCTGTCGACATAGCTATGAAACCTTAAGCCGCGATGTCGAGCAGCGAACCCACCACTGTGTCGACAATACCCAGGAGCAGCGGCGTCGACCCGCCCAGCGGCAGGATCAGCAACACCAGCAGCGCCAGCACGCCGAGGTTCTTCTCCACCAGGTATTCACGAGCCCGCTGCCACCCGACCGACCCGGTCGAGGCCAGCTCCAGCAGCCGCCAGCCCGGCAGCGGCGGCAGCGGCACCAGCGCCAGCACCGCCATCCCGAGCAGCTCCAGCGCCAGCCCGAAGAAGAACAGCGGCGCGGCCGACCCGCTCACCCCGGCCAGCAGCGTCCCCGGCCCGGACCCGGGCAGCACCTCCCGCGGCCCGCCGACGAGCACGAAGCCGAGCACGGCCAGCACCCCGAGCGCCGCGACCGCGATCGGGCCGGCCAGCAGCGCGACCGCGAGCCGGCCGCGGGACCGCAGCTGGATGTCCGGTGTCACGCCCCACCCGAGCCCGCCCAGCAGGGCCGCGACCGCCCCGAACGGATCGAGCACCCGGCGCAGGTCGCCCACCCGTCGCATGGTGAGCCGATCCCCGAACGCCCGCCGGAACGCGGGCCGGTCACCGAAGGCCCGCGCCACCGACGCCTGCACGTACGCCTGGACCGGCACCGCGAGCAGGAAGCCGAGCAGCATGCCGAGGAAGACCGGCGGGTCGCCGAGAGTGCGCAGCATGTCAGCGCACCCCGCGAGCACGCGCCGGGGCGGAGAGGCGCTCCACTACGACTCGCGCAGCCGGCGGACGAGGATCGAGCTCTCACCCTTGGCGTCGAGGTCGGCCAGCACCACGGCCACGGCCTCGCGCACGATCCGGCCCCGGTCGACGACCATGCCGTGGTCGCCGCGCAGCGCCAGCCGGGCCCGCTCCAGCTCGAACAGCTCCTCGGCTGAGCAGTAGACGGTGATCTTCTCGTCGTGCTTCTCCCGGCCGCTGGGCCGGCGGTCCGCTCCCCCGCGCAGTGGCTGCCGCCGGGTCTGCCGGATCCGGGCCGGGCTCCGCGGTACGTCGGCGAAGTCGTCGTCCGCAGTGGACGGCCGCAGTCCCCGTACGGAGGGGGCGGGCTCGGCCGGGAGCGCCGTCACCGACGCGCCGATCTCCAGCTCGTCGTCCGAAGTGGACGGTGACTCCTCCTCGCGGGGGGCGCCGAGGCGGGACAGCCGCTCGGCCGCGCGGTCCGCGGGCCGGCGCGTCTCGGCCGGGCGCCGGGCCTCGGGGGCAGGGGAAGGTGCCTCGGTGCCGGAGCCGCCCGTCGAGCGGAACAGCTCGGCGGCGCCGGGCAGACTTGGACGCCGATTCATCGGGCGAGCACCTCCTTGGCCAGTGCGCGGTATTGCAGGGCGCCCGACGAGCTCGGCGCCCAGGTCGTGATCGGCTCGCCGGCGACGGTCGTCTCCGGGAACCGCACGGTACGCGTGATCACCGTGTCGAACACGGTGTCTCCGAAAGCCTCGACCGTTCGGGCAAAGACTTCGCGGCCATGGACGGTGCGGGAGTCGTACATGGTGGCCAGGATCCCGGCGATGTGCAGTCGCGGGTTGAGCCGTTCGCGGACCTTCTCGATGGTGTCGATGAGCAGCGCGACCCCGCGCAGGCTGAAGAACTCGCACTCCAGCGGGATCACGACCTCGTCGGCGGCGGTCAGCGCGTTGACGGTGAGCAGGCCGAGCGAGGGCTGGCAGTCGATGAGGACCAGGTCGTAGTCGGGCAGGGCCGGGGCCAGCGCGCGGGCCAGCGTCTGCTCCCGGGCGACCTCGTTGACCAGCTGCACCTCGGCCGCGGACAGGTCGATGTTGCTGGGGACGAGGTCGAGCCCGGGCACGTTGGTCTTCAGCAGCACGTCGTCCAGCGTGATCGAGGACTCCATCAGCACGTCGTAGATGGTGCGGTCGAGCTGGTGGGGCTGCACGCCGAGCCCGACGGACAGCGCGCCCTGCGGGTCGAAGTCGACCAGCAGCACCCGCCGGCCGAACTCGGTCAGCGCCGCGCCCAGGTTGATCGTCGAGGTGGTCTTCCCGACGCCGCCCTTCTGGTTACACAGGGCAACGACCCGGGCCGGGCCGTGGGACTGCAGCGGCAGCGGCTCCGGGATCGGCCGGGTCTGGCGCAGCGCGGCCGGGTCGGCGGCGCGGCCGGAGGCCCGCGGTTCCTCGGCGTCGTCGCGCGGCTCGGGCACGTTCTCCCGGACCCGGCGGGCGGCGGCGCGCATGTCGTCGGCGGCGAGCAGAGGAGCATCCTCCGCCCGGTTTGTCGACAAGCCCATGAGTCCGTTGGCCTCTCTAGCGCCTAGCCATCACGCCGACGGCTTGGCGACTGTAGGACGGCCCCGGACGGGGTACAAGCCGCCTCACCGAAGCTGGGGACAACCCGGCGCGCCCCTGTGGACGAGGCGTGGAGAACCTGGGGACCAAGCTGTGGACAGAAGCTGAGCCTGCCAACCGTCGGACGACCAAGAAACCCTCAACGGGCCCGCGGGTGCGCGGTCGCGTACACCTCGCGCAGCCGGTCGACCGTCACCAGGGTGTAGACCTGCGTCGTGCTGACCGAGGCGTGGCCGAGCAGCTCCTGCACTACCCGCACGTCGGCGCCGCCGTCGAGCAGGTGGGTCGCGTACGAGTGACGCAGCGTGTGCGGTGACAGCTCGCTGGCCAGCCCGGCCCGCTCGGCCGCGACCCGCAGGATCGTCCACGCGCTCTGCCGGGACAGCGGCCCGCCGCGGGCGTTGAGGAACAGCCGGGCCGTGCCACGCCCGGCCGCCGCCAGGACCGGCCGGGCCCGGACCAGGTACTCGTCCACGGCCCGCAGCGCGTACGAACCGACCGGCACGATCCGTTCCTTGCCGCCCTTGCCGCGCAGGATCACCGCCGACCCGGGCCGGTCCAGGTCGTCGACGGCGAGCCCGACCGCCTCGGAGATCCGGGCCCCGGTGCCGTAGAGCAGCTCCAGCAGGGCCCGGTCCCGCAGCGCCAGCGGGGTGCCGTCGAAGCCGGCCGCCTCCAGCAGCCGCTCGACCTCGTCGACCGAGATCGCCTTGGGCAGCCGCCGCGGCGGCGCCGGCGGCCGGACCGCCCGGGCCACGTCGTCGGGCACGATCCCGTCCTTGGCCGCGAACCGGTGCAGCCCGCGGACCGCGACCACGGCCCGCGCGGCCGAGGACGCCGACAGCGGCGGGTGGTCCTCGTCGCCCTCCCGCAGCGCGGCCAGGAAGCCGGACACCGCCGGCTCCGCCACCTGCCCCAGCGAGCTAACCCCGAGCGACATCAGAAAAGCCCGGTAGCGCCGCAGGTCCCGCCCGTACGCGGCCAGCGTGTTGGCCGCGACCCCGCGCTCGACCGCCAGGTGGGCCAAGTAGTCCCCCACCACCGTGGACAACTCGTCCCGCCGCCGGTCCACTCGGGACGGTGCCGGCGAGCTGTCCACGGTGGACGGTCTCAAAGCGACAGCGCCTGCTCCACCGGCACCAGCGGCAGGCCGTGCGCCTCGGCCACCGGCTCGCTGGTGACGTGCCCGCCGACCACGCTCACCCCGGGCAGCAGGGCCGGGGTGTGCCGGACCGCGTCCCGCAGTCCCCGGTTGGCCAGCTCCAGCGCGTACGGCATGGTCACGTTGGTCAGCGCGTACGTCGAGGTGTGCGGGACGGCGCCGGGCATGTTGGCCACGCAGTAGAACACCGAGTTGGACACCGTGAAGGTCGGGTCCGAGTGGGTGGTCGGCCGGGACGACTCGAAGCAGCCGCCCTGGTCGACGGCGATGTCGACCAGCACCGAGCCCGGCTTCATCCGGGACACCAGGTCGTCCGAGACCAGCACCGGCGCCTTGGCCCCCGGCACCAGCACCGCACCGATGACCAGGTCGGCGTCCAGGCAGGCCGTCTCGACCTCGTACGCGTTGGACGCGATGGTCTGCAGGTGACCCTGGTAGATGCGGTCGGCGGCGCGGAGCTTGTCGATGTTGCGGTCGAGCACCAGCACCTCGGCCTGCATGCCCAGGGCGATCGCGGCCGCGTTCATGCCGGACACGCCGGCGCCGAGGACCACGGTCTTGGCCGCGTACACCCCGGAGACGCCGCCCATCAGCACGCCCCGGCCGCCCTGCGCCCGTTCCAGCGTGTGGGCGCCGACCTGCGGCGCCATCCGGCCGGCGACCTCCGACATCGGTGCCAGCAGCGGCAGCGCCCCGTCGGCCGTCTGCACCGTCTCGTACGCGACCGCGTCGATGCCGGCATCGACCAGCGCCTGCGTGCACTCCCGCGACGCGGCCAGGTGCAGGTAGGTGAACAGGGTGCGGCCGGCCCGCATCCGGTGGTACTCCTCGGCGACCGGCTCCTTGACCTTGAGCACCAGGTCGACGTCCCAGACGTCGTCCGGGTCGCTCAGGATCTGCGCGCCGGCGGCGACGAAGTCGTCGTCCGGCAGCGAGGAGCCGATGCCGGCGTCCTTCTCGACGTAGACCTGGTGACCGGCTCGGGTGAGCTCGTGCACCCCGGCCGGGGTGATTGCCACCCGGTACTCGTGGTCCTTGACCTCCCGCGGAATACCGACCTTCACGACCCGTTCCTCCCTCGACGGCGGGACTCGCGCAGCGCCGTTGCCACGCCTCCACCGGACCGCCGAAGTGTAGGCCGTGTCTCCCCGTGATGGGTGGATGCGGGCGCCGTCCAGGGTCAGTGGTCGGGACGGGCCGGCCAGTCGGCGTCGGCCGGGCGCAGCGTGGTCCAGTCGTGGTCGCGCGCGTAGGCGGCGGCGAGCAGCCCGGCGACGGCCAGCGAGTTCTGGATCGCGCCGGTGAACACGGCTGCGACAGCGTCGTCCAGGTCGACCCGGTGCACCCCGAGGTCGGTCTCCTCGTCGGTGCCGACGTGCCGGTCGGCGTCGGGGACGGGCGCCAGGTCACGGGCCAGGTAGACCCGGACGGCCTCGTTCGTCAGCCCGGGCGAGACCTGCAGGTCGACCAGCACGTCCCAGCGGCCGGCGGTCACCCCGGCCTCCTCGGCCAGCTCCCGCGCCGCCGTCCGGTACGCCTTCTCCCCCGGCTCGTCCAGCAGCCCGGCCGGCAGCTCCACCAGCCACTGCCCGACCGGATGGCGGTACTGCCGGATCAGCACGACCCGGTCGTCCTCGTCCAGCGCGACGATGCCGACCGCGCCGTACTGCTCGATCACCTCGCGGGTCTTCACCTCGCCGCCGGGCATCCGGACCTCGTCCGTGCGCAGCGTCAGGATGTGTCCGGAGTAGACGGTGCGGGAGGAGACGGTGTCGAAGTCGGTCACGCCGGCACGCCCGCGATGGGCCGTCCCTGATGGCCGTCGGGCACCGGACGGTCCGAAGAGGACAGCTCGACCGGCAGCCGCTCGGCCGCCTCGTAGTCCAGCGCGGCCGCGACGAACGCCCGGAACAACGGCTGCGGCCGGGTCGGCCGGGAGGTGAACTCGGGGTGGGCCTGGGTGCCGACGAAGAACGGGTGCGTCTCCCGCGGCAGCTCGACGTACTCGACCAGCCGGCCGTCCGGCGACGTGCCCGAGATGACCAGCCCGGCCGCGGTCAGCCGGTCCCGGTACTCGTTGTTGACCTCGTAGCGGTGCCGATGCCGGGCCGACACCTCCACCCGCCCGTACGCCTCGGCCACCAGCGAGCCGGGCACGAGCCGCTCCGGGTAGGCCCCCAGCCGCATCGTGCCGCCCATGTCCCGCTCGCCCGCGATCACGTCCAGCTGGTCGGCCATGGTGGAGATGACCGGGTGCGGGGTGTCCGGGTCGAACTCGGTCGAGTTGGCATCGGCCAGCCCGGCCAGGTCGCGCGCGGTCTCGATGACCATGCACTGCAGGCCCAGGCAGAGGCCGAGGGTGGGGATGCGGCGCTCCCGGGCATACCGGATCGCGCCGAGCTTGCCCTCGATCCCCCGCACCCCGAACCCGCCCGGGATCAGCACGCCGTCCACACCGGACAGTGCGGCCGCCGCGCCGGCCGGGGTCTCGCAGTCGTCGGAGGGCACCCAGCGGATCTCGACCCTGGTGTGGTGGGCGAATCCGCCCGCCCGCAGGGCCTCGGTCACCGACAGGTAGGCGTCGGGCAGGTCGACGTACTTGCCGACCAGCGCCACGGTGACCGTCCGGTTCGGACGGTGCACCCGGTCCAGCAGGTCGCCCCACACGGTCCAGTCCACGTCCCGGAACGGCAGTCCCAGCCGCCGGACCACGTACGCGTCCAGGCCCTCGGTGTGCAGGACCTTGGGGATGTCGTAGATCGAGGGAGCGTCCACAGCGGACACGACGCCGTCGGTGTCCACGTCGCACATCAGCGAGATCTTGCGCTTCAGCCCGGCCGGCAG
>DATDKW010000484.1:0-4233 GCA_036519715.1 Mycobacteriales bacterium
ACGTATTCGGTGACGTCGTCGTCCTCGTTGGCCATCTCGTCGACCAGCTTCTGCCACTCGTCGGCCTGCTCGGGCAGGTTGGCCAGCGGCACCTCGACGTCGAGGACCTCCTCGACCCGGTGCAGCAGCGCGAGCGTCGCCTTCGGGTTGGGCGGCTGGGAGACGTAGTGCGGGATCGCGGCCCAGAACGAGATCGCCGGGATGCCGGCCCGCACGCACGCGTCCTGCAGGATGCCCAGTATCCCGGTCGGCCCCTCGTAGCGGCTGTGCTCCAGGCCCCAGCGCTCGGCCGAGGCCAGGTCGTACGACGTGCCGGTCACGGGGGTGGGCCGGGTGTGCGGCGTGTCGGACAGCAGCGCGCCCAGCAGCACGACCGTGTGCACGCCCAGCTCCCGGATCACGTCGAGGATCTCCTCGGTGAACCCGCGCCAGCGCATGTTGGGCTCGACGCCGCGCATGAGCACCACGTCGTTGTCGGAGCCGGGCGGCCGGCACACCGAGAACCGGGTCGTCGGCCACTCCACCCGCCGGGACACGCCGTCGACCAGGGACACCGTCGGCCGGTTGACCTGGAAGTCGTAGTAGTCGTCGGGGTCGATCGCGGCCAGCGGCTTGGCGTCCCAGATCAGCTCGAGGTGCTCGACCCCGGAGGTGGCGCCGTCCCCGGCGTCGTTCCACCCCTCGAAGGCGCCGACCAGCACAGGGGCCGTCAGCTCCGGGAAATCCTCGAACTCGGTCACCGGCCCAGCCTACGACCGCAGCCGCCCCGGGGTGCCGACCGCCATCCGATCTGTGGATGACCGGCCCTCCTGTGGACGACTTCTGCGACGTCCGGGCCGCGGCCGGTACCCTTGGTGACCATGCGCCCGAGCTCTGGAGCCGACCTGCCGGATGATCGTCGGTGAGCCCTGCCCCGGCCGCCGTGCTGTTCGACATGGACGGCACGCTGGTCGACTCCGAGCCGGTGTGGGACGAGGCGCTGCGGGAGCTGGCGCGCTGGCTGGGCGGTGAGCTGTCCGCGGACGCGCGCCGGGCCACGCTCGGCACCAACGTCGAGGTCTCGGTCCGGATCGTGCAGGCGGACGTGGGCCGCCCGGATGCCGACCCGGTGCTCAGCGGCAAGAAGCTGGTGGAGGAGGCGGGGATCCGGTTCTCGGCCGGGCTGGTCTGGCGCCCGGGGGCGCGGGAGCTCATCGACGCCGTGCGGGCCGCCGGGATCCCGACCGCGCTGGTCACCAACACCGAGCGGCCGCTGGTCCGGCTGGCGCTGGGCGACCTGGTCGGCGAGCTGTTCACCGTCTCGGTGGCCGGTGACGAGGTCGAGCAGGCCAAGCCGGCCCCGGATCCCTACCTGGCCGCGGCCCGGCTGCTGGGCGTCGACCCGGCGGCCACGGTCGCGATCGAGGACTCGCCGACCGGCACGGCGTCGGCCGCCGCGGCCGGCTGCGCCGTCCTGGTCGTGCCGGCCGGTGACGTGCCGGTCCCGCCCGGCCCCCGCCGCACCCTGGCCCGCACCCTGGCCGGCCTCACGGTCGCCGACCTGGCCGCCCTCCTGCCCCGCGCCGCCTGACCCTGCGGCACCCGGCCCGGCCTCACGGTCGCCGATCTGGATGCCCTCCTGCGCCGGTCGGCCCGAGGCGCGACTCCCTGGGCAGACGGCAGCGCCGGGCCCCCGAGGGGCCCGGCGCCGTGTCGTACCGAGGGTCGGCCTGAGGCGACCGCCTGAGCGGTCAGTCGGAGGCGACCGCCTGCAGGACGTTGAGCTTCGAGGCGCGACGGGCCGGCAGCCACGCCGCCAGCATGCCGGCCGCGGCCGCCAGCAGCAGGTAGACCGCCAGCTGGGTGACCGGGAACGACAGCTCCGTCACACCCTGGCTGACCAGGGCCCGCTGCAGCGCGACACCGAAGATCACGCCGACGACCAGCCCCAGCACCCCACCGAACACCGAGACCAGCACGGACTCGACCCGCACCATCCGCTTCACCTGCCGCCGGCCCATGCCGACCGCCCGCAGCAGCCCCAGCTCCCGGGTCCGCTCCAGCACCGACAGCGCCAGCGTGTTGACGATGCCGAGGATCGCGATGCCGATCGACAGCGCCAGCAGCAGCTGGAAGAACTGCACCAGCTGGTCGATCTGCGCCGCCGCCTCACCGACGAACTCGGACTGGTCCTGGACCTGGATGTTCGGGAACGGCTTCATCGCCTGGTCCAGCGACTGCCGCAGCTGCCCGACGTCCTGGCCGGGAGCGGCCTTGACCAGCGCCGCGAAGTAGAGCTGCTGCCGGAAGTGGGTGGCCGCGGAGTCGTCGACCAGATACTTGCCGATCAGCTGGTTGGACGCGTAGACGCCGGCCACCCGCAGGCTGCTCTTCTCCCCGTCCTCCCAGACCACCGGCAGCGACGAGCCGACCGAGAGGCTCTTGTCCTTGGCCACGTCCTCGGAGATGAGGGCGGTGCCCGGTCCGAGGTCGCTCATCTTGCCGGACTTCTGGGTCAGCTCGACGGTGGTGCCGAGCGCGCCCGGGGTCAGCGACGTGGGGAACTCGTCCGACCCGTCGATGGTCGCCTGGCCGCCGCGCAACCCGGTCACCAGGCCGACGCCCGGCGCCTTCTGCACCGCCCCGTACGCGTCCGGGCCCATCCCGACCGCGGTCGGCGAGACGATGTAGTCGGCCCCGATCGCGTCCGAGGCGACCTTGCGCACGCTGTCCTTCAGCGACGAGCCGAGCACGCCGACCGCCGCCACCAGCGCCAGCCCGATCATCAGCGCCGCCGCCGTGGAGGCGGTCCGCCGCGGGTTGCGCATCGAGTTCTGCCGGCCGAGCTTGCCCGCCAGCCCGCGCTGGAACAGCAGCCCCAGCGTGCCGGTCACCGGCCGGCTCACCAGCGGCGACAGCAGCGCCACGCCGAGGAAGGCCAGCACCGTGCCGAGCCCGAGGATGGCCAGCCCGTTGCCGGTCAGCCCGAACGTCATCGCCACCGCGCCGGCCACGGTCAGCACGGCCCCGGCGATGGTCTGCCGCACCAGCGAGCGGTCCGCGGTGGCCGCGTCCCGCATGGCCGCGACCGGCGCCACCTTCGCCGCCCGGCGGGCCGGCAGCAGCGCCGCGGCCGCGGTCACGACGATGCCGACCACGAAGGCCGCGATGACCGTACGGAGCTCCAGCACCGGCGTCGCCGACGGCAGCCCCGCCCCGAACGCGCTGAACAGCGCCTGCAGCCCGATTGCCACGCCGATCCCGGCGCCCAGCCCGATGGCCGAGGCGATCCCGCCGACGACCACCGCCTCCAGCAGCACCGACCGGGTGACCTGGCCCTTGGACGCGCCCAGGGCCCGCATCAGCGCCAGCTCCTTGGTCCGCTGGGCGACCAGGATCGAGAACGTGTTGAAGATGATGAACGCCCCGACGAACAGCGCCACCGACGCGAACACCAGCAGGAACGTGTTGAGGAAGCCGAGGCCCTTCTGGATGTCGCTGGCCTGCTCGTCGGCCAGCTGCTGGCCGGTGATGGCCTCCAGCCCGCCGGACAGCACGGCGCTGACCCGGGTGCGCAGCTCGTCCTGGGAGACGCCGTCGGCCGCGGCCACGTACAGGTCGCTGAAGCCGTTGACCCGCAGCAGCCTCTGGGCCGCCTCGGTGGTGAAGTAGACGTACGACTCGCCGCCGAGGGTGTCCTTGCCGTTGGTGTACTGCACCAGCCCGACGACGGTCACCTTCTGCTGCCCGGTGGGCAGGAACACCGTCGTGGTGTCGCCCACCTTGACCCCGGCCTTGTCGGCCAGCCGGCCGTCCACGACGATCTCGGTGGGCCCGCGCGGCGCCAGGCCGGAGACGACCCGCTGCTCGTTCAGCCGGTCGGAGTCGATCCAGTTGCCCGCGATGATCGGGGCGCCGTTGGTGGACAGCGCCTTGCCGTCCTTGCCCAGCACGCTGACCTGATTGCTCTGGGCGTTGGCGATGTTGCCCTGCACCTCGGCGACGCCGTCGACGCGCTGCACGGCCGTGATCGCGCTGGCCGGCACGTCCTTGCGGCCGCCGCCGTCACTGTCGCTCGAGCCCGGGGTGATCTCGGCGCCGCGGACGTCCACGGCGATGTTCTTGTTGACGGTGTTGAACAGGTCGGTAAACGTGCGGCCGAGCGTGTCGGTCAGCACGAACGCGCCGACCACGAACGCCACGCCCAGCACGACCGCGAGCGCGGACATGGTCAGCCGCAGCTTGCGGGCCAGC
>DATDKW010000485.1:0-27054 GCA_036519715.1 Mycobacteriales bacterium
CGGCTCAAGGCCCGGGCCGACGCCGACGCCGACCTGGCCTGGACGCTGGTGCTGGACGCGCTGGTGTTCCAGGCCGAGGCGGAGATCCGCTGGCTGGACCACTGCGAGGCCCGGGTCGCCCGGGCCAAGCGCCCGGCCGACGCCCCCGTCGAGGTTCCGGCGACGGAGGTGACTCGATGACCGACGTCGTGCTGGAGCTGGACGGCGTCAGCCGGGTGCACGGGACCGGCGAGACCGCGGTGCACGCGCTGCGCGGGGTCTCGCTGACCGTCGCCGCCGGCGAGCTGGTCGCGGTGATGGGCCCGTCCGGGTCGGGCAAGTCCACGCTGCTCACCCTGGCCGGCGGGCTGGACACGCCGACCTCGGGCCGGGTCCTGGTCCGGGGCCAGGACCTCGGCGGGCTCGGCCCGGCCGGGGTGGCGGCGCTGCGCCGCCGCACCATCGGCTACGTCTTCCAGGACCTCAACCTGATCCCGGCGCTGACCGCGGCCGAGAACGTGGCCCTGCCGCGGGAGCTGGACGGCGTGTCCACCCGCCGGGCCCGTACGCAGGCGATCGCCGCGCTGGACCGGCTCGGGATCGCCGAGCTGGCCGACCGCTATCCGGACGACATGTCCGGCGGGCAGCAGCAGCGGGTCGCGATCGCCCGGGCCATCGTGGGCGAGCGGTCGCTGCTGCTGGCCGACGAGCCGACCGGCGCGCTGGACTCGGAGAGCGGCGAGGCCGTGCTGCGGCTGATCCGGGCCCGCTGCGACGACGGGGTGGCCGGGGTGCTGGTCACCCACGAGGCCCGGCTGGCCGGCTGGGCCGACCGGATCGTGTTCGTCCGGGACGGCACCGTGGTCGACCAGACCCAGCCGCTGGCCCCGGCCGAGTCGCTGCTGGGCCCGGCCCGATGAGCCGGTGGGCGCCGGCGCTGCGGGTGGCCCGGCGGACCGCCCGCCGCCACCCCGGCCGCACCGTCCTGGTCGCGGCCCTGGTGGCCGCGCCGGTGCTGGGCACCGCGTTCCTGGACACCGCCTACCGGACGGCCAACCTGGACCCGTCGACCCGCGCCGAGCGGGCCATGGGCGGCGCCGACGCGACGCTCACGGTCAGCTCGGTGAGCCCGATCGCCGTGCACGGCGACAGCTTCACCGACGGGCCCGGCGCGGCCGACCGGGACGCCGCAACGGTCGACCCGGCCGCCTTCCTGCCGGCCGGCACCCGGCTGCTGCCGCGCCGGCCCGACTCGACTCTGCCCTTCGTCGCCGGCGACCGCACCACCCTGGTCCGGTCGACCGAGCTGGCCTGGACCGACCCGGCCGCCGCGGGCCTGCTGGCCGTACGGTCCGGGCGGCTGGCCGGTGCCGCCGGCGAGCTCACCCTCTCCCCAGCGGTGGCCGACCGGCTTGGGGCCCGGGTCGGCGACGAGGTGCGGCCGGCCGGCCTGCCCCCGCAGCGGGTGGTCGGCCTGGCCGCCGACCCCGGCTGCCGGTCCTGCCAGCTCGCGGCCGGGCCGCCCGGCTGGACCGGCGGCAAGGCCCAGGACCCCGGCGACTACCTCGTCGACCTGCCGGCCGGGGTGGCCGCGGACCGGACCCTGCAGGAGAAGCTGGCGGGTGCGGGACTGTTCCTCCGGCCCCGCGACGCGGTGCTGCACCCGGACCGGTGGCGGGGACCGGACAGCGGCGGCAGCTCCGACCCGACCCTGCTCGCGATCCTCGTGCTGGTCGCCGGGCTGGGACTGCTGGAGGTCGTCCTGCTCGCGGGCACGGCGTTCGCGGTGGCGGCGCGGCGGCAGCTGCGCGACTCGGCCCTGGTGCTGGCCAACGGGGGCCGCCCGGCCGACGTCCGGCGGATGCTGCTGGCCCAGGGCGCGGTGCTGGGCGCGCTCGGCGCCGCCGCCGGGCTGGTGGCCGGGGTGCTCGCGGTGGTGGCCGGCCGGCCGCTGCTGGAACGGCTGATCGACCAGGACCTCGGCGCCCTGGTGCTGTCGCCGCGGGACCTGGCCCTGGCCGCCGTGGCCGGCGTCGCCGCCGGGATCGCGGCCGCGGTCGTGCCGGCCTCGAGCGCGTCCCGGGTGCCGGTGGTGGCGGCGCTGGCCGGGCGGCTGGGACGGCCGGCCCGGGGCCGCCGTGCGCCGGCCACGGCGGCCACCGTCGTCGCGGTGGCCGGGCTGGTGCTGGCCGGGCTGGTGTCGTGGCGCTGGTCCCAGGTCCGGCTGGCCGGCGGCAACTCGCTGGCCTACCCGCTCGGCCTGGTCGCCGGGTTCGGGCTGGCCATGGTCGCGCTGACCGTGCTGGCGCCCTCGCTGGTCGGGCTGGCCGGCCGGCTCGGCGGCCGGCTGTCGTTGACCGGGCGGCTGGCGCTGCGGGACGCGGCCCGGCACCGGCACCGCACCGGCCCGGCGGTCGGGGCGGTGATGGTCGCGGTGGCCGGATCGGTCGCGGTCGCCTTCGCAGTGGCCAGCTACGACCACCGGGACCGGGACGCCTACGTCGCCGGCCTGCCGGCCGGGTGGGCCTCGGTGTACGTCGATCCCAGCGCCGGCCCCGGCTACGGCAGCGAGGCCGACCAGCTGGCCGTGATCCGGTCGGCGGCGACCGAGCTGCCGACCGCCGGGATCGTGCCGGTCGCGACGGCCCAGGTCCCGGGCCCGCCCGGCACCTACCCGGGATCGGTGACGGCGCTGGTCGTCCCGGCCGGTTGCCCCACCGGCAGCGGCGGGCCGCCGTACAGCGAGAGCAGCGTGGCGGTGGGGGCTCCGACCGCCCGGCTGGTGACCGGCGCGCGGGGGGACGAGGCCGCCGCCGCGCTGACCGCCGGCCGGGTCGTCGTCACCGCGCCCTGCCTGCTCCGGGACGGGCAGGTCCGGCTGCGGGTCGTCATGCCGGTCTCGATGGCCGACCCGGCGGCGGCCCCGGCCGAGCGGACCGTGACCGTGCCGGCCGTGCTGGTGCCCCAGGACGTCGCCGGCGCCCGTCTGCCGCAGGTGGTGATCGGCGACGCCACCGCCCGCGGGCTCGGCGCGACCGGCACGGTCAACCAGGTGGTGCTGCGGACCAGCCGGATGCCGACCGCGGCCGAGGAGGACCGGGCCCGGACGGCGCTGGGCCCGCTGGCGCCGACCCTGCAGGTCGAGCGCGGCTACGGCGCGCCGTACCTGCCCGGGTTCGTCGCCCTGATCGGCGGGGCCGGGCTGGTCACGCTGGCCGGGGTGGCGATCTCGGTGGCGCTGTCCGCGGCCGAGGGGCGGGCCGACCTGGCCACGCTGGCCGCGATCGGGGCCCCGGCCCGGCGCCGGCGGGGGCTGGCGATGGCGCAGGCGGCGCTGGTGGCCGGGCTCGGGGTCGGCCTCGGCCTGCTGCTGGGCGCGGCGATCGGGCTGACCATCATGTCCGGCCTGGACGGCTTCCCGCTGGTGCTGCCGTGGGCGACGGTGCTGGTGATCGGGGTGGGAGTGCCGGCGCTGGGCGTGCTCGCGGTCGGGGCGCTGACCCGGTCCCGGCTGCCGATGGTGCGCCGGCTGGGGTGAGCCGGACGGCACAGCACGACGGCCCGGCTCCCCTGCGGGGGCCGGGCCGTCGGGTCGGGATCAGCTCTCGACGAGGAACCGGACCGCGTCCGCCTGGGGGCCCTTCTGGCCCTGGGCGACGTCGAACTCGACGCGCTGGCCCTCCTCGAGGGACTTGTAACCGTCCATCTGAATGGCCGAGTAGTGGACGAAGACGTCCTGGCCGCCGTCCACGGCGATGAAGCCGTAGCCCTTCTCGGCGTTGAACCACTTCACGGTGCCCTGTGCCACGTGCACTCCTACCTCGGGGCGATCGGAGCCCGCACCGCACGGGTCCCGGGTCTTCGTCGCCGGTCCCGCACTTGCCGTGTGCACGCCTTACGAGGACGTGATGCTCGCGCCCGAAACCTGAACTCGACCGAGCGGGACGGTACACGATCGGGCCTGTCCCGGGCAGTCCCGGAGGACACCGTTCAGAGATCGATCTCGGCGGCCAGATCGGCGGTCGTGGCGCCGTCCTCGGCCCGCCGCAGACCCGCGTACGTGACCGTGGCGAACGCCGTCGCCAGCACCGAGAACGGCAGCACCACCAGGGCCCGGACGACGTCCGACGGGCCCGGCGGCAGGGCCGCGACCAGGGCTCCGGCCAGGGCGCCGTAGAACGCGGCGGCGAACAGCCCGGCGGCGCAGCGCACCGCCGTCCCGGCCAGGTGCCGGGTGACCAGCCCGGCGGCCCGGCGCAGGCCCGCGCCCTCGACCACCACCGCCCCCGGCAGCGCCGCCGCACCGACCATGGCGGCGTAGAGGCCGGGCAGCACGGCCAGGGCCAGGCCGGCCAGGGTCAGCACGGCCGTCAGCGCGGACCAGCCCAGCAGCAGCGGGGTCCGGCGGGCCCCGGCGCCGAGCGCCGCCGACACCGCGGTCGGGCGGCCGGCCGCCTCCCGGACGGTGAGGTCGACCGAGGCGGCCTGCGCCAGCGAGAGCGCCCCGGCCGCCAGCAACCCGGCGGCGATGCCGCCGGCCAGGCCCAGCCTGGACAGCCCGTACGCGATCCCGCCGGCCGGCAGCAGCACCGCGGCCTGCAGCACCAGCAGCGGCCGGCCGCTGCGGCGCAGCACGCCGGCGATCCGCCGGGCCCACCCGGACAGCTCGTCCGCGCCCAGCGGGTCCCCGGCCACCCGCAGATCATGCCAGCGGGCGGCCACCCCGCAGATCATGGCAGCGGGCGGCCACCGGCGGACCGGGCCGGCGGGCTCAGCCCGACCCGGACAGCCGGTCCAGCAGGGACTCCTTGATCTGCGGGCGGGTGCCGAACACCAGCAGGAACAGGGCCTCCCGGGTCAGCCGCTCGGCGTCGCTGCCGACCAGCGCCGAGGCCGAGCCGGTGTGCACTGCCAGCGCGGCCGCGGCCCGGACCGCCAGCTCGGACGCGGCCGCCCGGGCCCACGGCATCGCGTCCGGGTCGGGCGCCGTGATCGCGTCGTCCAGGTAGCCCCGGCAGGCGGCCAGCTCGGCCCCGAGCTCGTCCGCGGCCCGGCCGGACAGGAAGGAGACGCACCGCCCGGCCACGCCCAGCGGCAGCGAGCCGTTGGTGCGCAGCGGCGGCCCGGTCATCCCCGGCGGCTCGTACGGCAGCACCGCCCGGACCCGGGACGCCGGCACCGGCAGCCCCGCGAACTCCAGCCGTACGGTCACGGCCGCGTCGGCCGCGACCACCCGCTGCCGGTGCGCGGTCAGCCCCGGCCGCTCGACCGCGTCCACGATCAGCCACACCACGGTGTCCTCCGGCCCGCGGGCGGCCACGTGCAGCACGTCGACCAGGCCCCAGCCGGTCGCCCACGGCTGCTGCCCGGACAGCAGCCAGCCGCCGGCCGGGTTGGCGGTCGCGCGCAGCCGCGGCGGCCCCGGCAGCAGGCCCGCGTACGAGGCCCCGGCCCGGCAGGCCCCGGAGGCCAGCGCGCCCAGCCATTCGGCCCGCATCCGGGCCGGCGCGTCCGGCTCGGCCAGCGCCCGGACCAGGCCGTGGTGCTGGGCCCACACGAACGCGGTGGCCAGGCTGCCGCCGGCCAGCGCCTCGGCCACCCGCCCGAAAGTGGGCAGGTCCAGGTCGGCGCCGCCGACCGAGGCCGGCGCGGCGGCACCGTAGAGGCCGGCGGAGGCCAGCAGCTCCAGGTGCAGGACCGGTACGGACGGGGCCCGGTCCACCGCCGCGGCCGCCGGGAACAGCACCTCGTCCGCGATCCTGCGCGCCACGTCGACTAGGGCCACGGCGGCAGAAACTACCCGGCCGCCGCCGGGTAGCGCAGGGTCGCGCCCAGTCCGTCGGCCACGTCGAGCTGGCCCGGCGCCAGCGTGACCAGGGTGGCGTCGGTGCCGGCGGCCGCCCGGACCAGGGCGGCGTCCAGCCGGGCCTGCACCGGCTCGGTCACGCCCAGCTCGGTCAGCTCCTCGGCGGTCAGGGCCAGGTGCACCGGCTCCGGCCCGATCCAGGCCGTCGCGTCCGACGAGGGGTCGTCGACGATCAACAGCGTGTCGACCTGGGCCTGGCGGAGCGCGGCGACGGTGTCGGGGATGCCGGTCGCGGCCAGCACGTCGCCGACGCCGGACTCGGCCCGGCCGTGCGCCTCGGCGAACCGGTCCAGCACGGCCTGGTCGGCGTCCAGCGCGGCCCGGGCCACCACCGAGTCGACCTCGGCGTCCAGCTTCTCCTCGTCGATGCCCTCGGCCCGGCCGCCGGTCTGCAGCTCGACCACCAGCTCCGCGGACCTCTCGTCCAGGTTCTTGCGCAGCGCCTCCCGGGCCCGGACGTCGCCGGCCAGCACGACCAGCCGGGTCCGGCCCCGGTGCACGGCGGACTCGATCACCTCCGCCACCTGCCGGGCGTTGGCCTCCCACAGGTCCTCGGCGCGGTGCTGGTAGCGCAGGTGGGCCCAGCCGCCGACGCCGACCTTGCGGATCGGGTAGGTGTCGCCCTTGACCGTCTGCGTCTCCTCGGAGGAGTGGTCCGGGCCGACCACGGTGACGTCGGCGCCGGTCCGGTCGACCAGCGCCAGCACGTACGGCACCCGGGCACCGAGCTGGGCCAGCGCCGGCATCAGGTCCGGCAGCGGCGACCAGCTCGCGGTCTCCCGGCGCGGCACCTCCGGCAGCGCGATGTCGTAGAGCAGCCGGCCGCCCGCGCCGACCAGCACCTGGCCGTGGTCGCCGGGCACGTCGGGGTGGCCGCCGACGGCGTCGTCCATCGCCGCCAGGGTGGCCTCGTCCGCGCCCTGCTCGGCCAGCTCGGCCCGCAGCGCGCGCCACCGTTTGTCCACCTCCTGCGGCCCCAGCTCCTTGGAGCGGGTGGCGTCCAGGTAGGCCGTGGCGAACGGGCCGGGAGTCGCGAGCAGACCGGTGAGGGTGTCGAGCCGGATCATGTGATCGCTCTTACCCGGGTCGGCGCCGCCCTCACGCCGCCGGGCGGAAGGTTCGCCGGAAGCGCTGCGGGGACGTGCCGACCCGGGCGACGAAGTGGTGCCGCAGCGTCGCCGCGCCCCCGAACCCGCATCGCCGGGCGACCTGGTCGACGTCCAGCTCGGTGGTCTCCAGCAGCCGCTGCGCCAGCAGCACCCGCTGCCAGGTCAGCCAGTGGTGCGGGGTGGTGCCGGTCTCGGCCCGGAACCGGCGGGCGAAGGTCCGCTCGGACAGGTGCGTCCGGCGGGCCAGCCCGGCCACGGTCAGGTCGTCGGCGAGGTGGTCGGACATCCAGGCCAGCAGGTCGGTGAGGTCGTGGTCGCCGTCGGCGGGCAGCGGGTGCTCGATGAACTGGGACTGCCCGCCGTCCCGGTGCGGCGGCACCACCATCCGCCGAGCCACCGCGTTGGCGATCTCGGGCCCGTCCACCTCCCGCAGCACCTGCAGCGACAGGTCGATCGCGGCCGAGGTGCCGGCGCTGGTCATCACCGCGGTGTCGGCCACGTACAGCACGTCCGGGTCCAGCTCGACGTCCGGGAACCGGGCCCGGAACCGGTCGGCGTAGTACCAGTGCGTGGTCGCCCGCCGCCCGTCCAGCAGCCCCGCGTACGCCAGGGCGAACGTGCCCGAGCAGAACCCCAGCAACCACGCCCCGCGTTCGTACGCGGCCCGCAGCGCGGCCACCAGCGCCGCCGACGGCGGGACGTCCAGGTGCGGCCAGCCCGGCACGACGACCAGGTCGGCGCCGGCCAGCCGGTCCAGCCCGTACGGGCTGCCGATGGTGAAGCCGGACCGGCTGGGGATCGGGCCGTCCTGATCCAGGCAGACGGCGAAGTCCCAGAGCGGGATGCCGCGCTCGGACCGGTCGGTGCCGAACACCTCACAGGCCACGCCGAGCTCGAACGCCGACATGTCGGCGGTGCCGAGCACCGCCACGGACCGTCCGTGCAGAGGAGGAAGCATGCCGCTCAGTGTATGGCAGGATCTTGATGGAAGATGGTGCTTCTGCCACTCGTGCGGTGGTCCATACCGGAGGACCGTGGACGGCATGGAACTCCTCGTCCTGACCCTGGTCCTCGTGGCCCTCGCCGTCGCCGGCCTGCGCTGGAGCACCGACAGCCGCGAGCCCCACAACAACTGGGACCGCATCTGACCCACCGCCCGGCCGCCCCGCCCCGGCTCAGCGCGGCGCTCGGCCCAGCGCCGCCAGCACGGCCTCGGCCCAGCCCACGCCGACCGGCTCGGCGGTGACCCGGACGGCCTGCCCGGCCGCCCGGGCCGCGTCCAGCAGCGGCGCCATGTGCGGAGCCTCGGCCCCGTTGGCGGTCACCCACATCCTGCCCACGTACGGGGCCATGCCCAGGTCGCTGGCGCTGTCCCCGACCGCGACGGCGTCGTCCGGGGACAGCCCCCGGCGCTGGAGGTCCCAGCCGACGGCGGCGCCCTTGGACAGCCCGTCCGGCATCAGGTGGTAGATGTGCCGGCCCTCCGGGCCCGGCAGCACCCCGTTGTCCCGCAGCTTCAGCCAGCCCAGGCCCTCGCGGGCCAGCCACTCCTCCACCGCCGCCACGTCGACGGTCCCGCGGAGCATGGCGTCGGCCTCGTGGCCGCGGTGCCAGGGCGCGTGCCACTCCAGCCCCGGCCACCGGTCGAACAGCGCGTCCGGCAGCCCCAGCGACGCCATCACCTCGATCGGCAGCCGGTCGTCGTACGAGGCCGGCATCGCGCCGGGCAGCACCCGCACCGACCGGCCCCGGTCCCAGCCGACCAGCGCCCCCAGCTCGGCCACGAACCCGTCCGCGCCGAAGATCAGCCCGGCCTCCTGCAGCTGGGCCCGGGTCCGGCCGGAGACCAGCACGAGCGCGACGCCGGCCCGGTGCAGCTCCAGCAGCGCCCGGGCCGGCGCCAGCGTCGGGGTGCGGTCCGCGGCCGCGAAGAAGTTGCCGTAAGGACCGACCATGGTGCCGTCGAGATCGGTGTAGAGGACCTTCACGGTGTCAGCCGACCGGCGGAACGACCACGACAGATCACGAAGCGCTGGGGTAACGGGTCATGTATTCCGGGACAGAGCGCAGCGGCGGTCGCTCCGAGGGCTGCATGTTCAGCGTGACCAGCACGTAGTCCTCCTCCGAGCGCTCGAACTGGGTCAGCTCGGTCGCCACCGGGGACATGTCCAGCCGGCCCTCGCGCCGCAGCCGCTCGAACGCGACCTGCAGGATCTCGCTCGACATCCGGCCGAGCTTGCCGATCTCCTGGTTGCGGTGCTTGCGCCGGGACAGGTCGACCTGGGCCAGCCCGTCCAGGCCGACCAGGCGGAGCGCGTCGACCAGCAGCCCGAGCTCCACGCCGTAGCCGGTCGGGAACGGGAGCTGCTCCAGCAGCTCCCGCCGGGCCGCGTACTCGCCCGACAGCGGCTGCACGAAGCCGGCCAGCTCGGGCCAGTGCATGTTGAGCACGGGGCGGGCGACCAGCTCGGTGACCCGGCCACCGCCGGCCGGCACGATCGTCTCGCCGTGGGTCAGGTGCCGGTCGTAGGTCGCCTTCACCAGCTGGACCGACGGGTTCGTCAGCAGCGGGCCGAGCAGGCCGGTGACGAAGTTGGGGGTGAAGTCGTGCAGGTCGGAGTCGACGAACACGAGGATGTCGCCGGTGGTCGCGGCCAGCGACCGCCAGAGCACCTCGCCCTTGCCGGGCAGCGGCTCGAACTCGCCCAGCACCTCCTCGCGCCGGACCACCTTGGCCCCGGCCTCGACGGCGGCGTCGTACGTCCCGTCGGTGGAGCCGGAGTCCATCACCACCAGCTCGTCGATCAGCCCGTGCCGCTCGACCAGCCGGGACCGGATCGCGGAGACGATCGCGCCGACCGTCTCCTGCTCGTTCAGGGCCGGGAGCACCACGCTCACGCGGGTGTCACCCTTGACGTCCACGAGCTTGGACGCCTGCCAGTCCGTGGCCCGCGAGGTCCGCTCCTCGAACCAGTGCCGGACGTCTTCCCGCATCTACCATCCCCTTCCGTAGGGCCCCCAGGCTCAACACTCGTGCTTGAATGGTCAGTACAACTGCATGCACGCCTCATCCAGAGGGGCAGAGGGACACGGCCCGATGAAGCCCCGGCAACCACCGATTGAACAACACGGCAGGTGCCAAGTCCGTCCCGGGGAGCACGCCCGGGAAAGATGAGAGGGATCTTTCACTGTGACCTTGCTCGCTGACGCCTCCACCTCCTCCGCCGCCGATTCACTTCGGTGCCGCAACTGTGGAGCCCGCTTCGCCCTCGGCCCGCAGCACGCCTGCTATGAGTGCTTCGGGCCGCTCGAGGTCGGCTACGACCATGATGCGCTGGGCGGTCTTACCCGGTCGCAGGTGGAAGCAGGCCCGCAGTCGATCTGGCGCTACGCCGGGCTGCTGCCGGTCGGGCAGGACCCGGACACCCGGGTCACCCTGGACCCGGGGATGACCCCGCTGGTCCGCGCCGACCGGCTGGCGGCGGAGCTGGGCATGCGCGCGCTCTGGGTCAAGGACGACAGCGCCAACCCGACCCACTCGTTCAAGGACCGGGTCGTGTCGGTCGCGCTGACCGCGGCCAGGCAGCTCGGCTTCACCCGGGTCGCCTGCGCGTCCACCGGCAACCTGGCCAACTCCGTCGCCGCGCACGCCGCCCGGGCCGGGCTGGACTCGATCGTGCTGGTCCCGGCCGACCTGGAGCCGGCCAAGATCGTGCAGACGGCCGTGTACGGCGGCACCCTGGTCGCCGTCGAGGGCTCGTACGACGACGTCAACCGGCTGTGCTCGGAGCTGCAGGAGACCGACGCGTTCGAGTCGACGGCGTTCGTCAACGTCAACGTCCGGCCCTACTACGCCGAGGGATCCAAGACCCTGGGCTACGAGGTGGCCGAGCAGCTGGGCTGGCGGCTGCCGGAGCAGGTCGTGGTCCCGATGGCGTCGGGGTCGCTGCTGACCAAGGTGGACAAGGCGTTCGGGGAGCTGACCTCGCTCGGGCTGGTCGATTCCTCGCCCTGGCGGGTGTTCGGGGCGCAGTCGGCGGGCTGCGCGCCGATCTCGACCGCGTTCGCACTGGGCCGGGACGTCGTCGAGCCGGTGAAGCCGACCGGGATCGCCAAGTCGCTCAACATCGGCAACCCGGCCGACGGGCCGTACGCGCTGGACGCGATCCGGCGCACCGGCGGCGCCGTCGCCGACGTCGGCGACGACGAGATCCGCGACGGCATCGAGCTGCTGGCCCGCACCACCGGGATCTTCGCCGAGACCGCGGGCGGGGTCGTGGTGGCCACGCTGCGCCGGCTGCTCGCGTCCGGAGCGCTCGACCCGGCCGCGGAGACGGTGCTCTACAACACCGGGGACGGCCTGAAGACCCTGGACGCGGTGGCCGGCCGGCTGGCCCCGACCGTCACCGTCAAGCCCTCCCTCCGCTCCGCCCGCGCAGCCGGCCTCCTGGACTGACCCCAGGCCGGGCGGAAACCTCGGTGAACCGTGCGGGCGGAGCCCGTACGGTTCGCCCATGGACGCGCTTCCGGATCGGCCGTCGCTGGACGGCATCGAGGAGTGGGCCGCGCGCTGGGACACCGCCGGCACCTACCGCTTCGACCGGTCCCGCCCCCGCGCCGAGGTATTTTCGGTCGACTCCCCGCCGCTGACCGTCAGCGGCGAGCTGCACATCGGCCACGTCCTGTCCTACACGCACACCGACCTGGTCGCCCGCTACCAGCGGATGCGCGGCCGGTCGGTGTTCTATCCGGTGGCCTGGGACGACAACGGCCTGCCGACCGAGCGCCGGGTGCAGAACGTCTTCGGCGTCCGCTGCGAGCCCACCCTGCCCTACGACCCGGGCTTCGCCCCACCGTCCACACCGGACCCCCGGCGCCCGGTCCCGGTCAGCCGCCGCGGTTTCGTGGAGCTGTGCCGGCGGCAGGCGGCCGCGGACGAGGCCGTGTTCGCCGCGGCCTGGCGCCGGCTGGGCCTGTCGGTGGACTGGTCCCTGGCCTACTCGACCATCGACGAGCGGTCCCAGCGCACGGCCCAGCAGGCGTTCCTGGACGACCTGGACCGCGGCGACGCCTACCGGGCCGACGGCCCGACGCTGTGGGACGCCGACTTCGGCACGGCCGTGGCCCAGGCCGAGCTGGAGGACCGCGAGGTCGACGGCGCCTGGCACTCGCTCGCCTTTGGACCGTACACAGTGGACACCACGCGGCCCGAGCTGCTGCCGGCCTGCGTGGCCGTGGTCGTGCACCCGGGCGACGACCGCTATGCCGGCGCGGTCGGGACGACGGTGCGGACACCGGTGTTCGGGGTGGAGGTGCCGGTGCTGGCGCACCGGCTGGTCGAGCCGGACAAGGGCACCGGGCTGGTGATGGTGTGCACCTTCGGCGACCTCACCGACGTGACCTGGTGGCGGGAGCTGGGCCTGCCGACCCGGCCGGTGTTGGGCCGGGACGGGCGGTTCCTGGCCGCCCCGCCGCCCGGGGTCGGGTCCCCGTACGAGGAGCTGGCCGGGCTGACCGTGTTCTCCGCGCGCAAGCGGATGGTGGAGCTGCTGCGGGACGCCGGCGCGCTGCGGGCGGAGCCGCGGCCGGTGCGGCACACGGTCGCCTTCTACGAGAACGGCCGCCGTCCCCTGGAGATCGTCGCGAGTGGACAGTGGTATCTGCGCAACGGCTCCCGCGACCCGGCGCTGCGCTCGGAGCTCCTGGCCCGCGGCCGGGAGCTGCGCTGGCACCCGGAGTTCATGCGGGCCCGCTACGAGGACTGGGTCCGCGGGCTGGCCGGCGACTGGCTGGTCAGCCGGCAGCGCTTCTTCGGCGTCCCCATCCCGGTCTGGTACGCCGTGGACGCGACCGGCGACCCCGATCACGACCGGGTGCTGCGGCCGGACACGCTCCCGGTGGACCCGGCCGTCGACACGCCCCCCGGCCACACCGAGGACCAGCGGGACCGGCCCGGCGGCTTCACGGCCGAGAGCGACGTGCTCGACACCTGGGCCACGTCCTCGCTGACCCCGTGGATCGCCGGCGACCGGTACGGCGACCGCGACCTGTTCGAGCGCGTCTTCCCGTACGACCTGCACCCGCAGGCGCACGAGATCATCCGGACCTGGCTGTTCACCGAGGTGCTGCGCGCACACCTGGCGCTGGACCGGCTGCCGTGGTCGGACACCGCCATCTCGGGCTGGGTGCTCGACCCCGACCGCAAGAAGATGTCGAAGTCCAAGGGCAACGTGACCACCCCGGACGAGCCGCTGGACCGGTTCGGCGCCGACGCGGTGCGCTACTGGGCCGCGTCGGCCCGGCTCGGCGTGGACACCGCGTACGACCCGGGGCAACTGCGGGTGGGCCGCCGGCTGGCGGTGAAGCTGCTCAACGTGTCCCGGTTCGTGCTCGGGCTGGGCGACCCCGGCGACGCCGCGCCGGCGGCGGCCGTGGACCGGGCCGCACTGGCCCGGCTGGCCGACACGGTCGACACCGCGACCGCCGCCTTCGACCGCTACGACCACGCCGGCGCGCTGGCCGCGGCCGAGGCGTACGCGTGGTGGTTCTGCGACGACCACGTGGAGCTGGTGAAGTCCCGCGCCTACGGGGCGACCGACCCCGCCGGGGCGGCGTCGGCGGTGGCCGGGCTGCGGTCGGCGCTGGACGTGCTGCTGCGGCTGCTCGCGCCCGTACTGCCGTTCGTGACCGAGGAGGTCTGGTCCTGGTGGCGGGACGGGTCGGTGCACACGGCGCCGTGGCCGGCGGCGGGGCCGCTGCGGGCGGCGGCCGGGACGGTCGACCCGCTGCTGCCGGAGCTGTCCTCCTGGGTGCTGGGCGAGGTCCGCAAGGCCAAGAGCGTCGCCCAGGTGTCGATGCGGGCCACGGTGGAGCGGCTCACCGTCCAGGTCGACGAGGGCCACGCGGTGACGCTGCGGGCCGCGGCGGTCGACCTCGCGCTGGCCGCCGGCGCGACCCACCTCGAGCTCGACCCCACCGCCACCGAACCCGCCGTCGAAGTCGTCCTGTCCTGAGCGGCCGGGCCGTGCCGGTCACCCTGTCCTGAGCGGCCCGGCTCGCAGGGCGTCCAGGACGCCCTCGGCCAGGGCGCGCGCGTGCGGCTCGGCCGGGCAGCGGCGGGGACCGGCGCCGAACGGGACGCCGGTCAGCGGCACGGTCACGGTCTCGCCGGTGTCCGGCGAGAAGCGCCGGGTCGCCGGCACCGGCGGCGGCTCGCCCGCCAGCACCTCATCCAGCCCCGTGCCGCGCTCGAGCGCGGCCGTGACCAGTGCGGCGACCGGCGCGCAGGCCTGCACGAGGAGGCCGGCCCGGACGGCGCCGACCCGGTCGAGGAGGTCGTCCGCGGCCGCGTCGGCCGCCGCGGACGGAGCCGAACCGGGGAAGTACGCGGCCGCGACGACCCTCACCAGCGCCGCCACCGCCACCGGGTCCTCCACCCCGAGCGCGCCGGCCAGCACGATCAGCGGCACCCGCGGCACCACCGCCCCAGGCTCAGCCAGGGTCAGTGCCCGCGCTGAGGCTCGCAGGTCCGCCGGGGACAGCGCGGCGAGCGCGCGCTCGACCGCGGCCCGCCGGTCAGCGTGCTGGGCGCCGGTGGCGAAGCGGGACACCGACCGGCGCAGCCGGTCCATCCCGCCGCCGTCGCCGGGCGGCAGCGGCGGCACGACCCAGCCGGGATCGGTCAGCACGGACATGCCGCCGACCGTACGGCCGGGAGACTGCGACGGGCGTCGAAGTGTCAGCCGGACAGCGTGGCCGTGGCCGAGGTGCTCTTGGCCCGGGCCCGGAACGCCGCCACGTTGGTGCGGTTGGCGCAGCTCTCCGAACAGAAACGGCGCTGGGCGTTGCGGGAGACGTCCACGTACACGCACTCGCAGTCGGTCGCCCGGCACACGCCCAGCCGCGCCATCCCGTAGTCGCAGAGCACGATGGCCAGGCCCATCGCCGTGCTGGCCTGCACGCGGTGCAGCGGGTCGGCCTCGGCCGGCGCGTAGTGCAGGTGGAGCCGGCCACCGTGGCCGGTCAGGTAGGGATGGGTGACGACCACGTCGAGGAGCTGGTTGAGCAGGTGGGCGGCGTCGTCGGCGTCATCGGCGGCGAACACGTTGTGCAGGTGGCCGGCCCAGCCCCGCAGCCCGGCCTTCTCCCGCGCGGACAGCGACCGGTTCATCACGCCGTATTCGCGCAAGGACCGTTCCAGCAGCTCACCGTCGTCGATGTCGGTCTCGGTCCCGTACACGGCGTTGACGATGGAGACGGCGAGCCCGACGCCGTCGCTGCGGTAACCACTGCTGTCCATCTACTCCTGCTTCCTGCACCAGCCAACCCGCGGCGGCTTCGTTGCCGATCCGCGCTTCCTGACGGTAACGCGAACGCTGCGAGAGGCGAACCAGTTCCTCTCCAGGCAGACGCCGTCGACCCCGGTTTGGTTGCCCACCCCTTACACCCGTTGACTCTAGACTCCCGGGGTGACAAATCCGGCGCCCGAGGCGCGTGCCCTGACGCTGACCGCACGGCTGACCGCCGCCCGGCTCGACGCCCGGCGCGGGGTGGTCCGGCTCCACCGCGAGGTGCTGGCCGCCCTCGGCCTGTCCCCCTGGGACGCCGTCGCGCTCACCGGCGCCCGCACCACCGGTGCGGTGGCCGCGGTCTCCGACGGCGCCCGCGGCGAGCTGCTCTGCGACGACCTGCTGCTGGGCAACCTCGGCGTCCGGGACGGCGACCCGGTGACGGTCTCCCCGGCGCCGCTGCGGGAGGCCCGCCACGTCGTGGTCGCCGGCTCGCCCGAGGCGATGAGCGCGGTGCAGCCGACGGTGCTGCGGGAGGCGCTGCTGGGCAAGGTCGTCACCACCGGCGACAACGTGTCGCTGCTGCCCCACGACGCCGCCCCCGGCGGGCTGCGCGACTCCGCCACCGCCCGCCGCACCCTATCCACCGCGATGGGGATGGCCTGGACGACGACGCTGCTCACGGTGACCGGTACGGAGCCGGCCGGGCCGGCGCTGGTGACCATGGGCACCGTGGTCGGCTGGCGCGACGGCGCCGCCACCACCGGCAGCGCGACCCCGGCGCTGGCCGGTCCGGCGGCCGGCACGTCCGGGCCGGAGGAGGAGCCGGTGCCCGCCATCGACGACCTGCCCGGGCTGCAGTCCCAGGCCGGGCAGCTGCGGGAGTGGCTGGACCTCGGCTTCCACCACACCGAGGTGCTGGCCCGGCTCGGGACCACGCCGCAGCTCGGCATCCTGGTCACCGGCCCGGCCGGCTCGGGCAAGACCACGCTGGTCCGGTCGGTCGCGGCCGCGGTCGGGGCGACGGTGGTCCGGCGCTGGGCTCCCGGGGTGGCCGCGCTGGAGGCGTCGGCAGCGGCGGCCGCGCTGCGGGAGGCGGTGGCGGAGGCGACCCGGGTGGCGCCCGCGGTGCTGCTGATCGAGGACGTCGAGGCGCTGGCGCCCCGGGACGACGCCAAGCCGCTGGCCACGGTGCTGCTGGACGTGGTCGGACGGGCCGTGGCGGCGCCCGGGATCGCGGTGGTGTGCACCAGCGCCCGGCCCGAGGGCGTCTCGCCGGAGCTGCGCCGGCCCGGGCGGCTGGACCATGAGCTCACCGTGCCGCTGCCGGACCGGGCCGGCCGCCGGGCCCTGCTGGACGTGCTGCTGCGTTCGGCGCCGCTGGCCTCGGACGTGCACCTGGACGGGATCGCGGAGCGTACGCCCGGGTTCGTCACCGCCGACCTGCTGGCGCTGCGCCGGGAGGCGTCACTGCGGGCGGCGCTGCGGCAGAAGGACGTCGCGAACCCGATGATCTTCTCCGCCGACCTGCTGGGCGCGCTGGAGGTGGTCCGGCCGACGGCGCTGGAAGAGTCCACATTGGACATCCCCGACCTCACCCTGGACGACGTCGGCGACATGGTCGACGTGAAGCAGGCGCTGACCGAGACGGTCCTGTGGCCACTGTCCTATCCGGACACCTTCGCCCGGCTCGGGGTGCAGCCGGCCCGGGGCGTGCTGCTCTACGGGCCGCCCGGCTGCGGCAAGACCTTCCTGGTCCGGGCCATCGCCGGCACCGGGCAGGCCAACGTGCTGTCGGTGAAGGGGGCCGAGCTGCTGTCCAAGTGGGTCGGCGAGAGCGAGCGGGCGGTGCGGGAGCTGTTCCGGCGGGCCCGGGAGGCCGCGCCGGCGCTGGTGTTCCTGGACGAGGTCGACGCGCTGGCGCCGGTGCGCGGGCAGTCCACCGACAGCGGGGTCGGCGACCGGGTGGTGGCGGCGCTGCTGACCGAGCTGGACGGGATCGAGGGGCTGCGGGACGTGGTCGTGGTCGGCGCCACCAACCGGCCCGACCTGATCGACCCGGCCCTGCTGCGGCCGGGCCGGATGGGCCGGCTGGTGTTCGTGCCGCCGCCGGACGCCGAGGCCCGGGCGGCGATCCTGCGGGCCACGGTCAAGCGGACGCCGCTGGGCCCGGGCGTCGACCTGGACGCGATCGCGGCCGAGACCGACGGCTACAGCGGGGCCGACCTCACCGCGCTGGTCCGGGAGGCGGCGCTGGGCGCGATGCGCCGCTCCCTGGACGCGCCGGCGGTGACGGCGGACGACGTGACCGCGGCCCTCCGGGCGGTCCGGCCGTCCCTGGACCCGGTCCAGGTCGCGGCGCTGGCCGCCTTCGCCTCCCGCCGGCAACCCGCCTGACCGGGCCCCTCAGCTGGCGGTGCAGGGCCCACCGGGCTTGGCGGTGGCGAGCCCGGTGGCGGTCGTGGCCGGCCTCAGGACCAGTCCTTGGTGACGACCAGGACGATGCCGGCCGGTGTCGGGGGTAGCCCCGCGTAGCGCGGCAGGACCTGGCTGACCTTCGGGAACTCCCGGGCCAGCTCCCGCGCCGCCGCCTCCTCGCCCGCGTTTCCGGGGCTGTAGTAGACGGTCGTCGCCGGCAGCTGACCGGCGAAGTTGCCGACCTGGGCGACCTGCCAGCCGCGGGACTGGACGGTGGTCGCGGCCCGGTCGGCCAGCCCGCGGATGAGCGAGTTGTTGAGCACGGTCAGCGGCGCCCGGGCGGCGGTGGTCCGGGTCGGGGTCGGAGCCGCGGTGGCGGCCGGTGGCGGCGCGACCGTGCTGCCCACCCCGCTGCCCGCCGTGGGCACGGCCGAGGGCGACACCGTCGAGGGCGACACCGTGGCGGACGGGGTGGCCGGGGCCGGCGACCCGATCGACGGCGAGGCCGGCGCCGGCGCGGCGCCCCGGTCCGGGGACCCGTTCCGGCCGAGCGCGGCGACCCCGAGGATCAGCAGCGCCACCCCGACCAGCACCACGACGATCCCGGCCAGCCGGGTGGTGCCGGGCGCGGCCAACGCGGCGCGCAGCCGGGCCACGGGTGGTCTCCCTCCGGAGGAGTTCGCCGTACTCGTCGATGGTCCCAGGTGTTCCTCTTCCGGCGGGTCCCCCGAACCGCCGGAGAGGTCGTCGAACGTGAAGCGGGCGACCGGAGGCCTCTAGGGACTCTCGATGCCCAGGCGCCGGGCGGACCGCGCTCGCTGACGGCTGGCGCGCAGTCTGCGCAGCCTCTTCACCAGCATCGGATCGGCCGCGAGGGACTCGGGACGGTCGATCAACGCGTTCAGCACCTGGTAGTAGCGCGTGGCCGACATGTCAAAGAGGTCCTTGATGGCCTGCTCCTTGGCTCCCGCGTACTTCCACCACTGCCGCTCGAAGGCGAGGATCTCTCGCTCGCGGCGGGTCAGCCCGTCAGCCGGCTCCACGCCGTCGGTCGGGTCGACCGGCGGGGTCAGTGCTTCGGCGGCGTCCACGGTCTCGTTTTCCTCCAGGAACATGTGGCTGACCGACATTGAAGCACGCAGCACCGACAAGTCCGCCCCGGCGCGCCGGGCCGGTCAGGGGTAGAGGCCGCGGGTCCGGTGGGCCTCGGCGACCCGGCCGACGCCGATCATCTGGGCCGCCGTCCGCATCGACACCTTGCGCTCGCTGGCCAGCGCCGAGACCTGCCCGTACGCCCGCTCCATCAGCTTCTGCAGCCGGTCGTTGACCTCGTCCTCGGACCAGAAGTAGGCCTGCAGGTCCTGGACCCATTCGAAGTAGGACACGGCGACGCCGCCGGAGTTGGCCAGCACGTCCGGCACGACCAGCACGCCGTTGTCGGCCAGGATGTCGTCCGCGTCCGGAGTGGTCGGCCCGTTGGCCCCCTCCACCACGAAGCGGGCCTTGACCCGGGCCGCGTTGCCCTCGTGCAGCACGCCCTCCAGCGCCGCCGGCACCAGGACGTCGACGTCGAGCTCGAGCAGCTCCTCGTTGGTGATCCGGTCGGTGCCCGGGTAGCCCACCACGGTCCGGGCGCCGTTGCGCACGTGCCGCAGCAGGCCCGCGGTGTCCAGGCCGCTGCCGTCGTACACGCCGCCGCCGACGTCGGAGACGGCGACCACGGTGCAGCCGGCGTCGTGCAGGAACTGCGCCGCCAGCCCGCCGACCTTCCCGAAGCCCTGCACGGCGACGGTGGCGCCGCGCGGGTCGACCCCGGCCTCCCGCAGCGCGCTGAACGCCGCGAACATCACCCCGCGGCTGGTCGCGCCGCCGCGGCCCTCGGAGCCGCCGACGGACACCGGCTTGCCGGTGACCACGCCGGTGACGGTGTAGCCGGAGTGGATGGAGTAGGTGTCCATCATCCAGGCCATGGTCTGCTCGTCGGTGCCGACGTCCGGGGCCGGGATGTCGCGCTCCGGCCCGATGATCGGCAGGATCTCCGAGACGTAGCGCCGGGTCACCCGCTCCAGCTCGTTGCGTGACAGCGACCGGGGGTCGACCGCGACGCCGCCCTTGGCCCCGCCGTACGGCACCCCGATGAGGGCGCACTTCCAGGTCATCCACATGGCCAGCGCGCGGACCTCGTCCAGGTCGGTGCTGGGATGGAAGCGGATGCCGCCCTTGGCCGGGCCGCGGGTGAGGTTGTGCTGGACCCGGAAGCCGCGCAGCACCTCGACGTGCCCGTCGTCGTGGCGCAGCGGCACCGCGACGGTCATCTCCCGCCGTGGCGTGCGCAGGATCTCGTGGAAGCCGTCGTCGAGACCGAGTTGGGCCACCGCCTGGGCGAGCTGGTGCTGGGCCGACTCCCAGGCCGACATCCGTGCCACGAAATACTCCCGTGCGCATATTTACCGGCGGTCGCCGTTGACCGCCGGACTGCTTCGGACTCTACCCGGAACGGACCCGGACAAGCCGGAAGGCCGGCGTCCGCATCGGACGCCGGCCCGCCGGGCCGTTGCTCGGCTTGTCGAGGAACCGGTCGTACACGATGGAGTTCGTGCCGTCGGTGGCGGCGGCGATCCGCGCGTCAGCCGGCAGCAGGCTGTCACACTGAAGTGCCTAGTTACTCTGCAGGTTCGCCCGGATGCGGTCCGCGTACCCCTCGGGGGGGTCGTCGTCGGCGTACGGGTGACGTGGGCCGAGCCAGAAGCGCAGACCGTCCTTGGGGCGGCGCGGGATGACGTGCAGGTGCAGGTGCGGCACGGACTGGCTCACGACGTTGTTGATCAGCACCATCGATCCGGGCACGTCCAGGCCGGTCTCGACCGCGACCTCGAGCCGCTGCGCGGTCAGCGCGAACGGGCCGACCAGCTCGGCCGGCAGCTCCTTGAACGTCGTCACGTGCACCTTCGGCACCAGCAGCACGTGGCCGCGGAAGACCGGCTTGGTGTCCAGGAAGGCCAGCAGGTCGGGGGTGTCGAGCACCACCGTGGCCGGCACCTCCCCCGCGACGATCCGGCAGAACGTACACACAGCCGCGCGTGCCACCCTGGGATCATGCACCGCCGCAGCTCCGTCCGGGACGCCGGGCGTCGCCCCGCCGCTGCCCTGCCCCCCGTCCCGCCGTACGACCTGCAGGCGTCGCACTCGGTCGTGAGCATCGAGGGCGACCCGTCCCGGCCGTCCGGGCGGATGATCTTCCTGGACGGGCACGAGAGCTCGTACGTGGACCTGGCCGACCCGACCCACCTGGAGTTCTCCTACGTCCGGCGGATCGGCGACGTGCTGGACCTGTTCCGGCCGGCCCGGCAGCCGCTGGACGTGCTGCACGTCGGGGGCGGCGGCTTCACCCTGCCCCGGTACGTGGCCGCGACCCGGCCGCGCTCCCGCCAGGTCGTCTACGAGTACGACGGGGAGCTGGTCCGGATCGCCCGCGAGCACCTCGGGCTGGCGCCGTCGCCGGGGCTGCGGGTCCGGGTCGGCGACGCCCGGGAGCGACTGGCCAAGCAGCCGTCCGGGTCGGCCGACGTGGTCGTCGGGGACGCCTTCTCCGGCGTGGTCGTGCCGGCCCACCTGGCCACCGTGGAGTTCGCCCGGGAGGTCCGCCGGGTGCTCCGGCCGGACGGCCTCTACCTGCTCAACGTCATCGACTGCCCGCCGCTGCGAGTGTCCCGGGCCGAGGCCGCCACCCTGCTGGCCGCGTTCGACCACGTCGCGCTGGTGGCCGAGCGCGACCTGCTGCGGGAGCGGGACGCCGGCAACGTGGTCTTCCTGGCCTCGGCCGCGCGGCTGCCGCTGGACGGGGTGCGGAAAGCGGCGTCCCGGGGGGCGTTCCCGGACGACGTGCTGGACCGGGCCGCGGTGACCGCGTTCGCCGGGAAGGCCGCGGTCGCCACCGACGACACGTGCGAGCGGTGGGCCCGCATCGCCCCGCCGGCCGACCTGCCGGTGCCGCTGCACGGCGACTGAGCGCCCGGGGCGCCGGGTAGGGGCGTGCCGTGGATCTTTCTGTGCCGGCCGACCTCTCGGAGCGCGCCGCCCGGGCCGGAGTGGCGACGACGTACCTGGACTGGGCCCGGCGCCGCGTCACCGTGGACCCGGAGACGGTCGAGGCGACGCTGGCGCTGGTCGGGACGCCGCCGCGGAAGGCGCTGGTGTCCGACGGTCCGTCGCCGGTGGCGGGCCCGGTGACGTTGGAGTCCGGCGAGACGGTGACGGTCGCGGTCGGCGACCCGCTGCCGTTCGGGGTGCACCGGGCCGGGGACGTGCCGCTGGTGGTGGCGCCGTCGTCGCTGCCGTGGTCCGGGGACCGGCTGTGGGGCTGGCAGATCCAGCTCTACCAGCTGCGCTCGGCCCGGTCCTGGGGCATCGGCGACTACGCCGACCTGCGGACGATCGCCCGGGCCACGGCGGCGCAGGGGGCCGGCGTGCTGCTGGTGAACCCCATGCACGCGGTGACGCCGGTGCTGCCGATCCAGCCCTCGCCGTACTTTCCGTCCTCCCGGCGGTTCGCCGATCAGGTCGCGGTGGCGGTGGACGCGCTGCCGGAGTATCAGTCGGCGCCGGCGTTCCTGCGCGCGTCGGTGGACGCCCTGCGTCCCGGCAACGGGGAGCTGATCGACCGGGACGCGGTCTGGACGGCCAAGCGGGCGGCCTTGTCCCTTCTCCTGCCGCCCGGCGAGGCTGTCACCGAGGTCGACTGGACCGGGCCGGACGGGTTCGCGGTCTTCTGCGCGCTGGCCGAGCAGCACGGGGCGGCCTGGAACCGGTGGCCGGAGTCGCTGCAGCGGCCCGGGCCGGCCGCGCTGGCCGCGGCCGACCCGGAGCTGGTCCGGCTGCACCGGTGGATCCAGCAGCGGGCGGTCGAGCAGCTCGACGCCGCCCAGCAGGAGGCCGAGGACGGCGGGATGGCGGTCGGCATCGTGCACGACCTGGCCGTCGGGGTGGACCCGGTCGGCGCCGACGCCTGGCTGCTGCCGGGGATCCTGGCCTCGGGCGCGACCGTGGGGGCGCCGCCGGACTCGTTCAACCAGCGGGGTCAGGACTGGGGGTTTCCGCCGTTCCGGCCCGGGCGGCTGGCCGAGACCTCGTACGAGCCCTTCCGGCAGGTGGTGCGGGCCGCGCTGACCCACGGCGGCGGGCTGAGGGTCGACCACGTGATGGGGCTGTTCCGGCTGTGGTGGGTGCCGGCCGGGCGCGGTGCCGCGGGCGGTACGTACGTGGCCTACGACGCCGAGGCCATGCTCGCCGTGGTGGTGCTGGAGGCGTACCGGGCCGGCGCCCTGGTGGTCGGCGAGGACCTCGGCACCGTCGACCCGGCCATCCGGGTCGCCCTCGACTCGGCCGGGGTGCTCGGCTCGGCCGTGCTGTGGTTCTCCCGGGAGGAGGACGAGATCACCCCGCTGCCGCCGGAGCGCTACCGGGAGCGGGCGGTGGCGAGCGTGTCGACGCACGACCTGCCCACCGCGTACGGGCTGCTGGCCGACGAGCAGGTCCGGGTCCGGGCGGCGCTGGGACAGCTGGACCGGCCCGAGGCCGAGGAGCACGCCCGGGTGTCGGAGGAGAAGGAGCGGCTGTTCGCGATGATGCGTGCCTGCGGGCTGGCGGCGCCGGGCGCATCCGACGCCGAACTGGTGCTCGACATGTACCGGGTGCTGCTCAGGACCCCGTGCCGGGTCGTGCTGGCCATGCCGGCCGACGCGGTCGGCGACCGCCGCCAGCCCAACCTGCCCGGCACCCAGGACGAATACCCCAACTGGCGGCTCCCCCTGGCCGACGCCACCGGCACCCCCGTCACCCTCGAAACCTTCCTCACCTCCCCCGGCACCACCACCCTCACCACCCTCCTGAACGACGGCCTGACATCGAGCTGACTCATACACACGGAATCGCCGTTCTGTGTGTATGGTCGTGCTGTGCGGACCAACATCGACATAGACGACGCGCTGCTGGCCGAGGCCCAGAAGCTGGCCGGGACCCGGACCAAGAAGGCGACGGTGGAGTTCGCGCTGGCCGAGTTGATCCGGCGGCGCAAGGCCAAGGGGATCCTGGCGTTCCGCGGTGCGGTGGACTTCGAGCTGGATCTGGACCGGACGCGCAGCGGCCGGACCGAGTGGTGATCGCCGACACCAGCGTCTGGATCGACTTCTTCGCCGGCCGGGCCACCTGGCAGGTGGAGTTGCTCGCGCACCAGGTGGAGCACGAGCAACCGGTGGGTCTGACCGACGTCATCTACGCCGAGCTGCTGCAGGGCTTCAAGAACGAGACCGACATGCTCGGCGCCGAGCGGCAGCTGCTGAACTTCGACGTCCTCCGACTCGAGGGACTCGACGACTTCCGCAACGCGGCCACGCTCTACCGGGCCGCACGGCGCGAGGGACTGACGATCCGGCGTACGACCGACTGCCTGATCGCGGCCGTCTGCATCCGCGAGGACCGTCCGCTGCTGCACAACGACGTCGACTTCACGCACCTGGCCCTCGTCTCACCGCTGTCCGTGGTCAAGCAGCCGTAACGAGGACGCCTCGGCCGACCTGGCCACTCCTGGCCGTACTCCGTGCCGGAGATCACCGGCTCGGAGAGGCGAGGGCCCGGGCGGGGTGCTGAGATGAGCGCATGGGCGGATTCGAGGACGTGCTGGAAGCGAATGCGGAGTACGCGGCGCAGTTCAGTGACAGTGGGTTGCCCGGGCGGGCCGCCCGCGGGCTGGCCGTGGTCACCTGCATGGACTCGCGGATCTCGCCGCTGGAGATGCTCGGGCTGAGCCCCGGCGACGCCAAGATCCTGCGCAATGCCGGCGCCCGGGTGACCGACGACGTGCTCCGTACGCTCGTCCTGGCCGTGCACCTGCTCGGTGTCGAGCGGGTCATGCTGGTCGCGCACACCGACTGCCGGATGACCAAGGTCACCGATGACGACGTGCACGCCACCATCGCCGCCGAGAGCGGCCTCGACACCCGCAGCCTCGACTTCCACACGATCCCCGACCAGCAGGCCACGCTGGCCCGCGACGTGCAGCGCATCCGCAGCTCGCCGTACCTGCCGTCGGACCTGGCCGTCGTGGGCGCCCGGTACGACGTCCGCACCGGTCGCATCGAGGTCGTCGTCCCGGCCTGACGCCCGTCGCGAACCGCCGCCCTCCGCCAGGATCCGCCGCCGTTGGCGCCGGTCCGACGCCGTCCGCGCGGGTCCGCTGCCATCCGCCGCGGGTCCGCCGCCGTCCGCGCGGGTCCGCCGCCGTCCGCCGCAGTTCCGCTCAGCGTGGTGCTGTCCTGGCCGCCGGGCGGGTCGCCCGTTGCGACCACGCAGCGTGCGCATTGGCGTTGCCTTGGTTCAGCCATAAGGCGGACGAGCGATACCGGGTCCCGGTAATACGGTCCGGCAACGCATTCCACAGGAAAGGGGATCGACGTGCGTAGATCCTCCCTCGCCGCCGTGGCTGTCGGCGCGGTCGTGCTGTCGTTCGCCGTCGGCCCCGGGCCGGCGTCGGCGGCGCCCGACCCGGCGGACCGGGCCGCGGCCGCGACCGCCGCCACCCGGGCCGCCGCCAAGATCCCGTCCCTGGTCCGCCAGCAGGCGGCCCGGATCCGTACCGAGCAGAACAGGAGCCGCACGACCGGGCTCGGCCCGAGCGCCCGCAGGGCCCTCGGCGACGACCTGGTCGGCGTGGACGCCGCCGGGTCGCTGGACCTGCAGCTGCACGCCGCCGGTCAGGTCAGCCAGGCCCAGTTGACCCAGCTGAGCGCGCTCGGCGTCACCGTCCGCTCCTCCTCGGCCGACTTCGCCGCCGTGCCGGGCGTCGCCCTGCCGCAGGCCGGGCTGGTGCACGCCGACGTGCCGGTCGGCGCGCTGGACGCGGTGGCCGCGCTGCCGTGGGTGGCGGCGGTCCGCCCGGTGACCAAGCCGCAGACCGACGCCGGACCGGTGACGAGCGAGGGCGTCGCGCTGCACCGCGCCGACAAGGCCCAGCGGCTCGGGCTGACCGGCCGGGGCCAGCGCGTCGGCGCCATGTCCGACGGCGTCACCAGCCTGGCCGAGTCGGTGGCCAAGGGCGAGCTGCCCGCGGACGTCCAGGTGCTCGACCCCGGTGACGGGGACGAGGGCACCGGCATGCTGGAGATCGTTCACGACACCGCCCCGGGTGCGAAGCTGCTGTTCACCGGCACCGGTGAGACGCTCGAGGACCACGTCGGCGGCCTGCGCGCGCTGGCCGCGGCCGGCGCTGGCCTGATCACCGAGGACCTCGCCTTCGACGACGAGCCCGCGTTCCAGCAGGGCCTGGCCGCCTCCACGGCCGAGGCGCTGGCCCGGTCCGGCGTCTGGTTCAGCTCCTCGGCCGGCAACCTCGGCGCCCGGCACACCCCGCGGGTGGCCGCGGTCGGCACCGGCCGGACCCCGGACGACATCACCGACGCCGCGTTCGGCACCGCCTGCGGGCCGGTCCCGCACAACACGGTCGCGGTCGCCGGCGGCACCGACAACGCCTTCGACCTCCGGCTCGGGCAGAACGGCCTGATCCTGGCCACGCTGCAGTGGAGCGAGCCGCGGGCGATCTACCCGACCCCCGGGCAGGGCGGCTTCACCGACGTCAACCTCTACCTGCTCGACCAGAGCGGCCGCTGCCTCGCGGTCAGCAACGCCACCCAGGCCAACGGCGTGGGCGACACCATCGAGCAGGTCCTGTACGACAGTGCCGAGCTCGGCACCGGCATCCACGCGCTGAAGCTGGTGGTGGACGTGGCCGGCACGTCGTCCGCGGTCGCGCCGCCGACCATCGACCTGCGCTGGCGGACCGCCCTCGCGGGCTCGGCGGCGACGGACACGCCCAGCCGGTCCGGTTCGCTCAACCCGGACTCCAACTACCTGTACGCGGCCACCAGCGCCGGCGCGGCCGACGCCGGGCTGTCCACCGACCCCAAGACCGTGCCGCTGGAGACCTTCAGCGCCGGCGGTCCGGTCCAGGTCGGGTCGACCACCGTCTGCCCGGGCGGCGCGGCCGGTCCCTGCACCGGCGTCGCCGGGCCGCGGTTCCGGACGGCGATCGCGCCGACCTGGACGGCCGCGGACGGCGTCTCCATCAGCGGGTCGGGCGGCTTCCCCGACCCGTCGGTGTGCCCGTCGGCGGTCACCGGGGTGTGCCAGTTCTTCGGCACGTCGGCGGCGGCGCCGTCGGCGACCGGGGTGGCGGCGCTGGTACGGCAGGAGCTCGGCGGCCGGCTGTCGCCGCCGCTGCTCAACCTGGCCATGCGGGCGCTGGCGGTCGACCGCGGCGCTCCGGGCCGGGACAACGAGTGGGGCGCCGGCGTCCTGCGGGTGCTGCCGGTCTGATCGCACCCGGCGTGCGTCCCGCTCCGTT
>DATDKW010000486.1:0-10524 GCA_036519715.1 Mycobacteriales bacterium
GGTCCCGGCCACGGGCCGGGGGGCTGGTGGGGCGGGAGGAGGAGGCGGAGACGCTGGCGGACCGGTGGTCCGCCGCCGCGGGCGGCCGGTCCGGGGTGGTGCTGGTGACCGGGGCCGCCGGGCTGGGCAAGACCCGGCTGGCCGAGGAGGTGGCCGGGACCGCCGCGGCGACCGGCGGGCGGGTGCTGCGGGCCCGGTGCTACGGCACCGAGCGGTCGCTGTTCCTGCAGCCGCTGGCCGACGCCCTGCGGCCGGTCGTCACCGGGCTGCCGGCCGCGGTGCTGGCCGAGCTGGCCGGCCCGGACGCGGCCGCGCTGAGCACGGTGCTGCCGGACCTGGACGCCGTCCTCGGCCCGGCGCCGGCGCTGCAGGGCGGCCCGGACGTCCGGCTGCGGGCCGCGTTCGCGGGCCTGACCGGGTTCCTGCGCCGGCTGGCCGACCTCGGCCCGGTCCTGCTGCTGCTGGACGACCTGCAGGAGGCCGGCCTGACCACGGTCGACTTCCTGCACCACCTGGCCCGGCACTCGGCCGGGACGGCGCTGCTGGTGCTGGCGGTGGTGCGGACCGGCGAGGGCGAGGAGGCGACCGCCCGGCTCGCCGACGTCGCCGCCGCGGTGCCGGTGCGGCCGCTGGTCCCGGCCGCGGTGGCCCGGCTGGCCGCGGACGCCGGCCGGTCCGAGCTGGCCGCCGAGCTGCACCGCCGCACCCGCGGCCACACCCTGTTCGTGGTCGAGACGCTGCGCGGCCTGCAGGCGGGCGAGCCCGGCATTCCCGGCTCGCTGCGGGACGCCGTGTCGGCCCGGGTCCGCCGGCTCGGCCCGGAGACGGAGGAGCTGCTGCGGGCGGCGTCCGTGCTGGGGCCGCCGTTCGACCCGCACACGCTGGCCGGCGTGCTCGGCATCCCCGGCCCGGACGCGACCCGCCGCTGCGAGCGGGCCCTGCACGCGGCGCTGCTGGCCGTGGCCGGCGACGCCTACGAGTTCGTCAACGACCTGGCCCAGGAGGTGCTGTACGCGACCACGCCGGCGCCGACCCGGGTCCAGCACCACCGGCGGGCCGCGGACCTGCTGGCCGACCGGCCCGAGGCCGCGGCCGTGCACGCCGCCGCCGCGGGCCAGCCGATGCGGGCGGCGCGGTCCTGGCTGCGGGCCGGCGAGGAGTCGCTGCGCCGCTGGGCCGCGCCCGACGCTGAGGCCTTCCTGGACCGGGCGCTGGCGGTGCTGTCCACAGTGGACGACCCGGGCCGGGCCGAGCTGCGCGGGCGGCTGCTGCTGGTGCGGGGGCGGGCCCGGGAGGCCCGGCGCGATTTCGACGGCGCCTGGGCCGACCACCAGCACGCGGTCGAGCTGGCCCGTGAGGCCGGCGACCAGCGGCTGGAGATGGCGGCGCTGCGGCAGCTGGGCGGGGACGTGCTGGTCGGACAGGGTCGCTCCAGCGAGCTGTGCGTGTCCTACCTGGAGGCCGGCGTCCGGATCGCGCACGCGCTCGGCGACCACGTCAGCGAGGCCGACCTGCTGGGCCGGCTGGCGGTGGTGTCGACCAACCAGCTCCGCTTCGACGTGGCCGTCGGCCACGGCCGGTCCGCCGTCGCGACCGCCCGCGCCGCCGCCGACCCGGCCGCGCTGGCCGCGGCCCTGGACGGCCTGAAGACCCCGTACGCGTACCTGGGCGACCTGGACGGGCTGGTGCCCGTGCTGGCCGAGCTGGAGCCGCTGCTGCGCGGGCAGGGCGACCTGTGGCGGTTGCAGTGGGCGGTGCTGGAGTCGGCGTTCCCGGCCGTCGCGGTCGGCGACTGGGACACCGCGCTGGCCCGGATCGCGGCGGCCCGGGCGGTGAACCGGCGCAGCCGGTTCGACGCGTACGAGTCGTGGTTCGTCGCCCACGACGGCTGGGTGCAGCGGCTGCGCGGGCGGGCCGGGGCGGCGGTGGCCGCGGGCCGGGAGGCGGTGGCGCTGACCGACCGGGACGGGCACCCGTGGTGGCCGGCGGCCGCGTACGCGTTCCTGGGCACGACGCTGCTGGCCACCGGCGACCGGGCCGGGGCGGTGGCGGCGCTGCAGACCAGCGTGGCGGTGGCGACGGACATCGGCGCGGACGGGTTCCTGCTGCGCGGGCTGGGGCCGCTGGCCGAGGCGACCGGCGACCCGGTCCTGCTGGCCCGGGCGGACGCGCTGCTGGCCGGGATCACCGCGCCGGCCGGCGGCGCCTGGCTGCTGGGGGCGGACGTGCACCTGGCCGTGGCCCGGGCCTGGATCGCGGCCGGGGAACCGGACCGGGCCCAGGTCGTGCTGGACCGGTTCCTGCCCGCGGCCACGGCCGGCTGGCCGGTGCTGGTCGCGCTGGGCACCGAGGTCGCGGCCCGCTGCGCCGTGGCCCGGGGCGAGGTGGAGGCGGCGGCCGCCCTGGACGCCCGGGCCGCCGCCCTGGCCGCCCGCCACGGGGTCGCGCTGCCGTCCCTCCCGGCCGCCAGCCGGACCGCCACCGGCTGACCCCGGGACGCCGGCTGACCCCGGGACGCCGGCTGACCCCAGCCCGGGGGTCAGCATCTTCGCGGCCGGCTGACCCCGGGCCGGGGGTCAGATGAGGTCGGCCAGGAGGGTGGCGGCGCGGGTGGCGGCGGCGGGGTCGACGGGGACGTAGTCGACCTCCCGGCCGATCTCGGCCGCGATCGCCGCCGCGAGCGCGTCCGGGGTGGTCTCCTCCCAGTCCAGCCGGCGCCCGGCCCGGTGCCGGTCCAGCCGGTGTCGCACGTGGACGGTCTGCTCGAAGTGGTTGCGCAGCGGCACGTACAGGAAGGGCCGGCGGCAGGCGGTCAGCTCCATCGTCGTGGACAGTCCACCTTGGACGATGGCCAGGTCGCTGGCGGCCAGGTGCCGGTAGAGGTCGGGCACGTAGTGGAGGACCTCCAGCCCGGGCGCCGCCGGCACCACCGACGGGTCGATCCGCGGCCCGGTCACCAGGACCGTCCGCAGGCCCGGCACCAGCCGCTGCGCCACCGGATGCGCCGCCGCCACCCGGCGCAGCAGGGCGGTCCCGACCCCGGAGCCGCCGACCGCGACCACGCACACCTGCTCGTCCGGCCCGTACCCGAGCGACGCCCGCAGCGCGTCCCGGTCGGCGACCGCGGCCGGGTCGAAACCGGTGACGTAGCCGGAGAAGTCGAAGTGGGACCGGGTCCAGTCCGGGATGCTCGGCAGCCCGGGGCCGAGCGGCAGCGGCACCAGGTCGCCCGGGTCGCCGACGAATACCGACCGGTCCCGCAGCCGCGGGAACCGGGCCACCTGCTCGACCATCTCGGCGTTGTAGTCGGCGGTCAGGTCCGCGGTGCGGCCGGTGTCGCCGCCGACCGGCAGCCAGCCCACGAAGTCGGTCAGCCACGCGTACGCGGCCGTCTTCAGCTCCGGGTTCTCGTGCAGGAAGTAGTCCAGGTCCCAGGCCTCGTCGCCGATCCAGAGGTCGTACGGCTCGGACTCGGCCAGGTCGGCGAACACCATGAAGTTGGCGACCAGGATCTCGTCCATCCGCCGGATGGCCCCGAACGCATGCAGGTCGTGCTCGCCGGCCTCGGACTCCACGTGCGCGGACTCGCTGGCCAGCCAGGCCGAGGCCGGGTGCACGCGCTCGCCGGCCCGGTGCAGCACCTCGGTCACCGGGTGCTGGGCCAGCCAGTCGATCTCCAGCCCCGGCCGGGCCTGGCGCAGCTCCCGGGCGATGGCGACGTCGCGGGCCGTGTGCCCGAGCCCGATGGGGGAGCTGAGGAACAGCGCCCGCTTCGGCCGGTTCAGCCGCCGGGTCCAGGTCCGCGCGGGCGCGGCCGGCAGCATGGAGCGGATCAGGTGGTTGACCACGACCGGCTCCCGGGCCACTGGGAGGTGGCCGACACCGGCCAGCGTGACCATCCGGCCGCCGGTCAGCTCGGCCACCAGCGCGCTGCGCTCGATCGGCTGGCACCGGTCCTGGTCCCCGTGGATCGTCAGCACCGGGCAGCGGACCTCGGCCAGCAGGGCCGCGGTCTCCGCCGCCGTCGAGGTCGCCCGGGGCGCGTCGTGGTGCAGGATCAGCGGCTCCGGCGAGGTCTCCAGGGCCCAGCCGACCGCGTCCTCGAACTGCTTGGTCGAGTGCGGCTCGAACAGCAACTGGTCGAAGAAGAACTCGGCGAACCCGCGGTAGTCCCGCCGCCAGTAGTGCTGGTTGACCTTGGCCCAGCCCTCGTCGGTGTCCAGCGGCGCGGCCCAGTCGTACCGGGCCCGGGCCGGCAGCGGCGGGGTCAGGGACAGCATCTGCGGCGCGATGGCGACGACGGCGTCGACCCGCTCCGGGTGCCGGGCCGCTGCCAGCAGGCTGAGCCAGCCGCTGAAGCACAGGCCGACCCAGACGGCCGAGCCGATGCCGGCCTCGTCCATGACGGCCAGGGTGTCGGCCACCATCTCCACGTCCCGGTAGGCGTCCACAGTGGAGGGACGATCGGACCGGCCGTTGCCGCGCGGGTCGACCGTCACCACCCGGGCGTACCGGGCCAGGTAGGGCACCTGCGCCTTCCACACCCGCGAGTGCACGATCGGGTCGACCGGTGGGAAGACCACCGCCACGGGCCCGGAGCCGAACACCTCGTACCCGACCTTGACGCCGTCGCGCTCCACGTAGCCCTCGACGTCCGGTTGCATCGCCCGCACGGTCCACCCCTCTCGTCCGGCCGAGCGTCCCGCCGCGGATTGCAGCCCGGTTGCAATCCGGCTGCAAGGCCCGTCGGCAGGCTCCTGGCATCAGCACACCGTACGAGGGAAGGACGCAGGATGACCGTCGACGAGGGCAGGCTCAACGAGTTCCTCGGTCGTTTCGTGGGCGACCTGGGCGCGACCGTGGCGGCCGGCGCCGTGGTCCTGGGCGACCGGCTCGGGCTCTACCGGGGACTGGCCGCCGGCCCGGCCACGGCGGCCGAGCTGGCCGAGCGCACCGGCACCGACACCCGCTACGTCACCGAGTGGCTGCGCGGCCAGGCCGCCGGCGGCTACGTCCAGTACGAGGCCGGAGCGGACGGGGCCGGGGCCGACCGCTACTCGCTCACCGACGAGCAGGCCTTCGCGCTGACCGACCCGGACGGGCCGGTCTTCCTGCCGGGCGCGTTCCAGCTGGCGCTGGGGTCACTGAAGGCGGCGCCGCGGATCGAGGCGGCGTTCCGTACCGGCGGCGGGCTGGGCTGGGGCGAGCAGGACGCGGACGTCTTCGACGGCTGCGAGCGGTTCTTCCGCCCCGGATACGCGGCCAGCCTGACCTCGGCCTGGATCCCGGCGCTGGACGGCGTCGAGGCCAAGCTGCGGGCCGGCGGGTCGGTGGCCGACGTCGGCTGCGGCCACGGGGCGTCGACCGTGCTCATGGCGCAGGCGTACCCGGAGTCCCGGTTCGCCGGATCCGACCTGCACGAGGGCTCGATCGAAGAAGCCCGCAAGCGGGCCGCGGAGGCCGGCGTGTCCGACCGGGTCGGCTTCACCGTGGCCGGCGCCCAGGACTTCGCCGGCGGCGGCTACGACCTGGTCACCACATTCGACTGCCTGCACGACATGGGCGACCCGGTCGGGGCGGCCCGGCACGTGCGGGACGCGCTGGCCCCGGACGGCACCTGGCTCATCGTGGAGCCGGCGGCCGGGGACACCGTGGAGAGCAACCTCAACCCGGTCGGGAGGGTGTACTACTCGTTCTCCACATTCCTGTGCGTGCCGAGCGCCCGGTCCCAGCCCGGCGGGTACGCGCTGGGCGCCCAGGCCGGCGAGGCGGCCATCCGGCAGGCCGTCACCGACGCCGGCCTGACCCGGTTCCGCCGGGCCGCCGAGACGCCGTTCAACATCGTGTACGAGGCCCGGCGCTAACCGATCGACAGCCCGGGGGCGAGACCGATCCGTATCAGTGCGGCGACGTCGAGCGGGGCCGGCCGGGGGGTGCCGGCCGGCCCGTCGGCGATCAGCTGGAGGACCGTGCCGTCGGCCCTGAACACGACCACCATGGCCTCGGTCTTGACCTCGCCCTGTCGTTCGCCGGCACGGACGATCGTCCGCGGTGCGGCGCAGCGGGCCCAGCCGGGCCGTGACGTAGTCCCGGTAGTCGTCCTCGTCCGATCTTCGCACCCCGGCTCCTCGCGCCGCCCGACGTCACGCGTACAACCGGGTCCGCCGCCCGGAAGGTTGCCGTACCCGGGACAATCGCCGGAGGCGGCGAGAGGGGTGACGGTGTCCGAGGAGCTGGCCCGGCGGTTGTGGCAGCGGTACGAGGTGGTGCACGACGTCGTCTACTTCAGCCCGCGGGCGGCCGAGGCCGCGGTCGCGCTGGGCCTGAAGGGCTACTGGATGGGCTACTTCGCGTTCCGGGCGGCGCCGCTGGGGCCGGTCGGCCCGGCCCCGGTGACCGCGGTGTTCTTCGGGTTCCACCGCTCCCGGGTCGGCCGGGCGCTGCCGGACGCGTGGGCGTACACGACCCCGGAGGCGGCGATCGCGGCCCGGGAATCGGCGGTGGACGCGGCCCTGGCCGAGCTGGCCGGGCCGGACGACGTCGGCGAGGCGGCCGAGCTGGCCTGGCGGGCGGCGCAGCTCGCGGACACGGCCGGCCGCCCGCTGGCCGCCGCCAACCAGGCGCTGCCCCGCCGCGGCAGCGCCCGGGTCGCGCTCTGGCAGGCCACCGCGGTGCTGCGGGAGCACCGCGGCGACGGCCACAACGCCGTCCTGGTCAGCCGAGGCATCGGCCCGGCCGAGGCGCACCTGCTCAAGGCCGGGGCCGGGGAGTCGGACCCGGACGTGCTCCGGACCGGGCGCGGCTTCCCGGACGACGAGTGGGCCCGGGCCCGCGACGGCCTGACCGAGCGCGGCCTGCTGGACGGCGACGGCCGGCTCACCGCCGCCGGGCAGGCCGAGCACGACGCGATCGAGGCCGCGACCGACCGGGCCGCCCGGCAGCCGTGGGAGGCGCTGGGCCCGGACGCCGCGGCCCGGCTGCTCGCGCTGCTGGACCCGATCGCCGCCGCGGTCGCCGGGTCCGGCCTGCTGCCGCAGCCGAACCCGGTCGGCCTGCGGTGGGGAACCGGGTGACCGAGGAGCCGGGGACCAGCCCGTCCAGCCGGGCCCGGGACCACATGGCCAACGAGCGGACCTGGCTGGCCTGGGTCCGTACGGCGGCGAACGTGATGATCGTGGGCCTGGCCGTGGCCCGGTTCGGCAGCGGCGGTGACCCCAACGTGTACAGCCTGACCGCGGGGGCGCTGCTGGTGGCGGTCGGCGGGACCGGGCTGGTCTACGGGACGGGCCGCTACCGCGCCACCAACCACGAGCTGGAGGTCGGCCGGTACGTCACCGGGGCCGGCACCCGCGGCCCGATCGTGTCCGCGGCCGTGCTGCTGGTGACGATCGTGGTCGCGCTGGTGCTGGTGCTGCTCGGCGGCACCGACTGATCCTCACCGGCCCAGGTGGGCGCCGCCGTTGACGTGCAGCACCTGGCCGGTGATGTGGCCGGCGTCCGGGCCGGCCAGGAAGTCGATCAGCGCGGCCACGTCGTCCGGGGTGCCGGCCCGGCCGGTGGCCGTCGCCGCCACCAGCTGCCCGGTGCGCTCCGCGCTGAGCCGGCCGCGGAAGAACTCGGTCGCGACGGTCAGCCCGGGGGAGACCACGTTGGCGGAGATGCCGCGCGGCCCCAGCTCGCGGGCGACGTCGATGGTCCAGGCCTCGACGGCCGCCTTGGCCGCGCCGTAGGACCCCGCGCCCGTGCGGGCGGCGATCGAGCCCAGGGTGACGACCCGGCCGCCGTCGGCCAGCCGGGGCGCCAGCGCGGCGGTGAGCAGGACGGCAGAGATCAGGTTGGACCGCAGGTTGTCCTGCCAGGCCGCGGCCAGCGCGGCCAGGTCCCCCGGCGGCGGCTCGGGCCCGTCCAGGTCGGTGTTGCCGCCGGCGTTGTTGACCAGCACGCCGACCTCGGCCGGCAGCGCGTCCAGCGCCGCCGCCACGGCCGCGGGGTCGGCCACGTCGCAGACCACCGGGGTGGCGCCGGTCTGCCGGGCCGCGTCGGCCAGCACGTCCGGCCGGCGGCCGAGCACGGTCACCTCGAGTCCCCGGCCGGCCAGCCGCCGGGCCACCGCGAGGCCGATCCCGGTGCCGCCGCCGGAGACCACTGCTGTCGTCATCCCAAGTCCTTTCGCGCTAAAGTATCTCCGTGACCGTACCGCAGGACGACGTCGACGGCATCCAGCAGGCCTGGGTCCGGGAGCGGCCCGGCACCCCGGTCGACTCGATCGGGGTGATCACCCGGATCTGGCGGATCGGGAAGCTGCTGGAGGACGACCGGCGCCGGACCATGGCCCGGCTGGGGATCGACGCCCCGACCCGGGACCTGCTCAGCACCCTGCGCCGGGCCGGCCCGCCGTACCGGCTGACACCGGGCCAGCTGGCCCGGGCCACGCTGGTCAGCCCGGGGGCGATCTCCCAGCGGCTGACCCGGGTCGAGGCCCAGGGGCTGGTCCGCCGGCACCGGTCCGGGCCGGACGGGCGCAGCGTCACCGTGGAGCTGACCGCGGCCGGGCACGCGCTGGTCGAGCGCACGGTCGACGACCTGCTCCGGCACGAGGAGACACTGCTGACCGGGCTCTCGCCGGACCAGCGGGCGCAGCTCACCGACCTGCTCCGGGTCCTGCTGGCCGACCTCACGGCCCGCGCGGGGGGTCCGTGACGCCCGCCCTGTCGGCGTGGGGCGGCGCTACCGGGCGGGCCGGCGCTACCGGGGTGGGGTGGCGCTACCGGGGTGGGGCGGCGCTACCGGGGTGGGGCGGCGCTACCGGGGTGGGGCGGCGCTATCGGGTGGGGCGGCGCTATCGGGTGGGGCGGCGCTATCGGGTGGGGCGGCGCTATCTTGGCGGCGCGGCGCGCCAGGCGGCGCGCCACTCCGGGGCCGGGAAGGGCTCGGCGTAGTAGATCGTCTCGCGGGCGACCTTGCCGTCGCGGAACTCGTAGATGGCGACGCCGTAGTTCCACGGGCCGTCGTCGTAGCGGATCCCGATCTCCGTGACCCAGACGTCCTCGGCGCCCCGGACCCGGCGCAGGTCGAAGTCGACCTTGGCCGGATAGTCCTTGCGCCAGGCCTTGAGATTCGACACGCCCTCGAACCGCTCGCCGGACTGCGGGAAGTCGAGGATCGCGTCCTCGGTGTAGATCTCGTGGGCCCCGTCGCTGTCGCCGGCGGCGCTGCGGTCGGCGTAGTGCCGGAGCGCGGCGCGCACGCCGTTCTCGTCCATGGCTGACTGCTCCTCGGGTTCGGCGCGGACGCGGCTCGGAGGACCGTATCGGCGCCGCATCCGCCGCCGGAAGGGCCGATCGGGCAGCCGGCAGGGCACCGGTCCGGCGGGGCCGGACGGACCGGCCGGGGTCGTCGCGCCGCTACGGCCGGCCTTCCCGGGCGCTGCTGGGGTGGAGCCCGCCGGCGGGGTCGACGAGGAGGGCGGCATGGCCGGGGACGGTGTCGATCCAGGCCAGCGCCGGACGGCCCAGCACGAAGGCCGCGGTCGCGTACGCGTCGGCGCGGGTCAGCGACGGGCCGGTGACGGTCGCGGCGGCGAGGTGGGTGACCGGCCGGCCGGTGAAGGGGTCGGTGAGGTGGGCGCCGCGCTCGGCCGTGCCCGAGGTGGCGACGGCGAAGTCCCGCCCGCTGACCGTGGTGAGCACGCGGCCGCGGTCGTGCGGGTCGCTGATGCCCACCGTCCACGGGCGGCCCGGCCCGGCCTCGCCGGCGAGCTGGATGTCGCCGCCCCCGTTGACGGCGTGGCGGGACGAGCCGTGCGCCCGCAGCCGCCGGCTCGCGGCCTCGACGGCCCAGCCCTTGACCAGCCCGGTCGGGTCGATCCGGCCGCCGGCCAGGGCCGAGAAGTGGCCGCCGGTCTCCCACTGGACCGCGGCGCACAGGTCGAGGACGACGGCGACGTCCGGGTCGGCGTCGGCCAGCCGGAGCTCCCGGCGCCGCAGCCGGCTGACGTCGCTGCCGGGCCGGTAGGTGCTGAAGACGGCGTCGACGTGGTGCAGCCAGCCGACGACGTCGGCGATCGCGCCGGTCCAGTCGCCCGGGTCGCGGACGTCGATGCTGAACACGGTGCCCATGCAGTGCTCGACGTGCACCGTCCGGTCGAGCGTCGCGGTCACAGCCCGGCCTTGTCCCGAGCGCTCTGCAAGGACTGGATGTAGCCGTCGCTGGTGACGGTGGCGCCGGAGACGGTGTCGATGGTCGCGCTCCTGGCCGCGGTCGCCTCCTGGTTCAGCTGCGGGATGGCGAACTGGTTGATCTCGATGTCGCGCTGGTTGTTCTGCGGGTAGTCGACCGCGGTGACCGCGGCGTCGGTCAGCCAGTCCCCGAACCCGCTGACCGACGGCGTGTCGAACCACCACAGCCCGACCGTGGCGACCGCACCGGCGACGATCGCGGCCAGCAGCGCCGCCGGGTGGGTGCCGGGCCGCGCGGCCGGCGGCGCGGGCCGGGCCGACGGCGCGGCCGGCGGGGCCGGCGGGG
>DATDKW010000487.1:0-3424 GCA_036519715.1 Mycobacteriales bacterium
CGTCGATGATGATGTCGATGGCCAGTTGAGGCTTCGTGGGGAACACCACGTATGGGGATGCCGAGCGCGGTCCGGCGGTCGGGGTCGTCGAGTTGTTCGGCGGGCTGTGGGGTTCCAGAACGCTGCACATGTCGCTGACCAGCAGTGATTGATGCTCATCAGCGGCCGGGCATGATCTCCGCCGTGTCGCTGCGCCTGCTGTACCTGATCTTTCAGCACCTGCTCGGGCTGCTCTTGCTGCTGAGTCGCACGTCCTCCACCAAGGACATCGAGCTCCTCGTGCTGCGACACGAACTCGCCGTGTTCCGCCGCACCAACCCCAGACCCCGCATGGACTGGGCCGACCGGGCCGTGTTCGCCGCGCTCGTCCGGCGGCTGCCTCGAGCACTGCGCTGCCATCGCTTGGTCACCCCGAACACCATCCTGCGCTGGCATCGCCGCCTGGTGCGCAAGAAGTGGACCTACTCGAATCGATCCGGATGCCCACCGATCGACGCCGCCATCGCCGCGCTGGTCGTACGGATGGCGGCGGAAAACCCGAGTTGGGGATATCGCAGGGTGCAGGGCGGGCCGCTCAAACTCGGCCACCGTGTCGGCGCCTCAACGATCCGACGGATCCTGCAGCGCTACCGCATCCCACCGGCACCAGGCCGGCACAGCGACACCAGCTGGCGGCAGTTCCTCCGCACCAAGCCGCCAGCATGCTGGCCGTCGACTTCCTCCACGTCGACTGCGCGGTGACCCTGCGACGGCTCTACGTCCTATTCGTGATCGAGGTCAACAACCGCTCCCTGCACGTCCTGGGCGTCACCACGCACCCCGACGGACCCTGGACTACCCAGCAGGCCCGCAACCTGATGATGGACCTCGGCGACCACGTCGACCGTTTCCGGTTCCTCGTCCGCGACCGCGCGGGACAATTCGCGGCCTCGTTCGACGCGGTGCCCGCGGATGCGGGCATCGAGGTGGCCAAGATCCCGCCCCGGTGTCCGCGGGCGAACTGCTTCGCCGAACGCCTCGTGTTGACCGTTCGGACCGAGCTCACCGACCGCATGCTGATCTTCGGAGAGCGGCATCTGCGCCGAGTGCTCGCGGCCTACGCTACGCACTACAACACGCGGCGGCCGCATCGAGCGCTGCGACTGCGTCCACCACGCCCGCAAGTGCCTGTTCCCAAGCCAGCTTGCGGCAGGATCCGGCGCCGACCAGTCCTCGGCGGAAACTGATCAACGAGTACGAACCAGCGGCCTGAACCGCTGGCCAGGCACCATGACCAGGTTCTGGAACCCGACAAGCCAGTATCTGAAGGGAGCGTCGAGGCCGCGATGACGTCATGGGGATGGAGCGTTGCGCGCAGGCTTGCGTTGGCAGCAATCCTACGGCTTTGATCTCGGCCTTGCCGTTGGTCGCGGAGGCGTCTGCTGCGTCAGCCGCGGCCGGCCCCGTCTTCCCGGGGATGAACGCCAGCGAGTCTCCACTCGTCCCTTGTCGCCATGATGTTCAGCGTGGGTTGGTCGGGGGCCGGACCGGCTGTTTGCCCTTCGGCGTCGGACCGCTGGTGGTCCATCCGTGATCGGTGAAGCGTGGGGTCAACGAGCGGGAGCTTGCCTCGTGGCCGCAGGCGCGGCAGACGACAACGGGTTGTAGGTCGGCACCGCAGCTGTGCTCGAAGACGACCGGCGGATGGTCGGCGAGGTGTCGGTCGCCCCAGTCCATGAGCATCAGCAGCACCGGACCCAGCTCGCGCCCGGCCGCGGTTGGCCGGTATTCGAAGCGCGGCGGCCGCTCGCTGTAGGGGACCTTCTCCAGCACGCCGGCCTCGACCAGGTGGCGCAGCCGGGCGGCCAGCACGTCGCGGGGGGCGCCGATGTTGAGGGCGATGGCGTCGAAGCGGCGGACGCCGAAGAAGATCTCTCGGAGGACCAGCAGGGAGTACTTCTCGCCGATCACGCCGAGGGTGTCGGCGATCGAGCAGGGGCGCGCGTTCGTCGTCATGGCGACAGTGTAGGCACGAGTGGGTTTGACTTTCCAACTAACCCCTTCTATGGTGAGTCCAGACTTCAAACGGACCGGCCGATGGGAGCAGCCTGATGAGCGCGGCGGCGATCGAGCCGGGCGGGACACCGCGGAATGACGGGCCGGCGCCCCTCGTGGCGTGGATCGACCGCTCGTGGGGGTCGGGTCCTGGTACCCATGGCGGCTACCTGGCCGCGCTCGGTTTGGCCGCGATGCGGGCCAGGCTGGTCGGGGAGTTCGGCGAGGACCGTCCGGTGCGTGCGCTGGCCACGCACTTCCTGGCGCCGGTCGCCGACCGGCCGCTGGCCCTGCAAGCCGTCGTGGAGCGGGTCGGGCGCGACGCTGCGGTGTGCTCACTTCGTGCCGAGCAGGGCGGCGCGCTGGTGCTGGTGGGCTCGGCGACCTTCGGTGCGTCGCGCTCCGGTCCGGAACACAACGGAAGCTGCGCCCCGATCGTGCTGGGCCCGGACGACTGCCCGCCGTTGGCGCTGCCGCGGCGGCTGGCCGAGTTCGCCCGGCATTTGGAGATCCGGCCCGCTACCTCGGCCCGGCCGCTGGCCGGCGGCGAGCGGGCCGAGCTGGTCGCCTGGATGCGGTTCAGGGACGACCGTCCGCTAGACGCCGAGGCGGCGACGGTGCTGACCGACGCCCTGCCGCCGGCGCTGTTCGCCATCTGGACGACCCCGCGGCCGGTGCCCTCCGCCGAGCTGACCGTGCACTTCGGCACCGCGCTCGATGATGCGCCCGGCACCGGCTGGGCGCTGGTCCGGATCCGGGCTGAGCACGCGGGCAGCGGCTGGGCGATGGACGACGCCGCCGTCTGGAGTCAAGCCGGCCGGCTGCTGGCCCGCGGCCGGCAATCCCGCCGGATTCTCCCGCCGCTGACTTGACCACCCTCAGCAGCCGACAACCACCCCCCTTTCGCACCCGAGTCCGAGGAGGCGAACGCGATGTGTGACGCGGTCATCGTCGAAGCCATCCGTACCCCCATCGGCCACCCGGGGCGCTCGCCGGTGACCCGGTCGGCAGCATCAGCCCAAGCCTCCCGGACAAGGTCGTGAGGAGACATGCGCGCTGACACAGGAAAGACCGTGACCGGAGCACAACGTCCGGGTGCACCAGACCTGGACAACGCCAGCGCCTTTCTGGCGGCCGCCGGACTCCGGCTTACCCACGTCGCCGCGGATCGGGTGGAAGGCGTGATCGAACTCGGCCCAGCACACCACACCCCCTGGGGCGTGGTCCATGGCGGCGTCTACACCGCAGCCATCGAAAGCGCCGCCAGCGTCGGCGCGACCACCGCCGTGGCCGACCGCGGCCAAATCGCGGTCGGCACCAACAACAACACGGACTTCCTCCGCTCGATGACCACCGGCACCGTCGCCGTCACCGCCGCACCCGTTCAGCA
>DATDKW010000488.1:0-7826 GCA_036519715.1 Mycobacteriales bacterium
GCCGGGTGGGGGGACGGCGGCGGCGCGTACGGCCGGGCCGCGTACGGCGGCGGCCCCGCGTCGCCGAGCGGGTCCGGCTCCGGGTCCGCGTACGACGGATACGGCGTGTACGCCGCCGCGCTCGACCCGCCGTACTCGTACGACGGCGGGGTCGGCGCCGCCGTCGGCAGCGGCTCGTCGAAGATCGACCCGCCGGTCAGCTCGGCCGGCACCGGCACGTCGAGGCCGAGCCGGCGGGCCTCGTCCTGCAGCGCCCGCAGGCTCCCGCCGACCAGCCGGGTGGTCTCGATCCGCTCCATCCGCAGCTCGCCGTCGAGCCGGTCCATCATCTCGCCGCGCATCCGGCCGACCTCGTCCCGCAACGCGGCGACGTCCTCGGCCAGCCCCCGCTCCAGCTCCCGGCGCAGGTAGACCTCCAGCTGCAGCTCGTACTCGCGGCGGGCGGCGACCTCCCGCTCCAGCTCGATCTCGTACGTCCGGCGGAGCTCGATCTCGGTGCCGGGGCGGTCGCCGTCGGCCTCGACCGGCCGCCGCGGGGCCGCGAACGCGGCCAGCACGAACGCCCACAGCGCGCCGACCACGGCCAGCCGCAGCGTCTGCGGGTCGTCGCTGATCACCACGGCCGCGGTCGAGGCGAGCGCGACCACCACCGCGACGGCCAGCGCCACCGTGCGCAGGCCGCCCCGGCCGCCCGAGCGGGAGGTGGTGCGCGCCATCGGCCCACCTTAGGGGACCATCGTTGTCGGACCGTGACCGACGCCGGTCAGAGCAGCTTGGCGTCCTGGAGGAAGCGTTTGGCCAGGTCGTCCGGATCCTGGCCGTCGAGATCCTGGCGCTTGTTCAGCTCCTGCAGCTTCTCCGTGGTCAGCGCCCGGTTGACGCTGTCCAGCACGGCCCGGGCCGACGGCGGCAGGTCGCTGCGGTATAGCGCGAGGATGTTGCCGGCCGGCTGCAGCAGCTTGTCGTCGCGCAGCACCACCAGGCTGCCGGCCGCGATCCCACCGGCCGAGGACAGCACGGTGCCCACGTCGACGGTGCCCTTGCGCAACGCGGCGAAGATGGGCGGGCTGGAGACGTCGCCGAGCTCCTCGACGTCCTTGAAGCGCAGGGCGTACCGGTCCTGCAGGCCGGCCAGGCAGTGGATGTCGGCGATGCACCCGGTCGGGCCGCCCAGCACCAGCTGGCCGTTGAGCCGGATCAGGTCGGAAACGTCGACCAGCTCGTCGGTGTCGGCCAGCGTCTTCGGCACCGCGAACGCGGTCTGGTCGGTCGCGGTCGACGGCCGGGTCACCCCGAGCGGGCGGCCGGCCAGCAGGCCGTCCAGGATCCGGGCGCTGCGCTCGACGTCGCCGCTGGCCGCGGGCGGGCGCCGGGCGATCGGCACCCCGGTCCGCAGATGGTCGGTGAGCGGGGCCAGGTAGTCGGGCACCACGTCGAGCTCGCCACGCTGCAGCGCCGGCAGGTACACCGCGCGGGCGCCGGCCTCGAACTTCGTCGTCACCGCGAAGCCGGCCTTGCGCAGGGCCTGCGCGTACATCCGGGCGATCATCTGCTGCTCGGCCGACAGGCCGGCGCCCACGGTGACCGCGGGCTGGGCCGCCGGCGGCGCGGGCGGGTCGTCCTCGGTGCAGCCGCCGACGAGCAGCAGCACCAGGACCAGCAGCAGCGCGGACCTCACCGGCGCTCGCCCACCCTCCCGGGTCGCGCGCGACTCCGCCCGACCGGAGCGGGTGGCGACCACTCGAGGTGCTAGCCAACCACGTCGGCCTGACCGACCGCCTCCGGGTTACTTGACCGCGCGCAGGGTGGCGGTGGCCTGGTGGGGGACGAAGGCGTCGGCGTTGCGGGTCGCCTGCTTGACCTTGTACATGTTGGCGTCGGCGGCGCCGAGCAGCCGGGCGGCCGGGAAGTCGGGGTCGTCGGTGGACGCCTGGCCGATGCTGGCCCGGACGTTGACGATCCCCTCCTCGAACGCGACCGGCGCGGCCACGGCCTGGGCCAGCCGGTGGGCGATCTCCTCGGCCGGCACCTCGTGCGGCAGCGACTTGAGGATCACCACGAACTCGTCGCCGCCGAGCCGGCCGATCGTGTCGGTGGGCCGCAGCGCGCCGCGCATCCGCTCCGCCGCCGCGCGCAGCACCCGGTCCCCCACCGCGTGCCCGTGGACGTCGTTGACCTGCTTGAACCCGTCCAGGTCGGCGAAGAGCACGTGCACCTGACCAGGCTCGGCCCGCAGCGAGCGCAGCGCCGCGCCGAGCTTGTGGAGCACCAGGCCGCGGTTGGGCAGCCCGGTCAGCGGGTCGTGGGTGGCCTTGCGGTGCAGGTCGTACTCGGTGTTCTTCTGCTGGGTGACGTCGACCAGGTGCACGATGTACGACTTCTGCCCGACCAGGGCGGACACCGAGGCGTGCACCCAACCCTCGCCGCCGGCCCCGGTCCGGTAGCGGAAGGTGCCGGAGACGTCGTCCTCGGTTCCGTCCACGACCCGGTCGAAGTCGCTGCGGACCCGCTCCGAGTCGTCCGGGTGCAGGTGGTGCCAGAACAGGTCACCGTGCAGCGTCGCGATCCGGCGGCCGAACAACCGGGCCAGCGCCGCGTTGACGTCGAGGAACATGCCGGCCCGGTCGACGATCGCCATCCCGGTCGGCGCGTTCTGGAAGGCGGCCCGGAATTTCTCCTCGGCCGCCCGGAGCTGGGCCTCGGAGCTGCGCCGGCCGGTGATGTCGCGGGCGACCACCAGCGCGCCGTTGCGGCCGCCGAAGGAGATCTGCCGGCCGGCCGCCTCGATCTGCACGGCCTGGCCGTCCAGCCGGATCAGCGTCTCCTCGACGTACTCGAGGTTCTCGCCGGCGACCATCCCGGCCAGCCGCTGCTCGGCCTCGGCCCGCATCGACTCGTCCATGAAGTCCAGGGCCGGCCGAGTCTGCAGGTCGGACATCTTGCTGGCGCCGAGCAGCTGCAACCCGCGCCAGTTGGCGAAGGCGTGGTAGCCGTCGACGATCACGAAGACGGCGTCGGGGGACAGCTCGACCAGGGCGCGGAAGTGCTCGTCGGACTGGCCGACGACAAGGGAGCCGGCGTCCGGCTCGCCCTCCCGACTGTGCCTGCCCATTCCACCCCATCCTGGATCGGAGTGACCCAACCAGTCCTGTGAAGCTAACAGTCCGATCGCATCGCGTCGCGGGTTCTGGTGGACCCTTCCGTGCTCAGACAAGCAGTTAGGGCGGCATTGGCCCGTCCGGCCTAGTGGATCTGTCGCTGTCCGGCGGTGCCGGGGCCCGGCAGTTGAACTCCAGCCACAGGGCGGCCACGATCAGGGTCAGCGCTGCGACCACGCCGACGATCCCGGTCCGGGTGTCGCTCCGGGCCGCGGCCAGCTGGTCGTAGCGGGGCACGGTGTAGACCAGCAGCCCGGCCCAGATCCCCAGCACGAAGGCCCCGACGACGGCGCTCGCCCGGGCCAGCGCGAACATCCGCGCCGCGACCAGCGGTTGCACCGGCAGCGCGCCGGGGCGGCGGCGGATGCGGTCCCGGAGCTGGCCGGCCGCCAGCGTCTCGGCGATCGCCAGCAGCAGCAGGGACAGCGGCACGAACCAGCTGAGACCGGGCAGGTCGCCGTACCACTGCCGCAGGGCCAGCCACGTGATCAGCGTCACAGCGGCGGCGTAGCCGGCCAGGTCCCGGATCCGGGTTGGGCCGATCACCGCAGCTCCAGGTCCGTACGGCGGACATCGGCGTCGTCCGGGATCAGGTCTACGACGCGCCCGTGCCCGGGAAGGACGGCGTCGGGATCCACATCGGCCCACGGGACGAGGACGAAGGCCCGCTCGTGCGCGCGCGGATGCGGCAGCGTGAAGGCGGGATCGTCGTTGGTGCTGCCGTCGACGTCGATCACGTCGACGTCCAGGGTGCGGGGGCCCCAGCGGACCTCCCGGGTCCGGTCCGCGGCGTCCTCGCAGGTGTGGGCCTTGTCCAGCCAGCCGTACGCGTCGGTGGCCGGGTCGTCGACGATGAGGATCGCGTTGAGGAAGTCGTCCTGCTCGACCCCGCCCCACGGTGCGGTCTCGTACACCGGGCTGACCCGGACCGGGTGCAGGGCGTCGACCACGGACCGCAGGTGCGCGAGCCGGTCCCCCAGGTTCGACCCGATCGACAGCACCGCGCGGCTCATCGGCGAGACCGGCGGGCCGTCACCGCCACGTCGGCGAACTCGCGGGCGATCGGCGCGTACGGCTTGTGCACGGTGACCTCGGCGGCGATCACCCGATCGTCGGCCATGCACAGCTCGGCCAGCCGGGCCGCCAGCGTCTCGATCAGGTTCACCGGCTCCCCCTCGACCACGGCCGCCAGCCGCTCGGCCAGCCCGCCGTAGTCCACCGTGTCGGCGAGCTCGTCGCTGGCCGCGGCCGGGCGGCTGTCCAGCCACAGCGTCGCGTCGACGACGAAGTCCTGCCCGTCGCGCCGCTCGTGCGCGAACACCCCATGCGTGCCCCGCACCTTCAACCCCGTCAGGGTGATGCGATCAGCCACGCCGCGCCCCGGTCCGGCTCACGAGGTCAGCCACGGGAGGCGCCGCGGGGGCGGGGCACGGGCGGTCCGGCCGGGTCCTCGTCGGCGGCCCGCTGCTCGGCCGCCCGCGACCACGCCCCGACCACCTTCATCGCGTCCAGGGTCGGCGTCACCTCGTGCACCCGGACGCCCCAGGCCCCCATCACCGCGGCCAGCACGCTGGTCGCGACCGTCGCGTTCTCCCGGGCCTCGACCGGGGCCGGGGTCCCGTCCGGACCGGCCAGCAGCCGCCCCAGGAACGCCTTGCGCGACGCCCCGACCAGCACCGGGAAGCCGAGGGCGGCCAGCTCGTCCAGCCGGGCCAGCAGCGTCCAGTTGTGCTCGGCCGTCTTGGCGAACCCGAGGCCCGGGTCCAGCACGATGTTCTCCGCGTCCACGCCCGCGGACAGCGCGATGTCGACCTGGCGGCTGAGCTCGCGGCGGACGTCGGCGACCACGTCGCCGTACCGGGCCAGCGCCTGCATGTCCCGGCTGTGCCCGCGCCAGTGCATGAGCACCCACGGCACCCCGGCGGCCGCGACCACCTTGGCCATGCCGGGGTCGGCCAGCCCGCCGCTGACGTCGTTGACGATCGAGGCCCCGGCGTCCACGGCCGCCTCGGCCACCACGGCCCGGGTGGTGTCCACGCTGACCGCGACCCCGGCCCCGGCCAGCGCCCGGATCGGCGGCAGCACCCGCCGGATCTCTTCCTCGGCGTCCACCCGCTCGGCCCCGGGCCGGGTCGACTCGCCGCCGACGTCCACGATGTCGGCGCCGGCCGCGGTCAGGGCCAGGCCGTGCGCGACGGCGGCGTCCAGGTCGGTGAACAACCCGCCGTCGCTGAACGAGTCGGGCGTCACGTTGAGCACGCCCATCACCACGCACCGGTCGGGCCGCGGCAGTCCGGTCATCTGCCCAGGATGAGGCTCATCGCCTCGCTGCGGGTGGAGGGCTGGCTCTGGAACATGCCGCGCACGGCCGAGGTGACGGTGCGGGCTCCGGCCTTGCGGATGCCGCGCATCGACATGCACAGGTGCTCGGCCTCGATGACGACGATCGCGCCCCGCGGCTCCAGCCGTTCCATGACCGCGTCGGCGACCTGCGAGGTCAGCCGCTCCTGCACCTGCGGTCGCTTCGCGTAGAGGTCGACCAGCCGGGCCAGCTTGCTCAGCCCGGTGATGCGGCCCTCGGAGTTCGGGATGTAGCCGACGTGCGCGAGGCCGTGGAACGGGACCAGGTGGTGCTCGCAGGTCGAGTACATCTCGATGTCCTTGACCAGGACCATTTCCTCGTGGTGGGCGTCGAAGGTGGTCTCCAGGACGTCGGCCGGGTCCACGTACAGGCCGGCGAACTGCTCCGCGTACGCCCGGGCGACCCGTTCCGGGGTGCGCTCGAGGCCGTCGCGGTCGGGGTCCTCACCGATCGCGATGAGCAGCTCGAGCACCGCCGCCTCGACCCGCTTCTGGTCGAAGGTGGCGGTCAACCCCGCGGTCCCGACTCGCCGTCGTGCCGGCCGGTGTCCCGCGGCTCGTCGGTCCAGGGCCCGTTGCCCTGACCCTGCCCGTAGCCGGGCTGGCCCCCGTACCCGCCGCCGTTCCCGGGCTGGCCGCCGTAGCCGGGCTGGCCGTCATAACCGCCGCCGTAACCGGGCTGACCGCCGTAGCCGGGCTGACCGCCATAACCGGGCTGCCCGCCGTAACCGGGCTGGCCGCCGTTGCCGTTGCCGTGCTGCGGCCCGTACGGCTGGGCCGGGTGACCCTCGGGCGTGGTGTGGTGACCGTTGCCGTTGGTCCCGTACGGCACCGGAGCCGGGCGCGGACCGGGCGACGGCATCCCCGGCACCGACCCGTTGGCCGGACCGCGGCCGGCGCCGACCGCCTGCAGCTCGGCCGGGGTCATCACCGGCGGCTTGTCCGACGGCGCCCGCCGGCCGAAGCCCGCGTACGTGTTGTGCGGCGGCCGCTTGGCCACCGGGGCGAAGATCCGGGCCAGGTCCTCCTTGCCCAGGGTCTCCTTCTCCATCAGCTCGAGCACCAGGTCGTCCAGGACGTCCCGGTATTCGTTGAGGATCTCCCAGGCCTCGTCGTGCGCCATCTCGATGATCTGCCGGACCTCGGTGTCGATGTCGGTGGCGACGGTCTCCGAGTAGTCCCGCTGGTGGCCGTAGTCGCGGCCGAGGAACGGCTCCGACTCCTTCTGGCCGTACTTCACCGCGCCGAGCTTGGAGCTCATGCCGTACTCGGTGATCATCGAGCGGGCCAGCGCGCTGGCCTTCTGGATGTCGTCGGACGCGCCGGTGGTGGGCTCGTGGAAGACGAGCTCCTCGGCCGCCCGGCCACCCAGCGCGTACACCAGCTGGTCGATCATCTCGGACCGGATCTGGGTGTAGCGGTCCTCGGTCGGCAGCACCAGGGTGTGCCCGAGGGAACGGCCGCGGGGCAGGATCGTCACCTTGTGCACCGGGTCGAGGTTGGGCAGGGCCCAGGCCGCCAGCGCGTGACCGCCCTCGTGGTAGGCGGTGAGCTTCTTCTCCTTCTCGCTCATCGCCCGCGTCTTGCGCTCCGGACCGGCGATGACGCGGTCGATAGCCTCCTCCAGGGACTTCATCTGGATGAGGTTGCCGTTGTTGCGGGCGGTCAGCAGGGCGGCCTCGTTGATCACGTTGGCCAGGTCGGCGCCGGTGAAGCCGGGCGTGCGCCGGGCGATCGTGAGCAGGTCGATGTCCGGGCCGAGCGGCTTGCCCTTGGCGTGCACGGCCAGCACCGCGCGGCGGCCCTCGAGGTCGGGCCGGTCGACCGCGATCTGCCGGTCGAAGCGGCCCGGGCGCAGCAGCGCCGGGTCGAGGATGTCGGGCCGGTTGGTGGCCGCGATGAGGATGACGCCGCCCCTGACGTCGAACCCGTCCATCTCGACCAGCAGCTGGTTGAGGGTCTGCTCGCGCTCGTCGTGGCCGCCGCCGAGGCCGGCGCCGCGGTGCCGGCCGACCGCGTCGATCTCGTCCACGAAGATGATCGCCGGCGCGTTGGCCTTGGCCTGCTCGAACAGGTCGCGCACCCGGGAGGCGCCGACGCCGACGAACATCTCCACGAAGTCGGAGCCGGAGATCGAGTAGAACGGCACCCCGGCCTCGCCCGCGACCGCGCGGGCCAGCAGGGTCTTGCCGGTGCCGGGCGGGCCGTAGAGCAGGACGCCCTTGGGGATCTTGGCCCCGATGGCCTGGAACTTGGCCGGGTTCTCCAGGAACTCCTTGATCTCCTGGAGCTCCTCGATGGCCTCGT
>DATDKW010000489.1:0-5706 GCA_036519715.1 Mycobacteriales bacterium
AGGTCCTTGGCCTTGGCCGGGCCGATCAGCCGGGCCAGCCGCTGGGTGCCGCCGGCGCCGGGGATGATGCCGAGCAGGATCTCGGGCTGGCCCAGCTTGGCGTTGTCGCCGCAGACCCGGAAGTCGGCGGTGAGCGCGAGCTCGCAGCCGCCGCCGAGCGCGTAGCCGGTGACGGCGGCGACGGTCGGCTTGGGGATGCGGGCCAGCGCGTCGAACGCGGCCTGCAGCGGCCCGGCCCGCTCCACCATCGTGGCGTAGTCGGCCGTCACCATCTCCTTGATGTCGGCACCGGCCGCGAACACCTTCTTCCCGCCGTAGAGGACGACCGCGCGGACGTCGGACCGCTCCGTCGCCTCCACCGCGGCGTCCTGCAGCTCGCGCTGGACCTGCGCGTTGAGCGCGTTCATGGGGGGCCGGTCGAGCCGGACGGTGCCGACACCGCCCTCGACCTCGAGCTTGACGAACTCGCCCACCCGCAGCCCCTTCCTCTCGCCCCGACCTCCCCGGACCCTACCCGGGCCGGGCAACCGGACCGGCCCGGCCGGAGTACTGACAGTCGTGGGTGACGAGCGGGAGTTCGCGGACTTCGTGACGGCGCGGATGCCGGCGATCCTGCGCTGGGCCCACCTGCTCACCGGCGACCGGTCGCGGGCCGAGGACCTGGTCCAGCACGCGTTCGCGGCGACGTACCGGCACTGGCGCCGGATCAGCCCCGCCGGGGCCGAGGCCTACGTCCGCAAGGCCGTGCTCAACGCCCACCTGAGCTGGTGGCGCCGGGGCTGGACCCGGCACGAGCAGCCGGCCGGCGAGCTGCCGGAGCGGCCCGGGCCGGAGCCGACCGGCGCCGTCGACGAGCGGGACGCCATGTGGGCGGCGCTGGCCGGGCTGCCGCCGCGGCAGCGCGCGGTGCTGGTGCTGCGCTACTACGAGGACCTGCACGAGGCCGAGATCGCCCGGGTCCTCGACATCGCCCCGGGCACGGTGAAGAGCCAGGCGGCCAAGGGCCTGGCCCGGCTGCGCGCCCTCGGCCCCGACCTCACCCCCGTACGGGAGGAGCAGTCATGAGCCCGGTGGAGGAGCTGCTGACCCGGACGTTGCGGGACCCGGCCCGGACGCTGCCGGTCCCGGCCGACCCGGTGCCGGCGATCCGGCACCGGGCCCGCAGGCAGCGGCGCAACACCGCGCTCGGTCTGGCCGCGATGGTGCTGGTGGTGGCCGCGACCCTGCTGGCGCCGGCCGCGGCCGGGCGGTTCACCCGGCCGGCGCCGGTCGCGACCCATCCCGCGCCGCGGGGCTCGGGCCTGCTGGAGTGGCCGGCGTCCGGTCCGCTGGCCGGGGACACCGCCCTGGTCCGGGACGCGGCCGAGCGCTGGCGCGACTCGACCGGGACGGTCCGGTTGGTCTGGGCCGGCCGGGTCGGCACCGACCGGGTCGTCCTCCTGCAGGCGACCGGCTCCGACGGGACACCGGCCCTGGCCCAGGTCGCGGATCGGGCGGGCACGCTCACCCTGCTCACGACCGAGCCGATCCGCGATCCCGGCGTCAGCGCGCTCCGGCTGGTGGACCCGGCCGGCCCGGCCGCGCGCACGCTGCTGCTGGCCCGGCCGGGGGCCGTGACCGTCAGGGTGCTGCTCGGGTCGGGCCTGTCCGCACCGGTGCCGGCCGGCGGCGTCGTCGACCTCCCCGGCGAGCTCGCCGGACAGCCGGTGGCCGTCCTGGACCGCGACGGCCGGGTCGTCGGCGACGGCGACCTGCCGCGGCCGGGCGGGCTCGCGGTGGTCCGCGGCGACGTCCGGCTGGCCGCCGCGGGCTGGGACGGGAACGTCGAGGCCCCCGAGGCGCGCGACTACGCCGCCGGGCGGGTGCTCGGCTCGCTGCTCGGCCCGGGCCCGGGCCGGTCCTATCCGGTCGAGGTGGCCGGGATCGAGGGCGTCGGAACTCTGGACCTGCGGTCCGGCCGGCAGGCGGAACCGCGGTTCTACGAGCTGCATCGGGCCGGCCGGACCTACCTCGGCTGGGTCGTCTGGGTCGACGGCACGCCCCACTGCGCGCACCTGGACGACGTCACCGACAGCGGCGTCCAGCCCGACGCGCTGGTCCTACGCTGCGCCCTGCCGCAGGAACGCGCGGGGCTGGTCGAGGTCCACCTGCACAACGGGATCCGGCTGTCCGGTCTCCGGCTCGACGCCGCCCGGCCCGGCGAGACGACGGTCGCGCGGACGTTCCCGCTGCCGCTGGACAACGGCTACGTCAGCGCGCTGGATGCACTCCCCACCGGCCCCGGCCGGCTCCGCCTGGAGGACGTCAGCGGCCAGGCCCGGTCGCCGATCACGCTGCCGCCGTACGAGCCCTAGGCTCGGTGGGTGGTCGACATCGTGGTGCTGGGCGGCGGACCGGCCGGGCTGGCCGCGGCGGGCCGGGCCGCCGGCGCCGGGCGGTCGGTGCTGCTGCTGGAGCGCGGCCCGGCCGTCGGCGGGATGGCGGCGTCGTTCGAGGTGGCCGGCGTCCGGGTCGACTCCGGCTCCCACCGGCTGCACCCGGCCAGCCCGCCCGCGGTGCTGGACCTGCTCCGCGACCTGCTCGGCCAGGACCTGCAGACCCGGCCCCGCAACGGCCGGCTGCGGGTCTACGGCCGCTGGGTCGGCTTCCCGTTGCGCCCGGCCGAGCTGGCCCGCACGCTGCCCCGGGGCGCGGTGGCCCGGATCGCCCGGGACGCGGCCACCCGCCCGTTCGCCCGCACCGACCCGTCCTCGTACGAGTCGGTACTGCGGGGCACGCTCGGCCCGGAGCTGCACCGCGCCCTCTACGGGCCGTACGCGCTGAAGCTGTGGGGTCTGGACGGGACCCGGATCGACCCGGAGCAGGCCCGCCGCCGGGTCAGCGCCGGCGGCGTCTGGGGCATCGCCCGCAAGATCCTGCGCAGCGACTCGTCCGGCCAGGGCCGGGTGTTCTTCTACCCCCGCCGCGGCTTCGGCCAGATCGTCGACGTGCTGGCCGAGGCCGCGGTCAAGGCGGGCGCGACGATCGAGACCGGGGCCGAGGTGACCTCGGTGTCGCCCCGCTCCGACGGCGTCACGGTGTCCACAGCGGACGGTCGCACCGTCCAGGCCGCGCACGTGCTGTCCACCGTACCCCTGCCGGTGCTGGCCCGGCTGGCCGGCGCCGGCGTGCCGGCCACGGGGCTGTCCTTCCGGGCCATGGTGCTGGTCTACCTGGTGCACGCCGGCGGCCGCTGGACCAGCTTCGACGCCCACTACCTGCCAGGCCCCGAGACCCCGGTCACCCGGCTGTCCGAGCCGGCCAACTACCGCGTCAGCCCGGACGACCCGGCCGACCGCACGGTCCTGTGCGCGGAGATCCCCTGTGCCGTCGGCGATCCCGTGTGGACGGCCACCGACGCCGAGCTGGCCGGCATCGTCCGGGCCGGGCTGGCCGCGACCGGGCTGCCGCCGGTCGACCTGGCCGGGGTCGAGGTCCGCCGCCTGCCGCACGTCTACCCCGTGTACGAGACCGGCTACGCCGACCGGCTCCGCCCGCTGGAGGAGTGGGCCGACGGCCTGGACCGGGTCACCACCTTCGGTCGGCTCGGCCTGTTCGCGCACGACAACACCCACCACGCGATGGCCGAGGCGATGGACGCGGTGGACGCGCTGCGCCCGGACGGCACCCGCGACCCGCGGCTGTGGGCCGCGGCCCGGGCCCGCTTCGCCGCCCACGTGGTCGAGGACTGACCCGTCCGGGTGATCGGGACATCTCCGCGTGGCGGTGACCCGGGTCATCGTCCCGGACGGGTACCGGTGGCCGGGTTGAGCTCGCGGTGGACGGCCGGGACGACCTTGCGCAGGTAGGGGCCGAGCTTGACGAAGGACGTCCCGCTGGTCCGGAACGCGTACGTGATCGGGACCTCGGCGTAGGTGAATCCCTTGGCCAGCAGGTCGAGGGTGAGCACCTGGGCGTAGTTGTAGTCGTGCTCGATCTCGGCGGCCGCCGCGGCGGGGGCCGAGAAGGCGCGGTAGCCGCTCTGCCCGTCGGTCAGGTCCGGGCGCCGGGTCATCCAGCGCACCCACCGGGTCAGCACCAGGTTCCCGGCGGTCCGGTGCGCGGTCATCCGCCGCGGCCCGCCGGCGAACCGGGAGCCGATGACGTAGTCGGCCCGGCCGGCCAGCACCGGGGCGGCCAGCACGGCGAGCTCCTCCGGGGCGTACTCGCCGTCGGCGTCGAGATAGACCACGCAGGCCGGGCCGAGCGCGGTCGCCTCGGCCAGGGCCCGGCGGACGGCGGCACCGAGGCCGAGGTTGCGGGGCTGGGCCACCACGGTCGCGCCGGCCTCGGCCGCCCGGGCCGCGGAGGCGTCGGTGGAGCCGTCGTCGACCACGACCGTCCGCACCGGACGTCCACAGGCGACGGACGGCAGCCGGCGGACGACCTCGCCCACCGTGGCCTCCTCGTTGAAGACCGGGATTACCGCGACCACCGGGGCGTCCGGTCCACAGGGGACGGAGCCGGGCCGGGTCGGCAGCGACCGGGCCAGCCGCAGCCGGCCGAAGTAGCCCGGGGCCGGCGTGACCAGCGCCACCCCGCCGACCACCAGCGCGTACGCGGTCTTGGTGGCGTGCGCGACCAGGGCCGCGGCCAGCGCCGGGCCGGCCCCGGCTCCGAGCCCGACCCGGGCCGCGGTCGCGGCGGCCTCGTAGCCGCCGCTGCCGCCGGGGGTGACCGCGACCGTCTGGGCCGCGATCGTCACCGCGGTCACCGCGACCGCCTGTGGGTAGCTCAGGTCGATCCCGGCCGCGGCCGCCGCCGCCCACATCACCGCCGCCTCCAGCAGCCAGGCCACGCTGGCGGCCACCGCCACCCCGGCCCCGGGCAGCCGGACCGCGGCGCCCTTCTTCTTGAGGCGGAACAGCAGGGCCACCGCGGCCAGACCGGCCAGCAGCAGCACCGCGGCCAGCACCCACCCCCAGATCCCGAAGACGCCGGCCACCGCGGGCGCCCCCACCGCGGCCAGGGCCAGCACCGCCAGCAGGTCGGCCGCCCGCAGCGCCACCGCGGACGCGGTCACCGGCCCGGCCGGCAGCTGCGTACGGCGCAGCACGCTGGTCACCCTCAGCGCCTCGCCCAGCCGGAACGGCAGCACGTGGTTGCCCAGCAGGGACACGTGCAGCGCGGCCCAGGACTGCCCGTACGGCAGGGTCGGCAGCACCCGCCGCCAGGCCCACGACCGCAGCGCGAATGCGGCCGCGTAGAGCGCGAGCGCCCCCAGCAGCGCGCCCGGGCGGCGGCCGACCGCGGCCAGCGCCGTGCCCAGCGCGCCCAGGTCCACCACCCGGACCAGGTACGCCACCGCGACGACCAGCCCGAGCGCGCCGAGCCAGCGGCGGGCCCGGGTCAGCAACCCCGGGCCGGACCGGGGCAGCGGGAGCGACCTGGGCGCCGAGGTGACGAGCATAGTGAGGGAAGGCTAGCCTAACTTCGCTCGTCTCAGGAGTGGAGGCCGGAATGGCAGTCGTCGTGACCGGGGCGGCGGGGTTCCTCGGCCGGGCGCTCGTCACGGCCCTGGCAGACGAGGGCTACGCCGTCGTCTCCATCGACCGCCGTCCCGTGCCGCCGGCGCCCGGCCCGCTCGGCCCGCTCGCCGTAGCCAGCCGGGGTGGCCCGCTCGCCGCAGCCGACCCGCTCAGTCCGGGCGACCCGCTCAGCCCGGGC
>DATDKW010000490.1:0-7490 GCA_036519715.1 Mycobacteriales bacterium
GCCGGCCGCGACCCCGGCCGCCTGCGCATCGCCCGGTACGCGACCCCGGTCGTCGAGGGGGCCGAGGTCCACTCCGAATGCAAGGCCGCGTACGAGGCGGCGACGACGGCGCTGACCGACCTCGGCCACGACGTCGAGGACATCGACGCGCCGTTCCCGCCGGAGGCGATCGGCCTGTTCATGACCGTGTGGGGGGTGTCGGCCGCGTCCGCGCCGGTCGACCCGGCCCGGGAGGGCGAGCTGCTGCCGCTGACCCGGTGGCTGCGGGAGCGCGGCGCCGCCGCCAGCGGGGCACAGTTCGTCGGCGCCATCTCGCAGCTGCAGATGCTGACCCGGCAGTGGATCCTGCGCACCGCGGCGTACGACGCGGTGCTGAGCCCGACGCTGGCCTCGCCGCCGGTGCCGGTCGGCTGGTTCACCGAGACCGGCGACCCGGCCGAGGACTTCCTCCGGCAGCAGCGCTTCACCCCCTTCACCTCGATCTACAACGTGACCGGGCAGCCGGCGGTGAGCCTGCCGCTGCACTGGACCGGGGACGACCCGGTCCTGCCGGTGGGGGTCATGCTGGCCGGACGGCCCGCCGATGAGGCGACGTTGGTGTCCCTGTCGGCCCAGCTCGAGGACGCCCGGCCGTGGGCCGACCGGCAGCCTCCGGGCTGGTGAACCCCGGGATGAGCGGCCGGCCGGGGTTCGCTACCGTTAGGCCGTGACCGTCTGGCAGACCGTGCTGGTGTTCGGGGTGGTGCCGATCGCGGGGCTCGCCCTGCTGACCGTGCTCACCTTCGCGCCCGGTGCCTCCCGCACCCCGCGCTACCGCGTGGGCAAGTCGTGGGACTACGAGCCGGTCTGGTATGTGGCGCGGCCCGACATCGCGGCTCCGGCCGGCAGTGCCGAGGGGCGGGCCGCGCTGGCCGCGGCGACCCGGCGCGAGCTCCCGGGCGGCGACTCGGTGCACGGGCCGGCGTCGGTGCTGGACGCGGCTTCCGAGACGGCGAGAGGTGGGGCCAGTGGCGAATGGTGAGCTGCGGACCGAGTCCCACGTCGACGAGGAGATCCAGGCCCGCACGGACACGGTGAGCCGGCCGGGCGGCGACCTCGGGCCGGACGCCAACGCGGAGCACGCGGCCCGGCTGGGTCGCGAGAGTGAGGTCACCGACCGGTCGACCGCCGCGGTCGGGCGCACGCCGGGACCATTCACGCCCCGGCAGCTGTCCCGGCTGGACGAGGCGCTGACGCTGTCGAGCCGGGAGACCGGGCTGGACTTCTCCGTCTACGTGGGCGCGCTGGACGAGCCGACCCGGGCCCACGCCGAGCGGCTGCACTCGGGGCTGCCGCGACCGGCCGACGGGGTGCTGCTGGCGGTGTCGCCGCAGCAGCGGGTGCTGCACATCGTCACCGGTGAGCACTCGACCCGGCGGCTGCCGGACCGGGCCTGCTCGCTGGCGGCGTTGTCGATGCGCGCGTCGCTGTCGGTCGGCGACCTGATCGGCGCGCTGGTCAACGGGCTGCGCATGCTGTCCGACCAGGCCGGCCGCCCCCACGACCGGTCCCTGGCACCGCACTAGCCGCCACCGGCCCCGCCCGGGCTGGATCCCGGCGAGCCCCGGCCGGCCGTCCGGTGCAGTGGGCGGCGGCCGGGCCGGGAGTCAGCTCGCGTCGCGGGCGCGGCCCTTGAGGGAGCGCACCGTGTCGTCGCGGCCCTCGGCCACCAGCCGGGCCAGCGCCGGCGGCACGGCCGGGTCGGCCAGGAACGCCTCGGCCGTGTCCACCACCGACTGCTCGATCGCATCCGGGAAGAGCCCGTTGACCACGTTCTGCGCGATCTCGCTGGTCCGCCGCTCCCACACGTCGCGGATGACCGAGAAGTAGCGGTCCTGGTAGGGCCGGGTCAGCTCGGTCTGGGCCGGGTGGTGGAAGCCGGCGATGATCGCCTCGTTGATCGCGTTGGGCAGGTCGTCGTCCTCGGTCGCCAGCCGCCAGGCCTCCGCCTTGGCCTCGGCCGTGGGCTGCAGCGCCCGGGCCGTCGCCGCCCGCCGCTGCCCGGCCGCGGTCGGGTCCCGGTCCAGCTCGGCCTCGATCTCCTCCGGGCCGGCCGCGCCGGCGGCGACCAGCGCCGACAGGAAGGTCCAGCGCAGGTCGGTGTCCACGGTCAGCCCCGGCACCGCGCCGGTCCCGTCCAGCAGCCCCCGCAGCACGGCGACGTGCTCGGGCGAGCGGGTGGCCGCGGCCAGCGTCCGCGCCCACGCCAGCTGCAGGTCGGACCCCGGCGACGCCGCCCGCAGCTCGCGCTCGGACAGCGCCGCCAGCCGCTCCCAGCCGGTCGGGGCCCAGGCCGGGTCTGCGTACCGCGCGATGGCGACGCGGATCTTGCCCTGGATCGACTGCACGACCCCGATCTCGCTCTCGCCGGTGACCCCGGCCAGGGCCAGCTCGACGTAGTCGCGGGCGCGCATCTCGCCGTCGCGGATCATGTCCCAGGCCGCGTTCCAGCACAGCGTGCGCGGCAGCGGGTCGTCGATGTCGGCGACCCGGGCGACCAGTGTGGCCAGCGACCGCTCGTCCAGCCGCACCTTCCCGTAGGTCAGGTCGTCGTCGTTGACCAGCAGCAGATCGGGCTGGGCCAGCCCGACCAGCTCCGGCACCTCGGTCCGCTCGCCGGTGACGTCCAGCTCGACCCGGTCGGTGCGGACCAGCTTGGGCCCGTCGCCGCGGTAGAGCCCGACCGCGAGCCGGTGGTCGCGCAGCGGACCACCGCCGGGTTCGGCCGGGCCCTGCAGAACCGCGAAGGACGTGTAGCGGCCCTCGGCGTCCAGCTCGAAGTCGGCCCGCAGCGTGTTGACCCCGGCCGTCTCGAGCCACTGCGCCGACCAGTGCGACAGGTCCCGGCCGGACTCCTCCTCCAGCGCCGCCAGCAGGTCGGCCAGCGTGGTGTTGCCGTATTCGTGGCGGCGGAAGTAGACCCGCATCGCCCGCAGGAACTCCTCGATCCCCACGTACGCGGCGAGCTGGCGCAGCACGCCGGCGCCCTTCGCGTACGTGATGCCGTCGAAGTTGACCTCGACCGCTTCCATGTCCGGGATGTCGGCGGCGATCGGGTGGGTGGAGGAGAGCTGGTCCTGCCGGTAGGCCCAGGTCTTCTCGATGTTGGCGAACGTGGTCCAGGCCGAGGTGAAGCGGGTGGCCTGGGCCTGGGCCAGCACCGAGACGAAGCTGGCGAAGGACTCGTTGAGCCACAGGTCGTCCCACCAGCGCATGGTGACCAGGTCACCGAACCACATGTGCGCCATCTCGTGCAGGATCGTCTCGGACCGGCGCTCGTACGAGTAGTTGGTCACCTTGGAGCGGAAGACGTAGTCGTCCAGGAAGGTCACGCAGGCCGCATTCTCCATCGCGCCCGCGTTGAACTCCGGCACGAACAGCTGGTCGTACTTGTCGAACGGGTAGCGGTAGTCGAAGGCCCGGTGATACCAGTCGAAGCCCTGCTTGGTGATGAGCAGGATGTCGTCGGCGTCGAGGTGCTCGGCCAGCGAGGCCCGGCAGTAGACCCCGAGGTCGATCCCGTCGTGGCGGTCGGTCACCTTGTGATACGGCCCGGCCACCAGCGCGGTCACGTACGGGGACAGCGGCGGGGTGGTGGCGAAGACCACCTTCTGGGCGCCGCCGGTGGTCTCGGTGACCTCGGCCGCGCGGCCGTTGGAGACAACCTCCCAGTGCGCCGGCGCGGTCACCGTCAGCGCGAAGGTGCCCTTGAGGTCGGGCTGGTCGAAGCAGGTGTACATCCGCTTGGCGTCCGCGGTCTCGAACTGCGAGTAGAGGTAGACCTCGCCGTCGACCGGGTCGACGAACCGGTGCAGCCCCTCGCCGGTGTTGGTGTAGAGGCAGTCGGCATCCACCACCAGCACGTTGTCGGCGGCCAGGTCGGTCAGCGCGATTCCCAGCTCGGGCTCGTAGCGGCCGGTGTCGACCGGGGTGCCGTTGAGGGTCACCTCCCGGAAGCCGTCCGCGATGACGTCGATGAACGTCGACGCCCCCGGGGTGGCGGCGGCGAACCGGACCGTCGTGCGGGAGGAGAACGTCCGCTCGCCGGGCTTCCCGCCGCCGTCGGTCAGGTCGAGCTCCACCTCGTACGAGGAGACGGTGAGCAGGTCGGCGCGGGCGCGTGCGTCGGCGCGGGTCAGGTTCGGGACACCCATCGGACGAGTTTGTCATGTCCGCCCGTACGCGCTCGCGGGAATGCCACCGGTCGCAGCGGTGCTGCCGATCACGGACCACTGGCTGCTGGAGAGGAACTGGACATGGACGAGCGGACGAAGGTCGACTTCTACTTCGACCCGATCTGCCCCTGGGCGTGGCTGACGTCCCGCTGGATCCTCGAGGTGGAGAAGCTCCGCCCCCTCGACCTCAGCTTCCACGTGATGTCGCTGTCGGTGCTGAACTCCGACAAGGACGACCTCCCGGAGTCCTACCGGGACATGCTGGCCCAGGGCTGGGGCCCGGTGCGGGTGGTGATCGCGGCCGAGCAGAAGTTCGGCAACGAGGTGGTGCGCAAGCTCTACACCGCGCTCGGCACCCGGATCCACCAGGAGAAGGCCGGGTACGGGCGGGACACGATCGTGGCCGCGCTGGAGGAGGTCGGCCTGCCGGCCGAGCTGGCCGACGCCGCCGAGTCCACCGACTACGACGAGGCCCTGAAGGCCTCCCACCACGCCGGCATGGACCCGGTCGGCACCGAGGTCGGCACGCCGGTCCTGCACGTCGAGGGCGTGGCGTTCTTCGGCCCGGTGATCTCCCGGGTGCCGACCGGTGAGGACGCGGCGACGATGTTCGACGGCGCCCGGGCGCTGGCCTCCAACCCGTACTTCTACGAGCTGAAGCGCACCCGCACCGAGGGCCCGCAGTTCGACACGGTCCCGGCCCAGGCCGTCTAGCGGTCCAGCAGGCGGAGCGCGCCGAGCTCGGGGGGCTCGGCGGGCTCGGTGGCGCCCGTGCCGGCCCGGAACGCGTCCCGGACCGGCGCGCACCGGAAGATCCCGCCGACGCCGGCCACCGGCAGCGGGCCCAGCCGCTGCCGGACCGCCGCGGCCAGGTCGACCAGGTGCCCGGCCGCCTCGGCCAGGATCCGCCAGGCCTCGCCGTCGTGCGGGAGCGCGGCGACGGCGGGGACGAGCCGGGCCAGCAACTCCCGGTCGGTCGGGCGCCGGTGCACCTGCTGCTCGGCCCCGATCAGCGAGTCGAACGCGCGCTGCACCATCGCGGTGAGCGCGGTCGGCGGCCCGGTGCCGTCCGCGCCCCGCATCGCCGCCCGGACCGCCTCCCGGCCGATCCAGTAGCCACCGCCCTCGTCGCCGAGCAGGTAGCCGTGGCCGCCGACCCGGGCCGTGTGCCCGGCCGCGTCCCGGCCGGCGGCGCCGGACCCGGTGCCGGCGATGACCACGATCCCCGGTTTCCCCTCGAACGCCCCGGCCAGCGCCGCGTCGGTGTCGTCGCCGACCGCGATCCGGGCCCCGGTACGCCGCTCCAGCTCCGCGCTGATCTCCCGCCCGTGCTCAGCCGATCGCAGCCCGGCCAGCCCGAATCCGGCCGCCGACGCACCGGCGTCGGTCACCACGCCCGCGAGCCGGTCCATCGCGTCGGCGTGCAGCAGCACGTTGATCGGCCCCAGGTCACGCCGGTCGACCACGACCCCGCCGTCGACCACGACGGCCCGGCTGCCGGTGCCGCCCGCGTCCACCCCGACCAGGATCACGGGGTCGTCCCGAGGAGCAGCTCGGCCGCGCCCCGGCCGCTGGCGGCGGACGCGCCGCCGGTGGCGATCCAGCCGGCCGCGGGCGGCACCGGACCGGGCAGCCCCATCTCCACCACCACGGCGTGCGGCCGGGCCGCCAGCAACCCGTGGACCGCGCGGCCGACCCAGCCGACCCGGGTCGCGTCCCGGGCCACGATCACCAGCGGGCGGCCGGCGGGCAGGTCCGGCAGCGGGTCGCCGGGGCCGACCCGCAGCTCGGTCGCGCCCGGCAGCAGCCCGGCCAGCCCCCACCGGGTGTAGCCGACCGCGATCGTCGGCGCCGGGTCGAGCTGCACCAGCACCGGCGCCCCGGCCGGCAGCCGCCCGGTCCCGGCGACCCGCAGCGCCCGCCGCGCCGCCGCCAGCCCCAGGGCCTCCAGCGCGGCCGGGTCCGCGGACGCACCCGCGGTGCCGGCCGGGAAGCGGGCGGCCAGCTTCGCGATGCGGGCCGACGCCTCGGCCAGGCGGTCCTCGGGCAGCCGGCCGGCGCGGACCGCGGCCACCAGGGCGTCCCGGGCCTGGTCGGCGACCGGCTCGCCGGCCTCGTCCCCGCCCAGGCAGAGCGCGTCCACCCCGGCCAGCAGGGCCAGCACCGCGCCCTCGCCCAGGCCGACGGTGCCGGCGATCGCGCCCATCTCGAGCGCGTCCGAGATCACCACCCCGTCGAAGCCGAGGTCGCGCCGCAGCAGCCCGTCGACGAGCGCCGGGTTGAGGGTGGCCGGCCGCGCCCCGAAGCCCGGCACCAGCAGGTGCCCGGTCATCACGGTCGCCACTCCGGTCGCCACCGCGGCCCGGAACGGCGCGAGCGCCCCGTCCAGGTCCGGCCCGGTCGTCGGCACCCCGACGTGCGAGTCCACGGTGGTGTCGCCGTGGCCCGGGAAGTGCTTGACGCAGGCGGCCACGCCGGCGTCCTGGGTGCCCGCGACCGCCGCCACCACGTGCCGCGCCACCAGCTCCGGCGTCGCCCCGAACGAGCGCACGCCGATCACCGGGTTGTCCGGTGCGCTGTTCACGTCGGCCACCGGGCCCAGCGTCCAGCCGATCCCGGCCGCGCCGACCCGGGCGGCCAGCGCGCCCGCCACCGACCGGGTCAGGTCGACGTCGTCGACGACCCCCAGCGCGTACGGGCCGGGGACGGGGGAGCCGGTCGTCGCGTACAGGCGGGTGACGTCGCCGCCCTCCTCGTCGGTGGCGACCAGCACGTCCGGCCGCTCGGCCCGCAGCGCCCCGGTCAGCGCCGCGACCTGGTCGGCGGTGACGCAGTTGCGGCCGAACAGCACCACCCCGCCGAGCCCGCCCGCGACCCGGCGCCGCACCCAGTCCGGCGGCGCCGTGCCGGCGAACCCCGGGAACAGCACCGAGTCGGCCAGCCCGGCCAGGCTCACCGTGCCCGCTCCCGCTGCGACCGCCCGCTCATCCCTTGACCGCGCCGGAGGCCACGCCGCCGGCGATCCGGCCCTGCAGGACCACCGCGAACACCACGACCGGGATCGCGATCAGCGTGGACCCGGCCATCAGGCCGCCCCAGTCGACGCCCTGCGCGGTCTTGAACGTGCCCAGCCACACCGGCAGCGTCTGGTTGCGCTGCTCCATCAGCGTCAGCGCGATGATGAACTCGTTCCAGGCCTGGATGAACGCGAACACCGCGGTCGCCACCAGCCCCGGCCCCATCAGCGGGAACGTGATCCGCCAGAACGCGCCCCAG
>DATDKW010000491.1:0-9489 GCA_036519715.1 Mycobacteriales bacterium
AAGGCGACCAGCTGCGCGGCCGCGTCGTCGGGGTCGGTGTCGCGGCCCCAGGTGGCGGTGCCGAGACCCAGCCGGGACACGACCAGGCCACTGCGGCCGACCGGGCGCTGCTCCATGAGCGGGCAACCTACTCAGCGTCACAGCACGCCCACGCCCGACCCGCCCGAACGCCGGCCGGAACAGACCGGCCCGCTACTGTCTCCGGGTGCGGTTGGGACTGAACCTCGGGTACTGGGGCGCCGGCAACGACGAGGCCAACCTGGCCCTGGCCGAGGAGGCCGACCGGCTCGGCTACGCGGTCGTGTGGGCGGCCGAGGCCTGGGGCTCGGACGTCGTGTCGGTGCTCGGCTTCCTGGCCGCGCGGACCGCCCGGATCGACATCGGCAGCGCGATCATGCAGATCCCGGCCCGCACCCCGGCGATGACCGCGATGACCGCCGCCACCCTGGACACGCTGTCCGGCGGCCGGTTCCGGCTCGGGCTCGGCGTGTCCGGCCCGCAGGTCTCCGAGGGCTGGCACGGGGTCCGCTTCGACCACCCGCTCGGCCGCACCCGCGAGTACGTCGAGATCGTCCGCAAGGCGCTGCGCCGGGAGACGCTGGCCTACGACGGCGAGCACTACACGCTGCCGCTGCCCGGCGGCCCGGGCAAGGCGCTGAAGATGATCATCCACCCGGTCCGCGCCGACGTGCCGGTCTACCTGGCCGCCGTGGGCCCGAAGAACCTGGGGCTGGCGGGCGAGATCGGCGACGGGGTGCTGCCGCTGTTCCTGGCCCCGGAGCGGGCCGCGGACTTCCTCGACCCGGTCCGGGCCGGCCGGCAGCGCGCGGGCAAGGACATGGCCGGCTTCGACGTGGTGCCGACCGTGCCGCTGTCGGTGGGCCCCGACCCGGTCGCCTGCGCCGAGCCCGTCCGCGACTACGCCGCCCTGTACGTCGGCGGCATGGGCTCCCGGGAGAAGAACTTCTACAACAACATCGCCCGCCGGATGGGCTTCGAGGCCGAGGCCCGCCAGGTCCAGGACCTCTACCTGGACCGGAAGCAGCGGGAGGCGGCGGCGGCCGTGCCGTACGAGTTCGTGGACCGGACCTCGCTGCTGGGCCCGCCCGAGCGGATCGCCGACCGGCTGGTCGAGCTGGCCGAGGCCGGGGTCACCACCGTCTCCGCCGCCCCGTACGGGGACACCCCGGCGGACCGGATCGACGCGCTCCGGGCGCTGGTGGCCGCCGTCGAGCGTGCCGGGCTGGCGTGAACCTCCCCACCGCGGTCCTCTTCGGCTTCGTCGAGGGCATCACCGAGTTCCTGCCGGTGTCCAGCACCGGTCACCTGACGATCCTGGAGCGGCTGCTCGGCTACGAGGTCGACGCCGCCGACGTGACCGCGTTCACCGCGATCATCCAGACCGGCGCGGTGCTGGCCACCCTGATCTACCTGCGCGACGAGTTTCGCCGGATCGTGTTCGCGCTGATCCGGGGGCTGTTCCGGCCGGGCTGGCGGGCCGACCCGGACTGGCGCTTCGGCTGGGCCGTGGTGCTCGGCTCGATCCCCATCGGCATCGCCGGACTGCTGTTCCAGCACCAGATCGAGACCACCCTGCGCAGCCTGTGGTTCGTCGGCGCGGCCCTGATCGCGTGGAGCGCGCCGATGCTCTACGCCGACCGCACCGCCTCGCAGAAACGCGGCGAGTCCGAGATCACCTGGCGGGACACGCTCATCATCGGCACGGCCCAGTGCCTGGCGCTGGTGCCCGGGGTGTCCCGGTCGGGCGCGACGATGACGGCCGGCCTGCTGCGCGGGCTGGACCGGGTGGCGGTGACCCGGCTGTCGTTCATGCTGTCGGTGCCGGCGCTGACCGCGGCCGGGGTGCTGCAGGGGGTCAGCGCCGCCGGCGACATCTCCTCCGGCGTCGGCTGGCCGGCCACGCTGGTGGCCACGGTGGTCAGCTTCGTGGTCGCGTACTTCTCCGTGGCCTGGCTGCTGCGCTTCGTCACCCGGCACGACTTCACCGTGTTCATCGCCTACCGGGTCGCGTTGGGCGCGGTGCTGCTGGCGCTCCTGGCCTCCGGCGTGGTCGCCGCGACCTGAGTGCCCGGCCGCGAGGTCACGTCCAGGTAGACCTCGCGGACCTGCGGGAACCGCTTCTGCAGCCCCTCGGCGATCGCGTCGGTGCGGTCCTCGACGTCGGACGCGCCGAGCGCGTCGTCCATGTCCAGCCGGGCCGCGACCAGCACCGCCTCCGGGCCGATGAGCATCGTGCGGACCTCGACCACCCGGTCGACCTCGGGGTTGTCGTCCAGCTCCTGCCGGATCCCCTCCCGCAGCTCGGCCGGGGCGGACTCGCCGATGAGCATCTCCTTGGTGTCGCGGCCCAGCACGTACGCGACGACGGCCAGCAGCACGCCGATCGCGATCGCCGCCCCGGCGTCCCAGTACGCGTCACCGGTGAGCTGGTGCAGGCCCAACCCGGCCGCGGCCAGGACCAGGCCGACCAGCGCGGCGGTGTCCTCGGAGAACACCGTCTTCACGGTCGGGTCGGAGGACAGCCGGACGTGCTCGAACATCCCGCGCCCGGCCTCCTTCGCCTCCCGGCGCAGCTGCCGTACGGCCGTCAGCCAGGAGGTTCCCTCGGCCACGAAGGACACGCCGAGCACCGCGTACGACAGGAGGTAGCCGGCGACCTCGGACTCGCCGGACAGCAGGCCGTGCACGCCCTCGTAGATGGAGAAGACGGCACCGGAGACGAAGATGCCGACCGCGGCCAGCAGCGACCAGAAGAACCGCTCCTTGCCGTAGCCGAAGGGGTGGGTGTCGTCCGCCTCCTTGCGGCCTAGCTTCAGCGACACCAGCAGGAAGACCTGGTTGGTGGTGTCGGCGACCGAGTGCGCCCCCTCGGCCAGCATCGCGCTGGACCCGCCGATGATCCCGGCGGTGATCTTGGCCGCCGCGATCGCGAGATTCGCGACGAACGCCACGATGACGGTGCCGGTGCTCTCGTCCTCAGCCACGACAGGTCCGTACCCTGCCGCAAACTAAGGTTGCGCGGTGTCCACCGTCGTCTTCGTCCGGCACGGCCTCACCGCGATGACCGGGCCGGTGCTGGCCGGCCACACCCCCGACCTGCACCTGGACGAGCGCGGCGTGGCCCAGGCGGCGGCGGTCGCGGCCCGGCTGGCCCCGGTGCCGCTCGCCGCCGTCGTGACCAGCCCGCTGGACCGCTGCCTGGAGACGGCGGGCGCGATCCTGTCCGGCCGGGACCTCACCGCGCAGGTCGAGCCGGGCCTGGTCGAGGTCCGGTACGGCGACTGGACCGGGCGGCAGCTGAAGGAGCTGGCCAAGGAGCCGCTGTGGCGGGTGGTGCAGGCGCACCCGTCCGCGGCCGTCTTCCCCGGCGATGCGGGGGAGGGGCTGGCCACCGCGCAGGCCCGGGCCGTGGCCGCGGTCCGGGACTGGGACGCGCGCATCACCGCCGCCCACGGCCCCGACGCGGTCTGGCTGGCCTGCAGCCACGGCGACATCATCAAGGCGGTGCTGGCCGACGCGCTCGGGCTGCACCTGGACCTGTTCCAGCGGCTGGTCGTCGACCCGTGCTCGGTGTCGGTGGTCCGCTACACCGACACCCGGCCGTTCGTGCTGCGGGTCAACGACACCGGCGGCGACGTGGCCGCGTTGATGCCGCCGCCGAAGCGGAAGCGGCGCTCCCGCAAGGCCGCCGCCGATGCCGCCGTGGGCGGCGGCGCGGGTCCGGGCTGATCACGCCCGGAGTAGACTGTCGAGGCGATGCCACGACAGGTTCACCTCTTCGACCGGCCCGCCCGCTTCGTTGCCGGGACCGTGGGCCAGCCCGGCGACCGCACCTTCTTCCTGCAGGCCACCGGCTCCGGCCGGACCGTGAGCGTCTCGCTGGAGAAGGTGCAGGTCGCGCTGCTGGCCGACCGGCTCGAGGAGCTGCTGGGCGAGGTCCAGCGCCGGCTCGGGGTGGCGGTGGCCGAGACCGCGCCGCCCGGGGACGACAACGAGCCGCTGGACACCCCGGTGGACGAGGAGTTCCGGGTCGGGGCGATGGGCCTGGCCTGGGACGGCGAGGCCGAGCTGGTCGTGGTCGAGGCCCAGGCCGCCGGCGACGAGCCGGCCGACGAGTCCACGATCCTGGAGGACGTCGAGGAGGGCCCGGACGTGCTGCGGGTCCGGATCACCTCGGCCGAGGCCCGGGCGTTCGTGGAGCGGGCCCGCCGGGTGGTGTCGGCCGGGCGGCCGCCGTGCCCGCTGTGCGGACTGCCGCTGGACGCCAACGGCCACATCTGCCCCCGGCAGAACGGCTACCGCCGCGCCACCGCGGCCTGACGCCCCGCCACCGCGGCCTGGCCCGCCGCCCTCGGGCGGCGCCTGAAACATCCACGCGGCAGACTGGTGCCGTGGAGGACCAACCCATGACGCTGGACGTCGCCGAGGCGCTCGACCTGCTGCGCACCGGGTCGCTGTCCGTCGAGGGGCGCCTGGTCGACGCCAGCAACACCACCCTCTACTGCGCGCTCAGCGGCGACGGCGTCACCACCGCCTGCGTCTACAAGCCGGTGCGGGGCGAGCGGCCGCTGTGGGACTTCCCGGACGGCACGCTGGCCCAGCGCGAGGTGGCCGCCTACGTCGTGTCGACCGCGCTGGGCTGGAACGTGGTTCCCCCCACGGTGCTGCGCGACGGGCCGTACGGCGAGGGCATGGTGCAGCTGTGGATGGACGGCGATGAGACCGTCGACCTGGCCCGGCTGATCCGCGACGACCTGCCGCCGCTGCGCCGGATGGTGCTGTTCGACGCGATCGTCAACAACGCCGACCGCAAGGGCGGCCACCTCATCCCGATGCCCGGCGGCCACGTCTACGGCGTGGACCACGGCGTGTCCTTCCACCAGCAGGACAAGCTGCGCACCGTGCTGTGGTCCTGGGCCGGCGACCCGCTGCCGGACGAGGCCGTCGACACGCTGTCGGAGTTCCGGGCGCTGCTGGAGGGGGCGGTGGGCGACGCGCTGTCGGCGCTGCTGACCCGGCGCGAGGTGGTGGCGGTGCGGCGGCGGGTGGACCGGATGCTGCGGGAGCGGCGCTACCCGGAGCCGTCCGGCGACTGGCCCGCCATCCCCTGGCCGCCGTTCTAGCCAGCCGCGTTCCAGGCTCCCGTCACCCGAGGGCGCGGAGGCGGTCGATGGCGGCGTGCAGCTCGGCCGGGGTGGTGCCGATGTGGGCCAGGGCCGCGGCCAGGTCGGGGGCGACGGTGCCCTTCTCGGTGGTGACCCACGCCCGGGCCTCGGCGTGCCGGGCCTGGCTCAGGCAGCCGGCCGCCCGGTAGAGGCAGCCCGCGACCCAGGCGACGTCGCCGCGACTGGCGCCCTTCTCCGCCACCGCCAGCACGAAGTCCGCCTCCCAGCGGCCGCGCTCGCTCAGCGCCGCGCCCAGCGCGTCCGGGTAGGTCCTCGGGCGGGCGGCGTCGAGCGCCCCGTCCGGGTCGGCCAGGATCCGGGCCAGGGCCAGCTCGGCCACGTACGCGGAGCTCCAGAAGCCGTGCGGGTGGCCGATCTGGAAGTGGCACTCGACCCGGCCGGCCTCGCAGTCGGCCCGGATCCGCTCCACCCGGTCGAGGTCGCGGTAGATCCAGTCGACCCTGGTGCCGTCGACGGTGAGCCAGGCGCCGCCGTTCACCCAGGGGCCCCAGCCGCCGCGCTCGCTCACCTCGCTCTGCGGATCGGCGGCGCGGGCCAGCGCCCGCACGGCCGACACGTCCAGGTCGCCGCGGTAGTAGACGCCGAGGTCGACGTCGGAGTGGGCGTCGGCGGTGCCGCGGGCCTGCGAGCCGCCGAGGGTGACCCCGGCGACGCCGTCGATCGCGGACAGGGCGCGGGCCATCTCCTCCATCTCTGGAACCCTAGGCCGGGTGCGCAACGAGGTCATGGCCGCGGTCGCGGCCGGCGTGCCGCCCGGGGACCGGGTCCGGGTCGCGGTCGACGGCCCGAGCGGGGCGGGCAAGACCGTGTTCGCGGACGAGCTCGCGGTCGCGCTGCGCCGGTCCGGCCGGCCGGTGCTGCGGGCGTCGGTGGACGACTTCCACCGGCTGCGGGCGCGGCGCTACCGGCGCGGCCCGCACTCGCCCACCGGCTACTGGCTGGACGCGTACGACTATCCGCGGCTGGCGGGGGAGTTGCTGGAGCCGTTCCGCGCCGGGCGCCCGGTCCGCCCGGCGGTGCACGACGTGCGGACCGACGCCTCCCGGGACGAGCCGGCGGTGAGCGTTCCGGCCGGCACGGTGCTGGTGGTGGACGGGGTCTTCCTGCTCCGGGACGAGCTGGCGGCGTTCTGGTCGTTCTCGGTCTATCTGCACGTCGACATGGCGACCCGACTGGCCCGGATGGTCGTCCGGGACGGCGCCCCGGCCGACCCCGACGACCCGCGCAACCGCCGGTACGAGGGCGCGTGGGAGATCTACACCGCCGCCTGCGACCCGGCCGGGCGGGCCGGTGTGGTGGTGGACAACACCGACCTCGCCGCCCCCAGGGTGATCACCGGCCGTAGGTAGGGTGGCGGGCATGGAGTCCTGGCCCGGCGCGCCCGTCCCCCGGCTACCGGGCCGCGGCCGCCCGCTGCGGCTGTGGGACACCGCCACCGGCGAGCTCCGCCCGACCGCCCCCGGCACGACCGCTCGGATGTACGTCTGCGGCATCACGCCCTACGACGCCACCCACCTCGGCCACGCCGCGACGTACCTGACCTTCGACCTGGTCCAGCGGGCCTGGCGGGATGCCGGCCACGACGTGCTCTACGTGCAGAACGTCACCGATGTCGACGACCCGCTGCTGGAGCGGGCCGACCGGGACGGGATCGACTGGACCGAGCTGGCGCAGCGCGAGATCGACCTGTTCCGGGCGGACATGACCGCGCTGCGGGTGCTCCCGCCGGACCACTACATCGGCGTGGTCGAGGCCATCCCGGACATCGTGCCGATGGTGCGGCGGCTGCTCGACCTGGGCGCGGCCTACCAGGTCGAGGACGACGTCTACTTCTCGGTCGGCTCCGCGCCGCGGTTCGGCTACGAGTCGGGGCTGGACGTCGCGGCCATGCGGGCGCTGTCGGCCGAGCGCGGCGGCGACCCCGACCGGCCCGGCAAGAAGGACCCGCTCGACCCGGTGCTGTGGCGGGGCCGGCGGGAGGGGGAGCCGTCCTGGGACTCCGAGCTGGGCCCGGGGCGGCCGGGCTGGCATGTCGAGTGCTCGACGATCGCGTCGGGCCGGCTCGGGATGTCGTTCGATCTGCAGGGCGGCGGCAGCGACCTGATCTTCCCGCACCACGAGATGTCGGCCGCGCACGCGGAGGTGGCGACGGGGGAGTGGCCGTTCGCCCGGTCGTACGTGCACGCCGGGATGGTCGGGCTCGACGGCGAGAAGATGTCGAAGTCGCGCGGCAACCTGGTGCTGGTGTCCGCGCTGCGCGAAGGCGGCACCGATCCGATGGCGATCCGGCTGGCGCTGCTGAGCCAGCACTACCGGGCCGACTGGGAATGGTTTCCGGCCACGCTGGAGGCCGCCGAGCGGCGGCTGGCCCGGTGGCGGTCGGCCGTCGCGCTGGACGCCGGGCCGGCGGCCGAGCCGGTGCTGGACCGGGTGCGGGACCGGGTCGCCGACGACCTGGACACGCCGGCCGCCCTGGCCGCGATCGACCGCTGGGCCGACGAGGCGCTGACCCGGGGCGGCCCGTCGGCGTCGGCGCCGGCCCTGATCCGCGACCTCGCCGACGCCCTGCTCGGCGTCGCGCTCTGATCCGGTGAGCGGGGAGTCGGTCGTCTTCGACCGCATCGCGGGCTCGTACGACGAGACCCGCGGCGGGATGGAGCGGGGACGGCAGGTCGCGGCCGTGATCGCCCCGTGGCTGCCGGCCGACCCGGTGCTGGAGATCGGCGTCGGCACCGGGCTGATCGCCGCCGGGCTGGCCGAGCTGGGCCGGCCGCCGGTCGGGGTGGACCTGTCGCTGCCGATGCTGGCCGCCGCCCGCACGCGGATCCCGGGCCGGCTGGCGGTCGGGGACGCGCGGCGGCTGCCGGTCGGCACCGGCACGGTCGCCGGCGTCTGCCTGGTGCACGTCCTGCACCTGGTCGGCGACATCCCGGCCACGCTGGCCGAGGTCGCCCGGGTGCTGCGGCCCGGCGGGGTGATGGTGACGACCGCGTTCCCGGGAACGGTGGCCGGGGACGTGCCCGCGGAGATGGACCGCCTGCACGACCGGGTCGGCGGCCGCCGCCGCATCGTCGACGTGCCGTTCGTCATCCGGCTCGCGGCGGAGGCCGGGTTTGCGCCGTCCGGGCGGGCCGACGGGCCGGAGGTCGGCACCACCCCGCGCACCGCGGCCGACCTGGTCGAGGCCCGCTCGATCTCCTGGATGTGGGACGTCGACGACGCGCTCTGGGCCCGCGAGTCGCCGGTCGCGCTGGCGCGCCTGCGGGCCCTGCCGGACCAGGACCGCCCCCGCCCGGCCGCCGGCTCCGCCTTCCTCGCCTTCACCCACCCCTGACCCCGGCCGACCCGCATCCCCACGCCGGCAACCGCACCACCAGCCCCCGCCGCCGCCGCCCACCACGGCCGAGACCCGGCCACCGACGCGGTCGGCGGCCGGCGCGGGGCGGCTGGGGAGGAGCGGGCGGAGCACCATGCGCCAGCGTGGCGCCACCTGACCCGCCGCCGGACCGGCCGCCGCCGGACCTAGGGCCGCCGGACCAGCCGCCACCGACCCGCCACCCGAGCCAGAGCCGCCGGACCTAGCGCCGCCGGACCTAGGCCGCTGGACCTGGCGCCGCCGGATCCAGGACCGCCGGACCGGCCGCCGCCGGATATGGGGCCGCCGGACCGGCTGCCGCCGGATCTAGCGGCGGCGGGTTTCGCCGAAGGCCTGGCCTGCGCGTGGTGCGGCGGCGCGGCGCAAGCGGCCCCGCCCTCCGCAGGAGGTGCAGCTCCGGGTCGACCTGCGGTAGATCGACCCGCGGTGCACACCCGTCCCCTTGCAGCTGCGGCACGGCCGGAACGGGTGCAGGTAACCCGAGACCAGATAACCGCCGACGATCACCACGATGATGATCATGAGCACCCCGTTGAGCATGATCGTCCTCCCCGCTGTCACCGGATTGCGGCGACAGCGGAGTGTCACAGATCACATGGCCTCGATCAATAACAAAGGAAGTCCGTACGGCCCCGGATCTAGCCGGCGCCGCTGGAGCGCCCGGGGGGCTGCCGGCGGCGGAGGTAGCGCTCGAAGTCCTTGGCGATCGCGTCCCCGCTGGCCTGCGGCATCTCGGTGTCGCCTTCCCGCTCCTCGAGGGTGCGGACGTATTCGGTGACGTCGTCGTCCTCGTTGGCCATCTCGTCGACCAGCTTCTGCCACTCGTCGGCCTGCTCGGGCAGGTTGGCCAGCGGCACCTCGACGTCGAGGACCTCCTCGACCCGGTGCAGCAGCGCGAGCGTCGCC
>DATDKW010000492.1:0-5342 GCA_036519715.1 Mycobacteriales bacterium
AGCGCCGGCGTGGCCGCTTCCGACGGCACCAGCGAGACCAGCGGGGTCAGGAACAGGGCCAGCACGAACAGCAGCCCGGTGACCACGCTGGCCAGCCCGGTCCGGGCCCCGTCGGCGACGCCGGCCGTGCTCTCCACGTAGCTGGTGGCGCTGGACGCGCTGGCGGCGCCGCCGGCCGCGGCCGCCAGCGAGTCGACCAGCAGCACCCGCTGCACGTCCGGCGGGTTGCCCTCCTCGTCCAGCAGCCCGGCCTCGGCGCCGATCGCGACCACGGTGCCCATCGTGTCGAAGAAGTCGGCCAGCATGAGGGTGAAGACGACCAGGGCCGCGGCCAGGATGCCGATCCGGGTGAACCCGCCGAACAGCGAGAAGTTGCCGATCAGCGACAGGTCGGGCAGGCCGGCGATCTTGTCCGGCCAGGTCGGCACCGTCAGCTGCCAGCCCGACGGGTTGACCGCGCCGTCCGCGCCGACGGCCGGGCCCGGGTCGGCGATCGCGTCCACGATCAGCGCGATGACGGTCGCGGCCAGGATGCCGAGCAGGATCGCGCCCCGGACCTTGCGGGCGACCAGGATCGCGGTGATGGCCAGGCCGAGCACGAACACCAGCACCGGCCAGCCGCGCAGGCTGCCGGTGGCGCCCAGCTGGACCGGGACGGGGCCGGCCCCGGTCCGCCGCACGATGCCCGCGTCGACCAGTCCGATCAGGGCCAGGAAGAGCCCGATGCCGACCGCGATCGCGGTCTTGAGCTGGCCCGGGATGGCCCGGAAGACCGCGACCCGGAAGCCGGTCAGCACCAGCACGGTGATGACGATGCCCTCCAGCACGATCAGGCCCATCGCGTCGGCCCAGGACATCCGGCTGGCCACGGCGACCGCGAGGAACGCGTTCAGCCCCAGGCCGGTCGCGAGCGCGATCGGCATCCGGCCGATGACGCCCATGAGCACCGTCATCACCGCCGCGACCAGCGCGGTCACACCGGCGACCTGCGGGATGCCGAGCGTCCGCCCGTCCCCGTCCGGGGCCAGCCCGAGGATCAGCGGGTTCAGCACCACGATGTACGCCATGGTCATGAACGTGACGAGCCCGCCGCGAACCTCGCGGCGGACCGTCGACCCGCGCTCGGTGATCCGGAAGTAGCGGTCCAGCGAGCTCGCCTCGGTCCGCGGGTGCACGTCGGTGGTGGTCACGGCCGATAGCCTGGCCTACGTGTCCCCGCCCGCCAATCCGTCACCCGAGGAAATTTCCCGGCGTCACCCGGCGGAAACCGGGACGGCCGGCCGCTCGGCGGAAACCGGGGCCGCCGGCCGACCGGCGGACACCGGCGCCGCCGGCCGACCGGCGGAAACCGGCGCCGCCGGCCGACCGGCGGAAACCGGCGCCGCCGGCCGCTCGGCGGAGACCGGGGCCGCCGGCCGACCGGCGGACGGGCGGGCGCCCGCAGGGCTGCGGCCGTCGCCCGCGCCGCTGGAGGTCGACACCTTCGCGCTGGTCATGATCGGCGAGGCGCTGTGGCTGATCGCCTTCGTGGTCCTGCTGTTCTTCCGGGACGGGCACGGGCTGTGGCTGCAGACCTGCGCGGCCGGATTCCTGCTGGGCCTGCTGGGCGCGTTCCTGAGCCGCACCCGCCGGGGTTAGCCCAGCGCGTCTTCCCGCGCGAGCGCCTCGTCGCCGGGGTGGCGCAGGGCCTCGGCAGCGGCGGCGCGGGCCGGCCAGGCGCCGAGCCGCCAGGCCAGGGCGCGGCCGAGCGCGTCCGGGCTGCCGTCGGTGTGATCGGTACGCCCGGCCGGCCACCACCCGACCGGGACGCCACCGGCGGTGAGCGCGTCGTGCTCGACCACGACCGCGTCCGGGACCGCTGCCCCGCACCGGGCCGCGGCCAGGGCGGCGCCCGGCACGTCGGCCCAGGGCCGGCGGCGACGGGGCTCGCCGGCGGGCACCGGGTCGCCGAGCAGCTCGCTCGCGGTCGGCAGGTCGAGCAGGTCGGCGACCGGCCCGGCGGCCGCTCCGGCCGGAACCGGGGTCCGGGTCAGCAGCGGCAGCAGGTACGGCCGGTCCAGGACCACCGCCTCCGCCCGCGGCACCGTGGTGCCGGGCGCGGTCCGGACCCGGTCCGGCGGCTCGGCCGCGTCCCCGAGCACCAGGGCCAGCCGGGCGTAGATGGTCGGCAGGATCGCGGGCGGCACGGTCCGGGCCGGGTCGCCCAGGCGGTCGAGCAGGTCGAGGGCCCGGTCCGGGTCGGCCAGCACGTCGTCCAGCCCGGCGGCCACGCCGAGGAGGGCCAGCGTGTCCGGGTCGCCGGGCGCGGGGTCGTACAGGCCCTCGAGGTCGGTGGCGTCCGGGGTCCGCAGCCGGTCCGGACGGCGTCCGCCCAGCGTCCGGTGGGTACTCAGCCACCAGGTGGTGTACGACGGTGCCGTGCGGTGTGAGCCGTCCGCGAGCTGAACCTCCACCGTCGGGCTGGTGCCGGTGAGCAGCGGGATCGCACGCTCCCAGTCCGCGACGAGGTCCAGGTCGCGGACGGCGGTGAAGGCGGCCAGCCGGGGCGGCACCGGCTGCGGCAGGAACCGGTCCAGCACCGCCTCCCTCCACTCGGCCTCGCCGTCCAGGTCGTGGTCGGCGGCGTCCGGGTCCAGGTCGAGCTCGCCGGTGCGCACGACCGCGAACGTCCGCAGCACGCCCACGGCGGCCAGCGTGTCCGGGCCGTACCGGTCGAGGAGGTCGTCGGCGACGGTCTCGAACGGGGCGTCGTCCGCGACCACGGTCGCCAGCGGGGAGCCGGGCAGGAGCAGCTCGCCCGCCGGGTACCACTCGCCGTCCCGGGCCCGCAGGGCCAGCTCGGCCAGCTCCGGGATCTCGCCCGGGCCCAGCCGGGCGCCCCGGACCAGGGCCAGCACGGCCTCGGCGACCGGCTCCGGGTCCTCCTCGTCGTACGACTCGGCCGCGGCGGCGAGGACCCGCTCGTCGGCGAGGACGCCGCGGGCCGTGGCCGGGGTCGCGCCCAGCCGCACCAGCAGCGGGTGGGCGGCGTCCGGGTGCACGATCCGCAGGCCCAGCGCGGACGCGGCCGCGGCCGGCAGGTCGGCGTCGGGCAGGAGCACGCCGCGGGCGCCGGTGACGGTGCGGCCGTCGGCCAGCGGGACCGGCAACGCCGCCAGCGACTCCCGGTCGGGCCGGTCGGCCAGCGCGGCGTAGAGGGCGCGCCACCAGGGCGGCGGGCGGTCGGCGCCGGCGACCAGCTCGACGACGTCGGCGGTGCTGAGCCGGCGCACCCCGAGCGCGGTCAGCGCGGCGGCCCGGCCGCGCCCGGACCAGTCGGCCGGCAGCAGGCCCGGCACCAGGTCGGCCAGCGCATCCACCAGGTCCGGGACGGCCGCGTCCACCACCACGGCGTCCCCCGGCCGCACCCGGTCCACCGGCTCCTCGGCGGCGACGAGCGGGAGCCAGGCGGTGGTGCGGAGGGCGGCGAGGACGGCGTGGGCCAGGGCCGCGTCCAGCTCGGCCGCCGCCAGCTGCGGCCGGGGCACCAGGTCGAGCACGGCCGGGGCCGGCGGCAAGCCCGCGACCAGCTCCGCGTACGCGGCCGCGGCCGCGGCCACCAGCAGGTCGGTGACCGGCCCGGGGACGACGTGCCGCCGGTCCGAGCTGAGCGAGAACGTGCCCAGCAGCACGGCCGGCAGCGACAGCGCCTCATCCGTCGGGGTCGGCGCGTGCACCACCGGGCGGGTCGCGGGCGCCACCGGCAGCCCGGCCGGCGACACCGGCACGGCCCAGCTGACCGTCCACTCCGGACGGTCCCGCTCCTCGGCCGGACGCGACGCCAGCAGGTCGGCCGGCAGCAGGCCGCTCGCGGACCGGACGACCCAGCGCGACGAGGCCGCGCCGTCCCGCAGCACCACCGTCCGCAGCTCTTCCGGCCGGGCCGACTCCGGCCGCCCGACGGGGCCCCCCGATCCCGCCGGATCGTCCTCGCGGGTCAGCAGGCGGCCGTCGGCGTCGATGGAGCGCAGCGCCGGCAGCGCCAGCAGCAGCACCGGGTCCAGAGTGGACAGTGCCGCCCGGACCGCATCGACCACGTCCGGGCGCAGCGGCAGCCGCACCTCGGTGTCCCAGTCCCCCGGCGGCAGCGGGTCTGCCGGCCACGGCAGCCGCAGCACCGGCACCTGCCCGGACCGCCGGCGCAGCTCGGCCGCCAGCGCCGGCACCTCCGCCACGACCGCCCGGGTCCGGTCGGCCGAGAACCGGATGCCACCCGAGGTCGACAGCACCGACGGCGCGTCCGTCACGGTCAGCACCGCCGCGAACCCGACCCCGAACCGCCCGACGCTGTCACCGTCCCGCTTGGCCGACGCCCGCAGCGTGGCCAGCGCCTCGGCCCCGGCCCGGTCCAGCGGCGCGCCCGTGTTCGCCGCGCACAGCGAGCCGTCCACCAGCGACAGCCGCAACCTCCCGGGCACGCCGGCCCGGGCGGCGGCGTCGGCCGCGTTCTGGGCCAGCTCCACCAGCAGCCGGTCCCGGTACGCCCCGTGGGTCAGGTCCTGCTCGGCGTTCGCGTCCTCCCGGAACCGGGCCGGCGACGCCGTCCACGCGGCCAGCACCCGGTCCCGTACGGCGGCGGTCCCGAACGGATCAGACACGCTCGATGTCGACGCCGTCGTCGAAGGCCGGGACCGGCAGCAAGGCCGGCGCCGGCGGCTGCACCAGCGCCTCCGAGTGGGCCCCGCAGCCGGAGTCGGCCGAGACGACCATCGCGTCCCGGGGCGAGAGCACGTTGCCGCAGACGCCGAACACGGCCCGCAGCGAGCCCTCGATCGGCAGGTAGAACCCGCAGGTGCCGCAGCGGCCGGGCGCGTGCGCCGCCATCGCGGTGCTCGGGCCGCCGTCGCCGGCATACCAGCGCTCGGCCGCGTCGTCCCGGCCCAGCGCGGACATCACCCGGGCCCGGCCCAGCCCCAGCTCGAACGCGACCGCCTCGACCGCCGGGTCGTCGGAGAGCAGGTAGGCCGGGACCAGCCGGTCGTCGTCCGCGGGCGTCGGCACCACGTCGCCGACCCCGAGGTCGCCCGGCCGCAGCCGCTCCGACCACGGCACCCACTCCGGCGCCAGCAGCGCGCCGTCGCCCGGCAGCAGCACGACCTCGTCCACCGTGACCGCCCGCGACCGGGACGCCCGGGCCAGCGTGACCGCCCAGCGCCAGCCCCCGTATCCCGGCAGGGTGGCGGCGAAGAAGTGGGTGAGCACCCGGTCGGCGTCGGCCCGCACACCGAGGTGCTCCCCGACGCTGTCGCCGCCCTCCGCCCTGGCCGCCGCCTCCGCGATCTCGACCGCGGCGGCGAGAGTCG
>DATDKW010000493.1:0-8146 GCA_036519715.1 Mycobacteriales bacterium
ACCGTCTTGAGATCAAACTGTCGGTTCCCCACCCGGCGACCTTAGCCGCGGAACCACAGTCCTCGACAGCCTCCATCCGCCATCGAGACTGCCGGGAGATGCGCGATCAGCGCCTACCAGGAGGCGTGTGGTTGCTCGGTAACGCCGCGACCCGCGACGGCGGCTGACCACCTCAGTGCCCCCGACTCATGACCGGCCGCGACTAGCTCGGCGGGCCGCGCGCACAGGCCGCGGGGCGCTCTACCGGTGTCGGCCGCACCGCCAGCGTGGTTAGGTCACCGCTGGCTGGCGCCGCCGGTCTCGAGCAGAGCCTTGAGCCGGGCGAGGTCCTTGCGGTTCGCCCGGCGCATCGCGGCCGAGAGCATCGGGGCGGCGAGGGTGGTCAAGCCGGCCGGCGCTCCCCTGTTGCGTAGCGTCATCTGCGTGCCTCCGGAGGCGGTGTCCTCCCAGCTGTAGGTCGTCTCCATCGGGAACGGGCCTTGCGCTGTGCTCATCACCAGCCGCTCGCCGGCGATCAGCTCCCGCACTTCGTAGGTGTAGGTGAGGGCCCGCCCAAGGAACCGCGCGACGAACGCGATCCTGGAACCCACCGCGAGCGGCGGCGGCGACTCCCACCGGACCAAGGTGATGTTCTCGTACCACGCCGTGGCGTTGTCCGGGTCGCAGGCGTATGCGGCGACCTCCGAGCGCGGGCGGTCGATGTCCGTCCGGGTGGTCACATCCACCGGCATCCAGGAATCGTAGGCGATGAGCGGGCGCGCCCGGTCCCACTGGATCCCCGTCGGCGGCCACGCCCCATCCTCTGGCCGATGGCAACGCGAGACGCGCTGACATGCCGCCGTGCGCGCTCCGCGCGACCTTGCCGCCCTGTGTGCGGGACGCGGCCCCGCTGCCGTGCGCGGCTCGCCCTACTCTCGGAGGCCTGCATGGGGACGCTGCCTGTGCTGTGCCGAGCATCCCCATGTTGGGAACTTCGGGCGCGGACGCTGCGTCCGACCGGTGCTGCGGGGCGCGGACGGAGGTGGCGCCATGGTCAGGGTGCGCTGGACCGGGGGAGGCCTGTCATCGGGGCTCGCAGTTGCGGTTGCGGTGGTTTTGGCGGTGACAGCCTGCGGTTCGCGCCCTGCCGATGACCCTGCCCGTGCCGCGGCGGCCGCGCCGGCCGCGGCCGACCGGGCCGCGGTGCACTGCCCGACAGGGCCACAGCTCCCGGCACCGCAGACCGAGCAGCCTCTCCCGGAGGGCTTCACGACCGCCTGGGTGCTCCGCTGCGGTGACCAGGAGCGGGCGGTGTCCGGGCAGGGCCGGTGGTGGTTCCGGATCGAGGAGCGGGCCGACACGGATGCGGTCGAGCTGGTGGCGGCGCTGCGCCGGCCCGACGCGCACCGCCCGCCGGAGACGGTGTGCCCGGGGGTCCTCATCCTGCCGCCGTACTTTGCGCTGGTCGATGCATCCGGGACAGCGGTGCGCCCGCGGGTTCCCCGCGACATCTGCGGGCAGCCGCAGCGTCAGGCCCTCGCGGCGCTGCAGACGCTCCCCTTCCGGGAGACCGCGGCGACGCGGCTGTACCAGGAGCAGAGCCAGGAGTCGATCGACACCGGCTGCGGGCAGATGTGGACCGACGCCTTCGCCGGAGACACGCTGGCCCACACCCGACCCGCCGCGGCCCGGCGGATCTGGTCGAAGACACCGGACGCCGTCCGGATCTGCGTCTGGCGCTCCGCGCGGCCGGGGATGCCGCAGCTGGTGTCCGCCCGCACCGTCTCCGGTGGCGACCTGGGCGCCCTGCTGGCTCGGCTCGACCGCCTCCCGGCGGCCCGGGCGTGCGGCCAAGTGCACCAGCGCTTCGTCGTGCTGGAGTACCTCCGCCGCGGCTGGTACGACGACGCCGTCTACGCCGGGCTGGACGGCTGCCGGCTCGTTCTGCGCCCGGACCACACCCTCGGCCAGCTCGACCCCGACACCGCCGAACTGATCACCACGCTCAGCCGCCGTTGACCGCCGTAATCCCCGCAGCGCCTCAGCACCGAAGGGACCAGCTCGCGGTACGACCCCTCAGGGCTACCGATCATGCCGATGAGCGTGTGCTGTCGGGCCCGCCGATTGGCGCGCTCTACGCGGGCAAAGCGACTGAGACCCGGCCGGCGAGGGCTTGCGCCATCCGTACACGCCGAGGCTCCGGCCCCTTCAGCGCTGGAATCGGCTGCCAACGGCCCGAAGACGTGGTCCGGCCGGTGAGACAGCTCAGATCGTCAGATGCGGGGTTCCGGTACGCCGGGACGGATGAGGCCGGTTTCGTAGGCGAGGACGACGGCTTGCGCGCGGCTGTCGAGGCGGAGTTTGGCGAAGATGCGGTTCACGTGGGTCTTTACGGTGGTCCCGGCTACGACGAGCGCGTCGGCGATGTCGTCGTTGGTCAGGCCGCGGGCGAGCAGGACGAGCACCTCCCGTTCGCGGTCGGTCAGCTGGCGCAGGGCCGCCGGTACGCCGGCGGTGGGCGCTGGTCCGCGGATGTGTTGTTCGATGAGCCGGCGGGTCACGGCGGGAGCCAACAGCGCGTCGCCGGTTGCGACCGTCGTGATGCCGTCGACCAGGCGGTCGGGGGCGGTCGCCTTGAGCAGGAAGCCCGCCGCGCCCGCTCGCAGCGCCTGATAAACGTACTCGTCGAGGTCGTAGGTGGTCAGCACCAGCACCCGGGTGGGTCCGCCGAGGCGAGTGACTTCGCGGGTCGCCGCGATGCCGTCGAGCACCGGCATCCGCACGTCCATGAGGACGACGTCCGGAGCGAGCTGACGCACCGCGTCGACGGCGCGCCGGCCGTCGGGTGCCTCGCCCAGGACGCGGATGCCGCGGGCTTCCAGGACGAGTCGGAGCCCGGACCGGACGAGCTCCTGGTCGTCGGCGATCACGACCGAGGTCATCGGGCAGGCTCCACAGTGGACGCCGGCGCCACGGCCGACTCGGGTGCGGGCAGGGATACGGCGAGCCGATATCGGCCGTCCCCGGTCGGACCATGCGCCATACGGCCGCCCAGGACGGCGACGCGTTCGGCCATTCCGATCAGGCCGAGACCGCCCCCGGTGCTCTCGGCTGTTCCCACCGGGTTCTCTGCGATGATCTCGACGGCATGGCGGGTACGCGTCAGCCGGACGGACACGGGGCCGCTGCCGTGCCGGCCAGCGTTGGTCAGCGCCTCCTGCACGATGCGGTACGCCGACAGGTCCATCGTCGGCGAGAGGCCGGCGAGACTGCCTTCGACGGCGAGGTTCACGTCGATCCCTCCGCGGCGGGCGCTGGCGATCAGGTCGTCCAGCCGGTCGAGGCCGGGATCGGGGTGCAGGCCGAGCTCGTCGTCGTCGCGAATGAGCCGGAGCAGTTGGCCGGTCTCGGCCAGGGCTCGCCGCCCGACCGAGGTGACGTCGCGCAGGATGGCCGCCGCCCGGTCCGGATCCGTGCGGACCAGATCCTCAGCAGCGGCTGCTTGGACAACCATGGCGCTCACTGAGTGGGCGAGCACATCGTGGAGCTCCCGGGCGATCCGGGTGCGCTCGGCCGCGGCCGCTTCGCGCCCGGCCCGCTCCCGCTCCAGTGCCAGGCGGCGGTTCCGGTCATCCAGGCTGCGGATGAACACCCCCACGCCGTACGGCGGCAACAACAGCGTGGACACCCACACCACGTCGCCCACATTCGGAGGCACACCCGAAAAGACGCTGCGCAGCACCAGGGCCAGGAACAGGGCCATCACGACCGCACCGCGCAGGTCCGGGAGCCGGCGACCCAGAGTGAACCCCGCCAGTCCGACGATCAGGACCGGCGCGGTCAGGTCGTCGGCAGCCGGTCCTACCAGCGGCAGCAGAAGGACGCCGCCAGCGAGCGCGCACACCGGTAACGGCCACCGGCGACGCAGCACCAGCAGCAGGCAGGCAGCCCACTCGACGGCGACCGTGACCGGCCCGTTCGGTGGACCCACCGAGAGCACCTCGACCGTCGCGACCACGGCGATACCCAGCGGGATCAGCAGATCCCGCAGGTCCGTACCGGGCCAGCGCCGCACGTCCCGACTGTAGGCGCAGACGGCGTCGGTGGCGTCCACCCACGGGTCGACGCCCAGCCAGCACCAGGGTGGACCGGGGACCGGCACCTGGCTGGACGACCGGCCGCCCGCGCGTCCCTAGCGTCGAACTCACCCGGCACCAGCCGGCCCGGTTTCCCTCAGGAGGACTCCCCATGCGCACAACGAGCGCCGCCCCTGCGGCCGGATATCTCGCCCTCGTCGCGGCATGCGCGGGCACCGTCCTCGCGCCGGTCCACGCCCTTAGCCGATTCGCGACGGCGGACGGTGCCGGCGACCTCGACAGCGCGGTCGTCCGCTCCTGGGCAGTACCCGCCGCCCGATGGCTGCGGCCGCTGCTGGACTGGTCGGATCCCATGACGGTCTATACCGCCTACGGCCGGGTGTGGCTGCCGATCCTTCTGGCCGCGACCGCCTGCGCGTTCGCCGTCCGCCGCCACCGCGATCCGGTCGGGCTCGAACGCTGGGGCTGGCGCCTGGCCATTCCCGGCTACGTCCTCGCGACCGCGTCGATCGTGGGGGACTACTGGACGCCGTGGATGAACGAGTCCTTCGCCTACCTCGGCATCCCCGGACTGCTGATCTCGGTCGCCGGGTCCACGGTCCTCGGTATCGCCCTGCTGCGCCGCCGCTTCCGCCCACGCCTCACCGGATGGCTGCTCGCCACCTGGCTGCCGGCCATGGTCGCGCTGTCCGGCCTCATCGCGCTCGGAGCCGCCTTGCTGCCCATGCTGTGGGCCTGGGCGCTAGCCGGCCGCATCCTGCGCACAGACCATCCCGGACCGGCGACCACCGAGCTCCTCAGCCGCGGGACCAGCCCCGAACCCGTCTGAACACCTCACGAAGGCGGCCGCCGTCTTGGGCACCGGCGGCCGTGAGCATCGAACGCAGTTGGGTCCCCGATGCGCAACCGCCACGATGGAAGTCCGGCGACTTATCCGCCAGGATCTCGAGGGCGTGCAGCCGAAGATGGTCCCAGCGCTGCCGCTCGAGTATCAGCCACTCGTCCGGCCATGAGGCAAGTCGCTGGTACCACCTCACGAATCGATCATCGCCGGGCTGACGGCACCTGCCCGAACGCACTCTCGTGCCGCGAGTGGGTCAGCCTCCGCGCGTCCGACTGGGCGGTGCCTGACCCACTGGTGGCGGACATGCTCGACGCGACAGCCGCCGCCGTACTGCCCGTTGGCGGCGTGGAGGACGAGACCGGGCGTGCTGTCTGCGCTTCGCTATGGAGTGACGGTTAGAGATTGAGCCTCGGCCTGGTCAGTCGGAAGGGGCAGGCTGCGTACGGTAGTCGATCTTGTCTTCGAGCTTGCCGAAGTCGTGTCGCCCCAGCAGATGGCAGGCGATCTCCGGCTCATTTGGCGTTCCGGGCGAAGCTCAATGCGACCGACGGTCTTGCGGCCTGGGATCGCCTGCCAGATTGCGACCTCAAGGTCTATCTTGCGAAGATCACGAACCTGTATCAGTGCGTAGCGGTAGTCCTTGTCGGCCGATACCAAGATGGCCAGGTCCATGAGGCCGGTCACGGCGTCCATCCTCGCGCGGCTCGCCTGCGCGCTGGCCGCTGCCTGAGCCGTACCCCTCGCGGCGTAGCCCGCCTACCCCATACAGCCCGCCAACGGCGGGCACCTCGGCGTGGGGATGAACTCCGATGCCGGTAAACCGGCCACTTAGAGCGCCCCTCTTCCAGCAGCGTGGAGGGGGACGCTCCCGAATGTCTGAATTCGGCGTGCTATGGCATGGCTAGCTCAGAGTTTCGCTGGCCGAATCGCAGGAATCTCCTAGGGCGGTGACAGCTCTGGTGGTGGTGTTGGTGGCACCGATCTCGATGACCCGTGCCTGGAACGGCTCGAAGCCCGCCAGCAATCCGACTGCCGACGAGATCTCCGCCGTTGAGAGCTCCACCGCGAGCGTGCAGGCGATCCTGCTGGGCTGGAGAATCTGATCATCGCCGACATCGTACTGACGATCGCCGTCGACCAGACCTTCAACAGCGCTCCTACGCTCGGGCCGATCGTCCTGGTCCGGACGTTCCTAGGATCAGCTCGGTCTCGCCGGGTCGCCCTCCGGTTCTCGCAGGACTTCTGACGCTGCGGCGGTCGGCGGCTCCAATGGCCCGAGCGCCCGCCCGTGGTCCTCTCGTGGCACGCCGAGCTCGACGCGTGCACCACCGTCGGCCGCCAGCATCACGATGAGGGGGTCCTTCCCCAGCCGCTTGACCTCGCCGGGCTCGGCTGCTCGGGCCTCTGCGGCAAGCCCGTCTACCGCCACCAGCTCGTTTCGAAAAAGTAACGGCGCCTTGGTCCAGACCAGCACGTCGCCGACCCAGCGGCCATAGCCGCGTTTCCACTTGCGTCCCAGTCCCGGAACCTCACCTTCCACGATGCGGATCGCACCCTTGAACGCGCCCGGCTGGTGACTGACCCAGCGCCGGCGGGTAAGCATGACGCCGAGCAGAACGACGATCACGATCAAATCGACCCCGAGCACGGCAAGCAGCGCTATGACCATGCTGCGACGCTCCTCTCGTTTGGCGGCGTGCGGGGCCATCTGTGGCGGCTGCCCGCCGCGTCAGTACGGGGGAGAGGGCGGCCGCTCGTCCAGCACGCGGGCCGCGGTGCGCCCGACGCCGCCGACGATGGAGCCGATGCACAGGCCGATCGCCAGGTTGAGGACGGACGTCGCCACCTTGGAGCTGAGCTCGGCGTCGGTCGCGTACGGCAGGAGCGCCGCGATCGCGGTAGCCAGGCCGACGATCCAGCCGAAGAAGCGGTACGGCTGCGGGGCGGACCGCAGCAGCAGGTGCAGCAGCCCGGTGGCCACCAGGGCGGCGAGGAACGCGGCGCCGGCGTACCACCAGGTGTTGGCGTTCACCAGCTCGCCGTCTTCCTTGACGAGGACCTCGACGTCGAGGATGCCGCGGGCGATCAGCAGCCCGACGACCGCCACCCCGGCCGCCACCACCCCGGCCATGAGCCCGCCGGTCCACAGCCGTCCGGCGTCGACGATCCGCCGGCCGTCTCCCATGTTCGTTCGCCCGGTCACCGGCGCGACACGCGCCGTGCGGTCCGCCTGCTGGTACGCCGGGCAACCCTGCGTCCTCCGAACATCTCTGCCTCCAGGTCGTCGTGGTGGATGGTGGTCGTTGGCGCACGGGTCAGTGCCCGTGACCGGTCATCGTGCTGCGCTGGCGGTCTCCAGCTCGTGCAGGTCCTTGGCCTCCTCGGCCGAGAGCAGGCCGATGTCGACGAGGTCGAGCGGGCTGATGAATCCGTCGCTCAGCCGGAAGCCGCCGGCGCGCATGACCGCGTCGCGCAGCGGTACCGCCCAGTGGTGCTCGAGCAGGACGAGCGCTGCGGCCGAGTCGTTCGGGATGTCCTCGAGCACGTCCCAGGCGTCCTCGTTGGTGAAGACGTGCACGCCGTCCGCCGACATCTCGGCCCCGGCGAGCGCGCCGGCCTCCATCCCCTCCTCGCCCTCTATGCCGAGGCCGATCAGGGCACCGATCTTGCTGCCCACCTCGATCGCCTCGTCGGTCGACAGGTTGCTCAGGTGCTCCACCTCGATGTCCCCGGCCGCGTCCTTGTAGACCGCCAGCGCGTCGATGACCCGTACGGTGTCGCCCTGCCGGAGTCGCGCGAGCTCGGCGATGATCTCGCCGCGAAACTTGGGGTGGGTGAAGCCCAGCGCGATGAGCTGAACCGGTCCGATAGCCATGGCACTTCCCTCGCTCGGTTGGCGGGCCCGATAGCCGGACCGGCGGGTCGGCGGGCAACCCGCTCAACCATTGCGCGACGGAGCAGACGCCGCCAGCATCACGCAGATCAGGTGAATCGTCATTGCCGCGGCCCCGCGACGCCCGCTGGTACGAGCAAACCCGCGCGATGAGCTCCATCGATAGCGAGCCCGCAGCCCATTGGCGCAAACCCCTTTACCTCACGCGGTCTGCGTGATGCGGCCGGCAGCAGCGCGGTCCTACGGTTCCGTCACATCGGGATCTGGAGGCAACCGACATGACCGCTACTGACGGCGCGACCCGGACGGCTGTTCCGGATGCGATCACCACCC
>DATDKW010000494.1:0-2471 GCA_036519715.1 Mycobacteriales bacterium
CAGGTCGCGGATGTCCACGCCCTGCCGCTCGGCCGCCACCAGATACATGCAGAAGACCGGGACGGCCGGGCCGCTGATCGTCATCGAGGTGGTGACCTGGTCCAGCGGGATGTCGCGGAACAGGATCTCCATGTCGGCGGCGGAGTCGATGGCGACGCCGCAGTGACCGACCTCGCCCAGCCCGCGCGGGTCGTCGGAGTCGCGGCCCATCAGCGTCGGCATGTCGAACGCGACCGACAGCCCGCCGCCGCCCTCGGCCAGGATCAGCCGGTAGCGCTCGTTGGTCTGCTCGGCGTTGCCGAAGCCGGCGAACTGCCGGATGGTCCACGGCCGCCCCCGGTAGCCGGCCGGGTAGAGCCCGCGGGTGAACGGGAACTCCCCCGGCCAGCCGATCCGCTCGAACCCGGGCACCGGCCCGGGCGGCCCGTAGACCGGCTCGACCTCGACCCCGGACAGCGTGGTGAAGTCGGCGTCCCGCTTCCGGGCGGCGTCGAAGCGTTCCTGCCAGCGCCGGCGTCCGACCTCGATGTCGTCCATGCCGAGATACTAGGACGTCCAACTAAACCGGGCCACAGATGGGGCGGGAAAGGTCACTTTCGCAGCTACTCGACCGATTCGGTGGGCGGCTTCTGCTGGAAGTCGCCGGCCTCGGCCCGGACCGCCCGCAGCGCCTCGAAGGCGCCGTCCCGGGCCGGCTCGTCCAGCGCGCCCAGCCCGAAGTCGATGGCCAGCAGGTCCCGGGTGCCGGCCTCGACCACCTCCCGGCCGTGGTCGGTGATCGAGGCCAGCGCGCCGCGCCGGTCCCGCGGATTGGGCAGCCGCTCGACCAGGCCGGCCGCGGCCAGCCGGGTGATCGCGTTGGTGACGCTGGTCGGGTGGACCATGAGCCGGCTGCCGATCACCTTCAGCGGCAGCGCACCGGACCGGCTGAAGTGCAGCAGCACCAGCACCTCGTAGCGGGCGAAGGTCAGGCCGTGCGGCCGCAGCACCTCGTCGTAGCGGCCGAGCAGAATCTGCTGCACCCGCATGACCGAGGTGGCCACCCGCATGGCCGAGGCCGGGCCCCAGGTCCGTTCCCAGATCTCGCCCGCCCGCCCGATCGGGTCGAACGGCAGGTCCAGGGGTTTCGGCACCAGCCGACGGTATCGGACCGGCTTCGTTCCGGCCGCCCGCCGGTAACCGGCGCAGCCGGATCGTCAACGCCGGTACGACGGCCACCGCCAGCTGGACGCTGGAGTTCGACCTGCCGTCGACCGCCCGGGTCACCTCGCTCTGGGAAAGGCACGTTCACCCAGTCCGGCAACCACGTGACCGTACGCAACGCTTCTCCGACGCGGCGCTGACCGGCGCGTCCCGGCAGGCGCTGGTGTCCTCCTGCATCGACCTGTTCATCAAGGGCAACCTGCCGCCGATCCAGGGCGACCCGTCCGGCGGGCCGGGCTCGGCCTTCGGCATCTTCGACGGGATCGACATCGACTGGGAGTGGCCCGGCTCCGACGGCAACGTCGGCAACGTGATCCGGCCGGCCGACAAGCACAACTTCACCCTGCTGGCGGCGGAGTTCCGGCGGCAGCTGGACGCGTACGGGGCGAGCGTGGGGCGGCACTACTCGCTCTCGACCTTCCTGCCGGCCGACCCGGCCAAGATCGCGGCCGGGTTCGAGGTGCCGCAGATCTTCAGCTACCTCGACTGGGGCACCGTGCAGGGCTACGACTTCCACGGCGCCTGGGAGTCGACCACGATGCACCAGGGCAACCTGTTCCCGGTGGCCGGCGACCCGTCGCCGGTGAGGTTCAGCGGCGACCTGGCGATCAGCTCGTACACGTCCCAGGGGGCGCCGGCGGCGAAGCTGCTGCTGGGCGTGCCCTTCTACGGGCGGGGCTGGACCGGGGTGCGCACCACCGACAACGGGTTGTTCCAGCCCGGCACCGCGGCCCAGGGCACCTGGGAGGCCGGCATCGAGGACTACAAGGTGCTGAAGAACCGGGCCGGCACCCGGTTCCGGGACACCGCGACCGGCGCCCTGTGGCTCTACGACGGGACCAACTGGTGGTCCTACGACGACCCGGCCGTCATCGCGCAGAAGACCGCGTACGTGAAGACCAAGGGGCTCGGCGGGTGATGGTCTGGGAGCTCGACGGTGACGACGGCACGCTCATGACCGCGGTCGACGCCGGGCTCCGGTAGGGGGCACGGACGGGGCCCGGGGAGGCGTGGCAGCGGACCTCCCCGGGCCCTTTCACGCCGTGGTCAGGATCTCGCCGCCGGTGTCGGTGACGAGGACGGTGTGCTCGGCGTGGGCGGCGCGGGAGCCGTCGGCGGTGCGGACCGCCCAGCCGTCGCGCTTGTGCTTGTAGCGGCCGGCGCCCAGCACCAGCATCGGCTCGATCGCGATGGTGTTGCCGGCCCGCAGCCGGTAGTGGCCGGCCTCCTCGGTCGGCTGGTTGGCGATGAACGGCGGCTCGTGCATC
>DATDKW010000495.1:0-21453 GCA_036519715.1 Mycobacteriales bacterium
CGTACGCCGGGGCCGTCGTCGGTGGTCAGTCGGTGGTCAGGAAGCCGGAGCCAGCACGATCGTCAGCGTGGTCGCCTTGGTGCCGGCCGCGTCGGTGGTCGCGGTCAGCGAGCCGGCCGGGCCCGGCGCCACCGCCGTGCCCCCGTCGGTCAGCAGCGAGGTGACCCGCCCGCTCAGCGTGCCGATCGAGACATTGCGGACGGTCTGCCCGGCCGGCGCCGTCCAGGCCGTGGTGCTCGAGGACTTGTCGGCCCAGTAGGACACGACCCAGCTGCCCGCTGTCGCCACGGTGACGGCCGGGGTCGTGTGCGACGCCGTCGTCACCGTGTCGATGCCGTGCGCGAACGCCGCCACCGGCGCCGTCGCGGACGTCCCGGACCAGGCCGCGACGGTCAGCGACGTCTTCACCGTGCCGCCGAGGGTCGTGCTGACCGCGCCGGACGCGTCGGCGGCCGTGGCCACCTTGGACCACACCACGGTCTGGATCCCCGTGGTGCTCGCCCTGTCCAGCCGGGTCCAGCCGGCCGGGTCGCTGACCGTCACGGTGTCGGAGTTGACCGTCGCGGTCAGCACCAGCGCGTCACCGGCCTGCACCGCCGGCGGCACGGTCACCGCCGCCGTGGCCGCGTTGACGTTGGCGTTGGCCGCGCCCCGGAAGGCGATCGCCGTGGTCGGCACGGCGACCGTGACCGACCGCGTGGTCGTGCCGGTGCCGCCCCGGTTGTCGGTCACGGTCAGCGTGACCGGGTACGTCCCGGCCGACCCGTACGCGTGGGTCGCCGTCGGCCCGGTCGCGGTCGCACCGTCGCCGAAGGTCCAGGCGTACGAGGTGACCGTGCCGTCCGGGTCGGAGGACGAGGTGCCGTCCACGGTGCAGCTCAGCCCGCCGCAGCTGGTCGTGAACGCCGCCAGCGGGGCCGCGTTGGCCCCGGCGGTGGACAGGAAGAGCGCCTTGCCCCGCCAGTCCCGACCGTCCACGGCCGGCCCGCTGACCGTCGTCGAGGTGGTGCCGAAGACGCCGCCGGAGAAGGTGATCCGGCGCAGCGTGCCGGTGCTGCGGGAGCTGAGGTAGAGGTTGGTGCCGTCCAGGAACGCGCCCCCGGTGTCGCTCCAGTTGGTCGTGCCGGGCACGGTGAACCGGTCGGCGCCGAGGATCCCGCTCTCCGGGGTGAAGTAGCGAGAGAACATCGCGGTCTGCCCGGACAGCGTGTAGTAGAGCCGGCCGCCGCTGTAGAACTCCGACGTCACGTTCGGGATCTCAGCGTAGAACCCGGACTTCTTGCCCACGTACGTCTGCCCGGAGCCGGTGTCGACGGTCGACCAGGCCGGGTCGTTGTACGGATCGACCAGGTTGGCCGGGCCGAACGTGGTGCCGTCGAACGTCCGCCAGTAGAGGTTGCTGTCGGTGGCGGAGCCATAGAACACCTTGCCGTCGACCATGACCGCGCCGCGGACCGTGCTCCAGTCCAGCCCGCTGCCGGGCAGCGCCGCGGGGGCGCCGGCCGTGGTCCCGTCGTAGGACAGCGACACCGCACCGGTCGGTGCGGCCGGGGGCGCGCCGATGATCACGCTGCCGGGCAGCCGGCCGGTGCTGTTGGGCCCGACCGCGGTGCCGCCGGCCAGCGGGAAGAACGCCATCTTGCCGCGCTTGTACGCGAAGTTGCCGATGAAGTCGGTGTCGCTGCCGACCCACAGCCCGGTCGGGCTGGCGTAGAGCGCGTAGGCCCCGGCGCCGCGGGGGTTGCGTCCCGGGTTCCAGGAGAACGGCACGCCGTTGGCGGGGTCGAGCGCGGCCACGCCCGGCCGCGGCACCGCGCCGGCCCCGGCGAAGTCGCGGCCGTTGGAGTTGTTGAGCCAGCGCTCGTGCCCGCCGACGTACACGGCCGTGCCGGTGACGGCGACGGACAGCAGGGTGTCGCCGCCGGTGTAGTCGATCCAGGTCGGCTGCACGGCGGTGCCGGTGGCACCCGTCTCCCAGCGGGCGGCGGTGTCGCAGAGCGAGCCGGCGGCCGGGCCGCCGGTGGCGACGACCACGAAGTAGCCGCCGTCGCCGGAGAAGTCCACGTCCCGGACGTAGGAGTCGTAGGACATGAAGCCGCAGTCGTCGGTGTAGCGCGCGGTCCGCCAGTTGGGGTCGACCGTCGCGCTCGTGCTGGTCAGGTTGACCAGCGCGATCTGGTCGCGGTCGAGCCCGGCCGCGGTGAGGAAGTTGCCGATCATCACCATGCGGGTGCCGTCCGGCGTGACGTCGATCTTGGACACGCCGACCGGGGCCTGGGCGCCGATCGGCTGCCCGGACGAGTTGAAGTGCGGGTAGTTGTGGTGACCGGCGACCGCGATGGTCATGAAGGTGGGGTCGATCACGCCGGTGGCCGGGGCGACCGCGCCCAGGCCGGGCCGGGAGCTCACATTGAGGGTGGTGAACGTGCCGGCCAGGATGAGCCGGCCCTGGGCCATGGCCAGGTCGTTGACCACGCCGTTCATCGGCGGGGCCTTGAAGCCGGAGACGGCCAGGCCGGTGTTCACGTCCAGCAGCGCCAGGCCCTTGCTCTTCACGCCGTTGACGTTGTTGAAGGCACCGCCCAGGTAGACGCTGCCCGGCGTCGGCCCGGGCAGCAGGGCGTCGACCTCACCGTCCAGGGCCGGGGCGAACCCGGTGTCCAGGGCGCCGGTCGCGGCGTCGACCGCCAGCACGTACGGGCGCGGGACCGCGGTGGCGGAGCCGGACGGGGTGGCCGAGGTGAAGCTGCCGCCGACGAAGACCTTGCCGCCGACCTGCACGAAGGCCCGCACGGTGCCGTCGGTGATGTTGGGCGTGCCGGCCATCGGCACGGCACTGACCAGGCTCGGCTGCTGGGTGCTGACCGCACCGGCGGGCTCGGCCAACAGGGACAGTGAGACCGCGGTGACACCGGCGAGGGTGAGGGCGGCCGCCGCGGCCGCCGAGACAAGGCGCTTTCCAGACACGTGAGGATCCCCCAGTAAAGGCCCGGGTCCTCGATGAGGGGCTTCCGGGCGAGTCATCATGAACATAGTCGACGGCCACGGCGTCACAGGTGGCATTGACAGGATCTGATGATTACTCAGGGAAGTAATTCAGTTACTCGATGACTTCACGCGACGCTGAGCCGCCGGTACGGCGAACGGGACCGGCGATCATGGGCCGTGTGACAGGCTGGGGCGTGATCAGCCGGCACCCGGACACCTCCGACCCGGAGGCCACGGCGCGGCTGAACAGGTTCGACCCGGAAGCCACGGTGCAGCTGGACACCTCCGACCCGGAGGCCACGGTCTGGCTCGGCCTGGCTCGCCCGCCGGCCGGGACCCAGCCGCCCGGGCCCGATCAGGCGCGCGGGCCCGATCAGGCGCCCGGGGCCGACCAGCCGCCCGGGACCGAACCCGGGCGCGACAGCCTGCAGGCGGTCGCCCGCGGCGGCAGCGTGAACCTGGTCGGCGCCGCCGTGACCACGGTCGCCAACCTGCTGCTGTCGGTGGTGGTGGCCCGGGCGGTGAGCACCGCCGACGCCGGCATCTTCTTCTCCCTGACCTCGCTTCTGCTGCTGCTGGCCACCCTGGGCCGGCTCGGCACCAACGGCGGCGCGGTCTACTTCCTGCCCCGGCTGCGGGTGCTCGGGTCGGCGGCCGAGATCGACCGGGCCGTCCGGCTGTCGGTCCGGCCGACGCTGCTGGCCTCCGGCGTGCTCGGGCTGGGCCTGCTGGCCTTCGCGCCGCAGCTGGCCGACCGGTTCGTCGGCGGCGCGTCCGACGACGCCGTCCTGGTGCTGCGGCTGTGCGGGCTGGCGCTGCCGTTCGCGGCAGTCGGGGACGTGCTGCAGGCGGTGACCCGCGGCTTCGGCCGGATGCGGACCACGGTCGTGATCGAGCGGATCGCCCGGCCGCTGGCCCAGGTGGTGCTCATCGGACTGGCCGCGCCGACCCACCAGGTGGCGCTGCTGGTGCTGGCCTGGACCCTGCCCTACCTGCCCGCGGCGCTGCTGTCCTGGCTGCCGGCCCGGCGGCTGCTGGCGGCGGCCCGGGCCAGCAAGGCCGGCGCGGCGCCGTCCGGCTTCGACCGCCGGCAGTACTGGTGGTTCACCGCGCCGCGGGCGCTCACCCTGCTGGCCCAGGTCGCGCTGCAGCGGCTGGACGTGGTCCTGGTCGTGTCCATCCTCGGCCCGGCCCCGGCCGCGCTGTACGCGGCGGCCACCCGGTTCCTGGTCGTCGGCCAGCTCGGCAACCAGGCCATCTCGATCGCGCTGCAGCCGCGGCTGTCGGCCGCGCTGGCCCGCGACGACAAGCAGGACGCCGGCCTGCTCTACCGGACCACCACCGGCTGGCTGGTGCTCACCACCTGGCCGCTCTACCTGCTCGTCGGCGCCTTCCCGAGCGCGCTGCTGGGCATCTTCGGCTCCCGGTACGCCAGCGCCACCGACGTCGTGGTCGTGCTCTGCGCCGCCATGCTGGTGGCCACGGCCTGCGGCCAGGTCGACATCGTGCTCATGATGGCCGGGCGCAGCACCTGGAACCTCGGCAACGCCCTGCTCGCGCTCGCGGTCCAGGTCGGGCTCGACCTGCTGCTGATCCCGCGGATGGGCATCCTGGGCGCGGCCACCGGCTGGGCCGTCGCGATCGTGGTCGCCAACCTGGTGCCGCTGACGCAGCTCCTGCTGTCCACCGGGCTGCATCCGTTCGGCCGGTCCAGCGGGCTGGCCGTGCTGATCTGCACCGCCTGCGTGCTGCCGCCGGCGGCGCTGGCCCGGGTGCTCGGCGGCGACCACCTGGTCTGGGCGCTGGTGGCGTCGGTGGTCGCGGCCGGGCTGTGGGCGGCCGCGATCTGGCGGTTCCGCCGGCCGCTGCGGCTCGACTCGTTCGGCGCCCTCAGCCGGCGCAAGCCCCCGCCGGCACTCCCGGACACGCCGGAAGACCGGCCGGAGGCTCCGCCGACGGCGAAGCGGGCCACGAGGAAAGGCCGGGGGCGGCACCGGAGGTAGTCACCCGGTTGGGCCGTCCGCGGACACTGGTCTTGCACCTGTGGAAGGCTTGCGGGCGGGCACCGGCACCGACGGCCGGACCGGACACGAAGGGATCGGGTTGTGAGCGCAGGGCATCGGCTGAGCACCGACGTCGGCCGGGGCACCCGGCACTGGCGGCTCGTCGTCGTCGTCGGCGTGCTCGTCGCGATCGCGGCGGTGGTCGGGGCCCTGCTGGCCGTGGTCAACCACGACGACCGCCCGCCGGCGAGCGGCCTCGGTTCGCCGACGCAGCTCGGCACCACGCCGGCCCGCCCGCTGGCCACCGCCGGCCCCAAGCCGCCGGCCCGCGGCGCCTACGTCGGCGCGTACGTGCAGCCGGAGTCGGACTACACGCCGCAGGGCCGGATCGCCGCGGTGACCGGCTTCGAGAAGGACACCGGCCGGCAGCTCGACATCGTGCAGACCTACCACCCCTGGGACGACGAGTTCCCGGACGCGGTGGACACCTGGACGGTGGACAGCGACCGGATGCTGCTGCTGTCCTGGGCCGGCACCGACACCCGGGTCATCCAGTCCGGCCGGTACGACGGCCTGATCCGCACCCGGGCCCGAGCGGTCAAGGCGCTGGAGAAGCCGATCTTCCTGCGCTGGCGCTGGGAGATGGACCGGCCCAACCTCCAGGCCAGCATCTGGAGCCCGCAGGACTACATCGCGGCCTGGCGGCACATCCGGGCGATCTTCGCCGCGGAGAAGGTGACGAACGCGTCCTGGGTGTGGTGCCCGCTCGGGGCCGGCTTCTCCCCGGACGGGAAACATCGCGCCGCGCCGTATTATCCGGGCGACTCGGAAGTCGATTGGTTGTGTGCGGACGTCTACACCGGCCAGAACTTCAACTCCTTCGGCGTGGCCGCGGCACCGTTCCTGGACTGGGCCAAGGGTCACCCCGGCAAGCCGATCATGATCGGCGAGACCGGCACCTCCGACCGTTTCCCGGGCGGCCAGGCGGCCTGGGTCGCCCAGGCCCAGCAGACCATCCAGGCCAACCCCGAGATCAAAGCCCTGGTCTACTTCGACGCCGACGACAAGCAGCAGGGACCGCGGGCCCAACTGGCCCTCCGGGGCGAGGCCGTCACCCGGTTCCGGGACCTGCTGGCCGCGCCGTACTTCAACCCGAGGCGACTGCCGGTCACACGGTGACGTCGGTCTCGTTCACCCCCCGTTTGCCGGTACGGCCCCGGCCGTACGCCGGTACCGGTAGATTTCGGGTGGGGTGTCAGGTAGGTGCCGGCGGATCGGTCGGGGCGTCGATCCAGCGGGCCGTGCAGGGGGAGAGTGCGATGACAGCTGCCGAAATGGCGGCGGACGGAACGCGCCGGTTGCCCGGGGGGGACGGACCGGTCCTGCTGGTCGGGTCCAGCGGAGGGCACCTGGCCCAGCTGCTGGCGCTGCGGCCCTGGTGGGGCGACCGCGACCGGGCCTGGGTGACCTTCCCGACCCCGGACGCGAAGTCGCAGCTGCCCACGGAGCGGGTCACCTGGGCGCACTACCCGACGACCCGCAACGTGCCCAACCTCATCCGCAACCTGGGCTTGGCGTTCCGGCTGTTGCGCAAGGAGAAGCCGTCGGTGGTGATCTCCACCGGGGCCGGTGTCGCGGTGCCGTTCTTCGTGCTGGGCTGGTTGCGGGGAATCCCCACGGTCTACCTCGAGGTGTACGACCGCATCGACTCCCCCACGCTGACCGGCCGGCTGTGCCGGCCGTTCACCCGCCTGTTCCTCGTCCAGTGGGAAGAGCAGAAGAAGTTCTACCCGGGCTCGGTCGTCGTCGGGCCGCTGCTGTGAGCCGACCGGGGAGTGAGCATCGCAGGGCTTCGCAGGCTGTCACCCCGGGATTCCCGCCCGAGGAGCGGAGCGAGCCGGGAGGCGAACCGATGGGCACTGTGACGGCGCCTCGGGTGCTCGTGCTGGTGGGGACGGACTTCCACCGGTTCGACCGCCTGGTCGGGTGGGTCGACGCCTGGGCCGCGGATACCGGCGCCGACGTCCTGGTCCAGTACGGCACGTCGCGGCCGCCGCAGGTCGCCGCCGGCCTGCCCTACCTGGACTGGGACAAGCTCCAGTCCGAGCTCGCCGTGGCCGACGTGGTGGTCAGCCACGGCGGCCCGGCCACCATCTCCGAGGCCCGCAAGGCCGGCCACCTGCCGGTCGTGGTGCCGCGCGACCCGCAGCAGGGCGAGCACGTCGACCACCACCAGCAGCAGTTCTCCCGCCGGCTCGGCGCCAGCGGCCTGGTCGTGCTGGCCGAGACCGAGCCCACGCTGCGGGCGGCGCTGGCGACCGCGGCCGCCATCGGCCGCGGCCCGGCGGTCGCGGTGCCGCCGGTGACCGCCGAGACCACCCGCCGGCTCGGCGTCCTGGTCGACGGTCTGCTGCCGACGGCGACGCCGCCGCCGGCCGACCTGACCCGGCCCCGGATCGCCTTCCTCGGCGGCTTCGGCCGGTCCGGCTCCACCCTGCTGGAGCGGATGCTGGCCGAGGTGCCGGGGGTGACGGCGATCGGCGAGTCCGTGCACCTGTGGGAGCGGGGGCTGCGGGACGACGAGCGCTGCGGCTGCGGCGAGCCGTTCTCCCGGTGTCCGCACTGGCAGGCGGTCGGGCAGGCCGCGTTCGGCGGCTGGGACACCCTCGACGTCGAGCAGGTGCTGGCGCTGAAGCGCGCCGTCGACCGGACCCGGTACGTGCCCCGGCTGGCCGCCCCGGCGGCCTCGGCCAAGCAGGCCCGCGCCGTGGACGAATACTGCGACCTCTACCGGCGGCTCTACCGCGGGGTGGCGGAGGTCACCGGCGACGCCGTGCTGGTCGACGCGAGCAAGCACGCGTCGCTGGCGTTCGCGCTGCGCCGGGCGGCCGACCTGGACCTGCGGGTGCTGCACATGGTTCGGGACAGCCGCGGCGTGGCGTACTCGTGGTCGAAGACGGTGGCCCGCCCGGAGACGGACGGCGCGGAGATGCCGACGTACACGCCGGCCCGGGCGGCCGTGCTCTGGACCGCCAACAACACGCTGTTCGACCTGCTCGGGCGGCTGGGCACGGCGGTGCACCGGTTCCGGTACGAGGACCTGGTGGCCGAGCCGGTCGCGGTGCTGGGTGAGGTGCTGACCTACCTGGGCCTGCCGGCCGACGACGAGACGCTGGCCTTCCTGCGCTCCGACAGCGCGGAGCTCGGCACCAGCCACACGATCGGGGGCAACCCGATGCGGTTCGCGACCGGGCGGCTGACGCTGCGGGCGGACGACGCCTGGCGGCGGGAGCTGCCGTCCCGGACGAAGATCGGGGTGTCGGCGCTGACGGCGTGGCCGATGGCCGGCTACGGCTACAAGGTCCGGGGCGGCAAGTGACGCGCCTCCCCGCCACCGACCCCACGGCCGGGCCCACGGCTGAGCCCACGGCCCGGCCCGCGGCTGAGCCCACGGCCCGGCCCACGGCCGGGCCCGCGGCCGACCCCGCGGCGGCAGCCGGCGAGAGCTGGCCGGCGGTCACGGTGGTGATCCCGACCCGGGACCGCCCGGCCCTGCTGCGCACCGCCGTCGCGGCCGTGCTGGACCAGGACTACCCGGGCGAGGTCCGCTGCATCGTCGTGCACGACGGGACCGAGCCGGACACCGAGCTGGCGCAGGACCGCGTGACGGTCACCAGCAACGTCCGCTCCCCCGGCCTGGCCGGCACCCGCAACTCCGGCATCGAGCGGGCGCGGACCGAGCTGGTCGCGTTCTGCGACGACGACGACCGCTGGCTGCCGGACAAGCTCTCGGCCCAGGTCGCGGTGCTGCGCTCCGATCCGGCGGCCCGCTTCGTCTGCTGCGGCATCCAGGTCCGGTACGGCGACCGGCTGGTCGAGCGGACCCTGCCGGCCGGCCGGGTCACGTTCGCCGACCTGCTCCGCGACCGGCTGACCGAGCTGCACCCGTCGACGTTCCTCATCCGGCGCGACCTGCTGGACGAGATCGGGCTGGTGGACGAGGCGCTGCCGGGCAGCTACGCCGAGGACTACGAGCTGCTGCTGCGGGCGGCCAAGGTGGCCCCGATCCGGTCGCTGCCGGCCGTGCACGTCGAGGTGCTGTGGCACCAGAAGTCCTACTTCGCCGGTCGCTGGGCCACCGTCTCGGCCGCGCTGCAGCGGCTGCTGGACAGCTACCCGGACTTCTACTCCGAGCCGGCCGGCGCGGCCCGGCTGACCGGCCAGATCGCCTTCGCCGAGGCCGCCCAGGGGCACCGCCGGCAGGCCCTGCGGTGGGCGGCGCGGACGGCCCGGATCCGGCCGGCCGAGCCGCGCGCGGTGCTGGCCCTGGCGGTGGCCTCCGGGGCCGTCACCGGCGAGCGCGTCGTCCGGAAGCTGAACTCGCGCGGTCGCGGCATCTGACGCCCACGACAGAGGCCCCGGGACACCGTCCCGGGGCCTCTGTCGTGCTGCGGTCTAGCTGGCGATCACCTCGCGCCAAGCGGTCTGGCTGGGCGCGTCCAGCAGGCGGAACTCGCCGCCGACCGGTGCGTCGAAGTACGTCACGTACAGCGCGCCGTTGGCCTTGCTGTAGGACCCCATCGAGCGCAGCCACGCCGCCCGCCGGGTGCCGTCGTCACCCGGCACCAGCTTGGCCCCGAGCTCGGCGATGCCCCAGGGCTTGCCCTCGGCCCGCGACGCCGCCACCACCGGGGCGACGATCGACGCGGTGTCGCTGTACTGGCCCTTGCTGTAGATCAGGTTGTAGACGTCCCACCCGAGGATGTCGATGACGCTGGAGCCCGGGTAGTAGTCCTTCCAGTTGCGACCGGAGGCCGACTTGAGGCTCCAGCCCATGAGGACCAGCGAGGACTTCAGCTGCGAGTTGCCGGCCTTGTTGGCCAGCCCGCGCAGGTGGGCCCAGGCGGCCCGGTAGTCGGCCGCGGTGAACGAGCCGCGGGCGATGTCGTCCTCGGGCTCGTGGAAGTAGGACCAGATGACCTGGCGGTCCCGCGGCGCGGTGGCGAACCAGTTGCCGAGTCGGCTGTCGAGCGAGCCGGACAGGATGTCCCGCGGCATCGCCTTGAACGACACCACGACCGGGCCACCGCTGGTGCCCGCCGCACCCGGCCAGGCCGGCGGCAGGCCGGGGTAGAACACGCGGACGACCTCGAGCTTGCCGTAGCGCGCGTTGGCCTGGGCCAGCGCCTGGGCCTGGGTCAGCCCGCTGCCGGTCCACACGGTCGCACCGAACATGGTGCCGCCGGCGGGGTTGGACGGCGGCGGAGCCGGGTTGGACGAGCTGGTCGGCGCGGGCGTGGTCGGCGCCGGCTTGCTCGGCGCGGACGACGACGGCGTCACCGGCGACATGCTCGGCAGGCCGGGCAGGCCCGGGGCCGAGCTGGTCGGCGCGGGCTTGGTCGGCGCCGCCACACCGCTCCAGTTCAGGGCCAGGGCGGGGCCGTCGGCGCCGTGCTCCGACGAGAACACCGCCGAGACCGTGCCGGCCAGCGGCGCGACCAGGGCGAAGGAGTAGTCGCCGTTGCCGGTGACCACACCGGAGAGGTCGAAGTCGAGGGTCTTCTGCCGGGCCGCGGGCCGGGCGGTGGCGACCGTCTCGCCGACCGCCGGCGCGTTCTTCATCGTCGTCGTCGCGGCGCTCCAGGCCGACGAGGCGACCCGGTGCAGTTCGACCGCCGCGGGCTGGTTGCGGTCGGAGGAGAACCTCAGGTGGGCGCTGATCCCGGTGGTGCCCGCGGGGATGCCCTTGACGGCGAAGCGCAGGTAGCTGCGGGTGTGCAGCGAGGTCTGGTTGCTGGCCGTCAGCTTGGGGCTGCTGGCGCGATTCTGGTCCGGGTACTCCTGGTAGACGTACGTGTCCTCGGCTGGGGAGACCGAGAGGCTGGTGGGAGCTGCATTGTTGTCCGCGGCGCCGGCGGTGACCACCGCGACGACGCCGACTGCCAGTGAGACGGCGACCGTGGCGCCGACAGCCTTCACAGCCCGGGAGGGTCCCCGGCGATCGGGCGCGGCCCCGGCGGGCCGGCCGTCCTGCGGAAGCTCGTGCCGTCCCCGACCGCGGTCGGAGCGTCTCTGGCGGGAGCCGTGCTGCATCCGTGTCCTCTCCCGACGGAAGGTCCGCCGGTTTTTCCGGAAGCGTTGCCGATGTGCCGCAACGTTGCGTCGTTCACGTTCGCACTCCGCCGCTCGAACTCAGGGGCACCGAACCCCGCGGTCTTCGCGACGAGCCGGACGGGAAGGGTCTCCCGAAGGGCTTGCGGGACCATAGCCCCTTACACGCGCAGTCACAAGGAGGACACGGCTCAGTACCGTACGAGTCACGCTGAGTATCACCGGCCGCCGGGAAGGCAACGCTGCGTACTACAACGCTGTGCACGCTGGGCCGTCCGGACGATGAGGACACCGTCGTACGGCCGACAGCCCGCCACACATACCACACGCCAGGTGACTCTCCGAACATGCCCTCCGACCGCAGAATTCACCTGACCGGGTGCATGCCGAGAAGCCGCACCCGGGCACGAACCGGACGCCGGAGACCGGCCGGGCGGGCGGTCAGCCCTCGCGGATCATCCCGGCGCCGGCGGTGGCGTTGGTCGCCTCGTCGATGAGGATGAACCCGCCCGTGGTCCGGTTCCGGCGGTAGTCGTCGGCGAACAGCGGCTGCGTCGTCCGCAGCTTCACCCGGCCGATGTCGTTGAGGCCGAGCTCGGTCGCGTCCTCGTCCCGGTGCAGCGTGTTGACGTCGAGCCGGTAGCGCAGGTCCCGCACCACCGCCCGGGCCGACCGCGTGGTGTGCTTGATCGCCAGCTTGGCCCCGGCCCGCAGCGGCTTGTCGATCATCCAGCAGACCGTGGCCTCGACGTCCTGGGTCACCATCGGCGCGTTGTGCGGCCGGCAGATCAGGTCGCCCCGGGAGACGTCGAGGTTGTCGGCCAGCCGCACCGTCACCGACATCGGCGCGTACGCCTCCTCGACCGGGCCGTCGGCGGTGTCGATCGCCGCGATCCGGCTGGTGAGCCCGCTCGGCAGCACCATCACGTCGTCGCCGGGCTTGAGCACGCCGCCGGCGACCGTCCCGGCGTAGCCGCGGTAGTCGTGCCAGGCGTCGGACTGCGGGCGGATCACGTACTGCACCGGGAACCGCACGTCGATGAGGTTGCGGTCGCTGGCGACGTGCACGTTCTCCAGGTGGTGGAGCAGGCTGGGCCCGTCGTACCAGGGCATGTTGGCGGACCGGGTGACCACGTTGTCGCCCTGCAGCGCCGACACCGGGATCACGGTGAGGTCCGGCACCCGCAGCTTCGTCGCGAAGGCGGTGAACTCCTCGTGGATACGGTCGTACACGGCCTGGTCGTAGCCGACCAGGTCCATCTTGTTGATGCACAGCACCAGGTGCGGCACCGCCAGCAGGGTGGCCAGGAACGCGTGCCGCCGGCTCTGCTCCACCAGCCCGTTGCGGGCGTCGACCAGGATCAGGGCCAGGTCGGCGGTGGAGGCGCCGGTGACCATGTTCCGGGTGTACTGGATGTGCCCGGGGGTGTCGGCGATGATGAACTTGCGCTTGGGCGTGGCGAAGTAGCGGTAGGCGACGTCGATCGTGATGCCCTGCTCGCGCTCGGCCCGCAGACCGTCGGTCAGCAGGGCCAGGTTGACGCGCTCGTCCCCGCGCTCCTTGCTGACCCGCTCGACCGCCTCGATCTGGTCGGCGAAGACGGTCTTGGTGTCGTAGAGCAGGCGGCCGATGAGGGTGCTCTTGCCGTCGTCGACGGACCCGGCCGTCGCGAACCGAAGGATGTCCATTTAGAAGTAGCCCTCACGCTTGCGGTCTTCCATGGCGGCCTCGCTGAACTTGTCGTCGCCCCGGGTGGCGCCGCGCTCGGTGATCCGGGTGGTCGCGACCTCGTCGATGACCTTCGACACGGTGTCGGCGTCGGACGGCACGGCCGCGGTCAGGCTGGCGTCGCCGACGGTGCGGTAGCGCACCCGCCGCACGGTGACCTCCTCGCCGTCCTTGGGCCGGCAGAACGGGTGCACCCCGAAGAGCATGCCGCGCCGTTCGAAGACCTCCCGCTCGTGGGCGAAGTAGATCGACGGGAGCTCGAGGCCCTCCTGCTGGATGTACTGCCAGATGTCGAGCTCGGTCCAGTTGGACAGCGGGAAGACCCGGATGCTCTCGCCGTCATGGATCCGGGCGTTGTAGAGGCTCCACAGCTCCGGCCGCTGGTTCTTCGGGTCCCACTGGCCGAAGTCGTCGCGGAAGGAGAAGATCCGCTCCTTGGCCCGGGCCTTGTCCTCGTCCCGGCGGGCGCCGCCGAAGATCGCGGTGAACTGGTGCTTCTCCAGCGCGTCGAGCAGGACCGGGGTCTGGATCCGGTTGCGGGTGCCGTCCGGCGGCTCGGTCACCGTGCCGTTGTCGATGGCCTCCTGCACGCTGGCCACCACCAGCTGCACGCCGAGCTGCTCGGCCCGGCGGTCCCGGAACTCCAGCACCTCGTCGAAGTTGTGGCCGGTGTCCACGTGCATGACCGGGAACGGGATGCGGGCCGGGTAGAAGGCCTTCTCCGCCAGCCGCAGCATGACGATGGAGTCCTTGCCGCCGGAGAACAGCAGCACCGGCCGCTCGAACTCGGCCACCACCTCGCGGAAGATGAAGACGGCCTCCGCTTCCAGGGTCTTCAGCTGGGACAGCTGGTACCGCTGGGGTTCGGTCATCGCGCTCGTGCTCCCTCGGTCGTCGTACGGTGCCGGCCGATCAGTCCGACGATCCGGTCCGCGACCCCAGCGTCGCAGACCAGCAGATCGGGTGCCCACGGGTCGGGCTGGTTGTAGTGCAGCGGGGACCCGTCGACCCGGCCGGCGTGCAGCCCGGCCGCGTGCGCGACGGCGACCGGGGCGGCCGAGTCCCACTCGTACTGGCCGCCGTCGTGCAGGTAGGCGTCGACCTCGCCGCGGAGCACGGCCGCGACCTTGGCCCCGGCCGAGCCCATCCCGACCAGCTCCGCGCCCAGCTCGGCCGCCACCGGGTGGGCCCAGGCCGGCGGGCGGGTGCGGCTGACCGCGATCCGCCGGACCGCGTCCCGCGCCGGGACCGCGGGCGGCGTCCGGGACGAGAGCACCGTGCCGAGCGACGGCAGCGCGACCGCGCCGGCGGCCAGATCGCCGGACACCCACAGGGCGACGTGCACGGCCCAGTCGGTCCGGCCGGCCTCCCCGAACTCGCGGGTGCCGTCGAGCGGGTCGACGATCCAGACCCGGTCGGCGGTGTGCCGGGCGGCCGGGTCGGGGCTCTCCTCCGACAGCACCGCGTCGCCGGGCCGGCGGGCGGCCAGCTCGGCCAGCAGGAACCGGTCGGACTCCTTGTCCCCGGTCCTGCCGTCCGCGCCGCCGGCACGCAGCTCCAGCAACAGGGCACCGGCCCGCTCGGCCAGCTCCTCGGCCAGTCGGGCGTCGTCGTCGGACGGGGTCACGTGGTGGTCTACCTCTCGGGTTCCGGATTTCTTCCGCGGACATCGGCAGCCGCGGACGCACATCGGCAGCAGCCGGTTCGTCAGCGAACCGGCTGCTGCCGTCGAGGCTAGAGGCCCCTGGTTGCCATCTGGTGCGGGATCAGTACGCCCCGCGGCCGCGGGCGACAGTCGACATGGTCTTCCAGAGGATCATCAGGTCGAGCGTGAACGACCAGTTCTCCACGTAGCGCAGGTCGAGCCGGACCGACTCGTCCCAGTCCAGGTCGCTGCGCCCGCTGATCTGCCACAGGCCGGTCAGGCCGGGCTTGACCAGCAGCCGGCGGCGGACGTCGTCCTCGTAGAGCGCGACCTCTTCCGGCAGCGGCGGCCGCGGGCCGACCAGCGACATCTTGCCCTCGATGACGTTGACCAGCTGGGGCAGCTCGTCCAGGGAGAATTTGCGCAGCCAGCGGCCGACCGGGGTGACCCGCGGGTCGTCCCGGATCTTGAACAGCAGGCCCTCGGCCCGCTCGTTGAGGCCCTCCAGCTCGGCCTTGCGGGCCTCGGCGTCCACGTACATGGAGCGGAACTTCAGGAGCGTGAACTCCTTGCCGTCCTGGCCGGTGCGGACCTGCTTGAAGATGGCCGGCCCCGGGCTGGTCAGCCGGACCGCCAGCCAGCAGCCCAGCAGCAGCGGCAAGAACACCAGGAAGGCCAGCACCGCGAGCGAGCGGTCGACGACCGCCTTGATCACCCGGCGCCTGCCGGCGAACTCCGGCTCCTCCACGTGCAGCAGGGGCAGGCCGGTCATCGGCCGGATGTGCAGCCGCGGACCGGCCACCTCCATCAGGCCGGGCGCCACCACCAGGTCGGTGTCGGTGCCCTCCAGCTGCCAGGACAGCCGGCGCAGCCGGGCCGGGCCGACGCTCGCGCCGGCGGCCACCGCGACGGTGTCGGCGCGGGAAGCCCGCACGGCCTCGACCACGTCGTCCAGCCCGCCGAGCAGGGGAACGCCCAGCCCGACCAGCCGGGCGCCCTCACCGGAGGACAGGCAGACGCCGACGACCTGCATGCCGGCGTAGCGCTCCTGGCGGAGCTGGGCGGTCAGGTCGGCCACCGACTCCTCGCCGCCGACCACGATGACCCGGTAGGTGTAGCGGCCGCGGGACCGGCCCCGGTGCAGCCGCTTGCGCAGCGCGTAGTGCCCGGAGAAGGACAGGGCCATGGCCAGCGGCAGCGCCAGCACGATGTAGCCCCGGGCGATGTCGGCCTTCAGCGCGAACGAGACGAAGCCGACCGTGGCGGTCAACCCGACGAACGCGCGGAAGATCCGCTGGAACTCCTCGGACCCGAGGCCGAGGATGCGGGACTCGTAGCCCCCGGACAGCGCGATCGCACCGACCCACAGCAGCGGGGCCACCAGCGTGGCCGCCAGGTATCCGTACGCCCAGGAGAACGAGCCCGGAAAACGGACGGCATAGGCCGCGAGGGCGGCGATCACGCCCACCAGCCCGTCGTAGCCGACGAGCACCCGCGCACAGCGGTGCTCCCAGTTGCGGCGCCGGGCAACCCCGGCACCGACTCCGTCGTCGACGAACCGGGGCGACCGGTCGAGGACGCTCATCTGCACCCCACCCCCCATCCGCGGTGCGCGGGCACCGCGGACCAGCTTTCGTATGAGCTCTCGGCCCGGCGTCCGCGGCAGCGGCGCGTCGGGTCCCCCCAAGAGCGGACCCAAACATAGCGAGTCAGGTCACTGAGTGTGAAGACATTCGCAAATACAGCTCCCGATGGACCACGAACACTGTCCGTCAGGGCAATTTGGTCACTATCCGTAGCTATCACTTCGTGCATCGGGCAGCCCAGCCGGTCAAAGACGTCCGGCACCTGCTCCACCTGGCCGAAAGGACGATACACAACAGCACTCACAGCCACGGAGGCGGTCCGGGGAGCACCGCGCTGAGTGACGGGTAGGAAGGTCGCCGTTGTTCGTTCACGTCAGGGAGACTTGCCCGGTGCGAGTCGATGACGAACGCGCGTCGGAGGCCGCACGGCTCCCGACGGCGCAGGACGACCTGGATCCCATGGACCACGGGGCCGCAGACGATGCCGCCCTGCGCGCGGACGTGCGGCGGGTGGGGGCGCTGCTGGGCGAGTCCCTGGTCCGGCAGGAGGGGCAGCAGCTGCTCGACCTGGTCGAGCAGGTCCGGGGGCTGACCAAGGCGTCCAAGGCCGACGACGGCTCGGGCGACCCGGTCGCGCTGCGGGAGCTACGCCGGCTGCTCGGCGAGGCCCCGCTGCCGACCGCCATCGCGCTGGTCCGGGCCTTCTCGGCGTACTTCTACCTGGCCAACCTGGCCGAGCAGGTGCACCGGGTGCGCGGGCTGGCCGACCGGCCGCCGGAGCAGGGCTGGCTGGCCGAGGCGGTCGGCGCGGTCGCGGACCGGGTCGGCCCGGACGGCCTGACCGAGGCGCTGGCGGCGCTGGCGATCCGGCCGGTGTTCACCGCTCACCCGACCGAAGCCAGCCGGCGCACGATCCTGACCAAGCTGCGCGAGGTCGGCGACGTGCTGCTGGCCGAGCCGACCGGGGCCGCGGTGTCGGAGACGGCCCGGCGGCGGCACGACCGCCGGCTGGCCACCGTCGTCGACCTCATCTGGCAGAGCGACGAGCTGCGGCTGGACCGGCCCGACCCGGTCGACGAGGCCCGCAACGCCACCTATTACCTGGAGGACCTCGCCGCCGGCACGGTGCCGCGGCTGCTGGCCGACCTGGCCGACGAGGCGGCCGCGCACGGCGGCCGGCTGGCGCCCCAGGCCCGGCCGCTGACCTTCGGCACCTGGACCGGCGGCGACCGGGACGGCAACCCCAACGTCACCGCGGCGGTCACCGACCAGGTGCTGCGGCTGATGCACGGGCACGGCATCGACGTGCTGGTCCGGGCGGTCGACCGGCTCACCGGCGAGCTGTCCTCGTCGTCGCGGATCGTCGGGGTCTCCGACGAGCTGCGCGCGTCGATCGAGTCGGATCTGGCCACCGTGCGCGGGATGGACGAGCGCAGCCTGCGCTTCAACGCCGAGGAGCCGTACCGGCTGAAGACCAGCGCGATCCGGGCCAAGCTGGTGGCGACCCGGGAGCGGCTGGCCGGCGGCACCCGGCACGAGCCCGGCGTCGACTACCTGGGCAGCGCCGAGCTGCTGGCCGAGCTGGCGCTGCTCGGCGACTCGCTGCGGGCCCACCGCGGCGAGCTGGTCGCCGACGGCCCGCTGGCCACGCTGCAGCGGACGGTGGCCGCCTTCGGGCTGCACCTGGCCACCATGGACATCCGGGAGCACGCCGACGCCCACCACGAGGCCGTCGGCCGGCTGGTCGACCGGCTCGGCACCGAGTCCTGGCGCTACGAGGACCTGCCGCGCGAATACCGCAAGCGCCTGCTGTCCCGGGAGCTGGCCGGCCGCCGCCCGCTGTCGCCCTATCCCCCGCCGCTGGAGGGCTCGGCGGCGAGGACGTTCGCGGTCTTCACCACGATCCGGCACGCGCTGGACCGCTTCGGTCCGGAGGTCATCGAGTCGTACGTGATCTCGATGACCCGCGGCCCCGACGACGTGCTGGCCGCGGTGGTGCTGGCCCGGGAGGCCGGGCTGGTCGACGTGCACTCGGGGGTGGCCCGGATCGGGTTCGTGCCGCTGCTGGAGACGGTGGCGGAGCTGCGCTCGGCCGACGCGCTGGTCGGCGGGCTGCTCGACGACCCGACGTACCGGGAGCTGGTGGGGCTGCGCGGGGACGTGCAGGAGGTGATGCTGGGCTACTCGGACTCCAACAAGGAGGCCGGCATCGCCACGTCGCAGTGGGAGATCCACAAGGCCCAGCGGCGGCTGCGCGACGTCGCGGCCGCGCACGGGGTGCGGCTGCGGCTCTTCCACGGCCGCGGCGGCACGGTCGGCCGCGGCGGCGGCCCGACCCACGAGGCCATCCTGGCCCAGCCGTACGGGACGCTGGACGGGGAGATGAAGCTGACCGAGCAGGGCGAGGTCATCTCCGACAAGTACAGCCTGCCGGTGCTGGCCCGGGACAACCTGGAGCTGACCGTGGCCGCGGTGCTGCGGGCCTCGGTGCTGCACCGGGAGTCCCGGCAGCCGCCGGAGGTCGTGGCCCGCTGGGACGCGGCCATGGACGTCGTCTCGGCCGGGGCGTACGCGGCGTACCGGGAGCTGGTCGACGACCCCGACCTGCCGGCCTACTTCCTGGCCTCCACGCCGGTCGAGCAGCTCGGCGGGATGAACATCGGCTCCCGTCCGGCCAAGCGGCCGGACAGCGGGGCCGGGCTGGGCGGGCTGCGGGCGATCCCGTGGGTCTTCGGCTGGACCCAGTCCCGGCAGATCGTCCCCGGTTGGTACGGGGTGGGCGCCGGGCTGGCCGCCGCCCGCGGGGCCGGCCTCGGCGGCGTCATCGACGAGATGGTGGCCGAGTGGCACTTCTTCCGGGCCTTCGTGTCCAACGTGGAGATGACGCTGGCCAAGACCGACCTGGGCATCGCCGGGCACTACGTCGAGTCGCTGGTGCCGCCGGAGCTGCGGCACGTCTTCGAGCGGATCCGGGCCGAACATGCCCGCACGGTGACCGAAGTACTCCGTTTGACCGGCGAGGCAGATTTGCTGGACACCCAGCCGGCGCTGAAGCGGACCCTGTCGGTGCGGGACGCGTACCTCGATCCGATCTCGTACCTGCAGGTCGCACTGTTGCAACGGGTCCGCGCGGCCGGGGACGTCGATCCGCAGCTCCGGCGGGCGCTACTGCTCACGGTCAACGGGATAGCGGCCGGGCTGCGTAACACCGGCTAGGCATTCGGCCCAGATCAAGATCCTATTCACGACCGCGCAAGTAGGATTTGTGCCGAAGACCCCACGCAGGCTGCCCTGGGTGGCTAGCTTGTGTCCCGTCGCGGGGAACCCGCGGCTCGGTCCGGGGTGTGGGCCGATGGGGGATTGACGCCAGCGCTGACGCTGTGCGGGGGGGAACATGGGCGAGCAGGGTGTTCTGCGCGAGCGTGCGCGGATACGGCAGGCGCCGCGGACGGACCGGCTTCGGGAGCTGGACGAGGGGTCGGCCGACCTGGTCGACCGGTTGCTGGAGGTGGCCCGGAGGGGCCTGCCCGGCATGCAGATGCCAGAGGGCACGGCCTGCTTCACGCGGAGGTTCTCCCCGGCCCGGGTGGTGGCCGCCCCCGAGGGCTGGAGCCTGCGCTACACCGCGATCACCGTGCTGGGCGCCCGGCACCTGGACCCGGCCGGACAGCGGGAGCTGCTGGCCGGCCGCACCGTCGGCGAGGTCTGCGACGTCCTGGTCGACCGGCTGCCGAGCACCGACTCCGTCGGCGACGCCGCGCTGACCGTCTGGGCCGCGGCCGCCTGCGGCCACGACGGCCTCGGCCGGGCCCTGGACGCCCTGGACGCGGCGGACGCCGACGGCGGCCCCCGCTACGTCGTCGACCTGGCCTGGGTCGTGTCCGCCCTGGTGGCGGCCCGGTCCGCGGTGGACGTGGAGGAGCGGCTGGCCCGGGCCCGGACCCGGCTGCTCGGCGTGCTGACCGGCACCGGGCAGCTGTTCGGCCACGTCACCGGTCCGGGCCTGGTCCCGCCCTACCGGTCCCACGTCGGCTGCTTCGCCGACCAGGTCTACCCGATCCAGGCGCTGGCCCGGCTGCACCACTCCGCCGCCGACCCGCAGGCGCTGGCCGCGGCCGAGCGCTGCGCCGAGCGGATCTGCACCCTGCAGGGCCCGGGCGGCCAGTGGTGGTGGCACTACGACGCCCGCACCGGCAACGTCGTCGAGGGCTACCCGGTCTACAGCGTCCACCAGTACGCGATGGCGCCGATGGCGCTGCTCGACCTGGCCGACGCCGGCGGCCGGGTCGACCTGGAGGCGATCGGGCGCGGGCTGGCCTGGATGGTGGCGCCGCCGGAGACGGACGAGCCGCTGATCCTCGACAAGCAGGGCCTGACCGTACGGAAGGTCGCCCGCCGGGACCCGCGCAGGCTCGTGCGAGGCATCCGGGCCGTCGGCACCGGGATCTCGCCCAGGCTGCGGCTACGGGCGCTCGATCGGCTCTGGCCACCGACCACGGTGGACCGGGAGTGCCGGCCGTACGAGCTCGGCTGGCTGCTCGATTGCTGGCTGACGCCGCAGCAGGCGGGGCAGCCGGTGCTGCCGACCGAAACGATACGGATCGACGCCGTCAAGTGACGGGCCTTACGGGCGGGCCGGGGCTCGCCATCCCTTCCTGGTCAAGACACGGCTGGAGACACAAGTGACCATGTCCACGGAGCGGACGCCCCGCACCACCACCATGCTGGCCGGAGTCGAGCTGCACGCTCTGGACGAGGCCGCCACGATCGAGCACATCATGGGCGCCCTGGAGATCGGCAAGGGCGGCTGGCTGGTCAACCCGAACGTCGACGTGCTGCGCCAGATCGACCGCGACCCGGCCATCCGGCGGCTGGTGGACCAGGCGACGCTGGTCGTCGCCGACGGGGCGCCGCTGGAGTGGGCGGCGAGGCTGGCCGGCACGCCGCTGCCGCCCCGGGTGCCGGGCTCCACGATGATCTGGTCGCTGTCGAAGGCCGCGGCCCGCTCCGGCCGGTCGGTGTTCCTGCTCGGCGGCGCTCCCGGCGTAGCGGATCGGGCCGCCGCGGCGCTGTCCGCCGACGCGCTGGCCGCCGACGCGCCCGCGCTCCGGGTCGCCGGCACGCACTGCCCGCCGCTGGGCTTCGAGAAGGACCTGGTCGAGCTGGCCGCCATTCGCGCCGCACTGGCCGCGGCCGAGCCCGACATCGTGTTCTGCGGCCTCGGCTTCCCCAAGCAAGAACGGCTGATCAACGACCTTGTGGACGACTTCACCTCGACCTGGTTCATCGGCTCCGGCGCCAGCCTGGCCTTCGCCGCCGGTGAGGTCGCCCGCGCGCCGGAGTGGCTGCGGCGGTTCGGCGCGGAGTGGGTCTTCCGGTTGCTGAGCGAGC
>DATDKW010000496.1:0-27062 GCA_036519715.1 Mycobacteriales bacterium
CGGCCCTGGCCGGCCTGCGGGTCGTCGTGCGGCAGCCGGTGCTGGCCACCCTGACCCTGTCCACCAGCCTGGGCGCGCTGGCCGGCGGCATGCTGCCGGTGGTCGTCGCCGTGGCCGCGACCCGGGCCGGCAGTCCGGCCGCGGCCGGGCTGCTGCTGACCGCGCTCGCCGTCGGTGCGCTGGCCGGGTCGGCGCTGTGGACCCGGTGGCCGGCGCCGGTCCGGCGGGCGCCCTGGTGGGTGGCGGGCGCGCTGGCCGCGACCGGGCTGCCGGTGCTCGCCGGCGCCGCCCATCCCACCCTGCCCGTGCTGGCGGTGCTGTTCACGATCGCCGGGGTCGCGGACGGGCCGCTGTTCGGCGCCCTGCTCACCACCCGGCAGCACTGGTCGCCGCCGGAGCTGCGCAGCCAGGTCTTCACCCTCGGCGCCGGCGCGAAGATCACCGCCGCTGCGGCCGGGGCGGCCCTGGCCGGCACGCTGTCCGGCGCCACCACCGCCGCCCAGCTCGCCGTCGCCGGCACGATCCCGGTGGCCGCCGCGGCCGTGGCCGCAGGCGGCTTCGCCCGCGCCCGCCACGAACCCTCCTTCGCCGCCTGACCCTGTCCCGCCGGGGGCCGCCGCGGGCGGGGTCCCGCGGGTGCGGGCGGGAACGGCATGATCTGCGCGTGCGGGTGATGACGTGGAACGTGTGGTGGCGGTTCGGGCCGCGCTGGCAGGCCCGGCAACCCGGCATCCTGCGCACGATCCGTACCGCCGGCGCGGACGTGGTCGCCCTGCAGGAGGTCTGGGGCACGCCGGAGCGCACCCAGGCCGACGAGCTGGCCGCGCAGCTCGGGATGCACGCCGGCTTCGCCGCGCCGTCCTACCCGCCCGAGACCGACGTGGTCCGGGCCGACAGTGCCGCCGACGGGGTCGGCCTCGGCCTCGGGATCCTCAGCCGCTGGCCGATCCTGGCGCTGCGGCCGGAGCCGATGCCGGCCCGGCACCGGGCGTTCGACCCGGTCGCGCTGGTCGCCAGCCTCGACCGTCCCGGCGGCCCGCTGCACGTGGTCGTGGCCTGCCTGGAGTACGACCCGGCGTACAACGACGACCGCCTGGCCCAGGCCGCGGCCGTCGCGGAGCTGGCCACGGATCCGGCGCTGGACGGGCCGGCGCCGGTCCTGGTGGCCGGCGACCTCAACGCGGCCGCCGACAGCCCCGTCCTGCGCCCCCTCACCGAGGTCCTCACCGACGCCTGGACCGCCGGCGGCGGCGACCCGGCGACCACCACCGCCCCGCCTGACGCCGGCCCGGAGCTGCGGGACCGCCGCATCGACCACATCCTGTTCCGCCCGGGCCGGTTCGGCCAGCAGGTCACGGTCACCCGGGCCGAGCGCGCCGACGGCCCGTCCGACCACCGCGCGATCGTCTGCGACCTGGACTGGAGCTAGGTCATGACGGCGGTCGCCCACAGCGGGACGTGGTCCGAGTGCGGGGCGTCCCCGGTCCGCGCGACCGGGTCGGTGAAGTCGCCGCGGGACAGGAAGAGGTAGTCGATCTTGCGGGTCGGGTGGGCGTAACCGGGCCCGGCACCGCAGCGGGCGGCCGGGCAACCCCCGGTGAACCCGGCGCCGACCTCGCGGAAGCTCGCGTACATCGGTGTCATCGCGGGGCTGTCCGGGAGCGCGTTGAAGTCCCCGCCGACGACGGCGGGCGGGAAGCCGGCGACCGCGGCGGCCACGGCCGCGACCTGGCTCGGGGTGTTGGCCGGGTCGGTGTCCAGGTGGGTGACGCAGCCGACCAGCGGCCGGTCCCGGACCGTGGCCCGCACGCAGGCCAGCCGCCGCGGCTCACCGCCGGCCGGCGCCGGAAGCGCCCAGCTGCCCGCGACCGCCACCGAGGCCGGGTCCGTACGGACCAGGATCGCGATGCCGTAATCGCTGCCGTCCCAGCACCGGCCGGGCACGGTCGACTCGAAGTGGCCGGCGTAGCGCAGGTCGGCGACCAGCCGGTCGTACTGGCCGCGGCAGATCTCGTCCAGCGTCACCACCGACGGCTGGGGCGCGTGGTCGCGGATCTCCCGCTCCAGGTCGGCGACGACCGCGAGCCGCGTCCCGCAGGCGCTGCCGCACAGGTTGAACTGCAGGAACGTCACCGCGCCGGGCTCGGCCGAGGCCGCCACCGGCACCCGCAGCACCGCGTACACGAGGACGACCAGGCCGAGCAGCCGGACCGCCCGCGAGCTCGACACGACGCCAGTCTGCCCCGTCGCCGAGGTCCCGGCGCCGAGGTGCCGACGCGGGTGTATCTGGCGCGGCGCCCGCGGGCTCCTGTTCGTGGACGTCACATCCGAGCGACGCCCGCGGACGGAGGTCGGGCCGATGAGCGAGGACGTGCTGCCGGTCGGGACACCACTGGTGGCCCCGTCGATGGGCGCGGTCAGGACGACGTTCCTGGCCCTGGACCGTACGGTCGAGACGGTCGGCAGCGACTGCCGGTCCGTCGCCGAGACCCTGGGCGCGCTGAGCGACGCCCTGGCCACGATCACCCAGAACACCGGCAGCGGGCAGCAGTTCCTCGGCGCCGGCCTGGTCGGCCTGCCGATCGCCGGCGCCATCAAGGCGGCCAAGAGCCTCGCCGGCCAGTACGTCAAGCAGCAGACCGGCGTCCCGCTGTCGGCCTGGACCGAGCTGGTGTCCAGCTCGTCGGCCCAGTTCGACGCCTACCTGGCCCAGCTGGAGGCGGTGGCCGCGGTGTCCCGGCGGCACCGCGGCGCCGAGCTGGAGCCGGCCGCCGAGGATCAGCAGGTGCTGCTCGACGCCCGCTGGCAGACCCGGGGCTGGAAGCAGATCCTGGGCCGGGTCGCGCAGCTGGGCGGGCTGGTGGACGCGATCCTGGAGGCGAACAGGGGTGACGAGCCGGCGCCGGAGCAGGCCGCCGGCGGCTTCTCCGGATCCATGCAGCGCCGCCTGAAGGAAGTGCAGAGCCGGACCGTGGAGAAGTCCGGCGACCTGCGCGAGTGGGTGCTGCAGCCGTTCGTGGACCTGCGCGACCGGGTCCGGCAGCTGCCGCGGCAGATCGAGCACCTGGCCCGCGAGGTGGCGCTGCTGGAGGTCCTGCTGGACCTGGAGATCGCCGAGCTGCGGGCCTGCCTGGGCCAGATCCCGGCGGCGGAGGCGCGGATCGTCGGCCTGCGGGTAGCGGCCGGCGTGATCCTGCCGGAGCTGGCCCAGCGGCTGGCCGACACCCGCCGGCGGGCGCTGGACTACCGGACCTACCTGGACCGGCTGGACGGCGGCCGCCGCGCCGGCACGATCGACGAGCGGGCGTACGCGGTGCTGTCGGCCGAATACCGGGCCGGGCTGGACCAGGCCATGGCCGAGCTGGCCGGGGTCGAGGCCCAGGCGGACGTGTGGCGGCGGGAGGGCCCGACCGTCCTGCACGCCTGCGTGGACTGGGTCCAGCTGGAGCTGGACGTCGTGGCCGCGCGGGCGCTGACCGAGCAGCGCACGACCGACGAGCGGCGGGTGCTGCTGCAGCGGGAACGGGACCGGCTGATCGAGGCCGGCCAGGTGCTGGCCACGCTGTGAGCCCGGCCGGCCACGACACCCCGTGCTCATCCCGGTGAGCTGACCATCAGGACCGGACCAGCAGCTGCTCCCTGACCCGGCGCAGCCCGGCGGCGGGCGCCCGGACGCGGCGCCAGGCGTCGACCAGCGCGCCGAAGACGGGCGCCACCTCCAGCACGCCGACCTGCGCCCGCGGCGCCACGGCCGTGACGCCGGTGCCGATCCGGTCCACCACGGCCCGGTCGGCGGCCTGCAGGGTGCCGCCGCCGAGGATCACCTCGACGTCGCTGCGGGTCAGGTGCAGGCGCCGGATCAGCGCGGTCGCCATCACCGCGACCTCGTCGGCGAAGCCGGCCACGATCCCGGCCGCCACCTCGTCCGACCCGGCGGCGGCGAAGACCGCCGGCGCGAGCTGGTGCAGGTCCTCATACCGGAGGGCGCCGGAGTGGACGGCCATCACGATGTCCCGCGGTCGCCGCATCCCCAGCCGGGCCGGCAGCGCTGTGGTGAGCACGGTCGCCGGTCCACGCCCGTCGCGGGCCCGCATCGCGGCGGCCAGGCCCTGCACGCCGATGCTGATCCCGCCACCGGTGTCGCCGCTGTAGTCGCCGAGCGCCAGGAAACCGGCGGTCCGCCCGGACGGGTGCACGCCGACCGCGTTGATGCCGGCACCGGACACCACCGCGACGCCCCACGGCCGCGTCGCCCCGGCCCGCAGCACGGCCAGGGTGTCGTTGCGGACCACGGTCTCCGCGGCCAGCCCGGCCCGCTCCAGCTCGCGCCGGGCGACCCGGACCTCGGCCGGGAAGTCGACGTTGGCCAGGTAGTACGCGGCGCAGCGGGCGGACCCGGCACCGGCGTCGGCCAGCGTGTCCGCGACCAGCGCCGCCAGCCGCTCGCGCCAGGCCGCGGGATCGGCCAGCGGTGACACCACCCCGGCTCCGCGCCGGCGGGCCAGGACGCGGCCGTCGGTGGACGCGGCCACCACGTCCGTCTTCGAGTTGCCGCCGTCGATGCCGAGGACGACGTCAGCCACCGGAGAACCTCGGCAGCAGCGCGCGGTTCGCCTCCAGCAGCGCGTCCAGCAGCGGCACGGCCACGTCCCACTGCCGGACCAGCGGGTTGGCCAGCAGCGCCCGCAGGGCCACCGTCCGGTCGCCCGTCCGGGCCGCGTCGATGGTGAGCACCTCGTACGCGGTCACCGCCTGGACGAGGCCGAGCAGGTCCGGCGCCAGCGGCGCGACCGGCGCCGGGTGCGGGCCGTCCCGGTCGACCGTCGCCGGCACCTCGACCACGGCCTCGTCGGGCAGGCCGGCGATGGTGCCGTCGTTGCGTACGTCCACGTAGTGGTGGCCGCCGTCGCCGGTGAGCAGCGACGTCACCAGGGCGGCGGCGGCCTCGCTGTAGTAGGCGCCCCCGCGCTGCTCCAGCAGGGCCGGCTTGGTGTCGAGGGCGGGGTCGGCGTACATCCGCAGCAGCGTGCGCTCGATCTCCAGCACCTGCTCGGCCCGCTGCGGGCCACTGGCCTGGGCCTTGACCGCGCGGTCGGTGCAGTAGAAGTAGTGCAGGTAGTACGACGGGATCGCGCCGAGGGTGCGTAGCAGCTCGGCCGGGATCTCCGTTTCCGCGGCCAGGTCGGCCGCGGCGTCGCCGGCCAGCAGGGCGGGCAGCCGGTCCACGCCGTCCACCAGCACCCGGCGGATCCAGGACAGGTGGTTGAGGCCGGCATGGTCGAGCCGGACCCGGTCCGGCTCCACCCCGAAGCGCGCGGCCAGCCGGCGCTGGAAGCCGATCGCGACATTGCACAGGCCTACGGCCCGGTGACCGGCGTCGAGCAGCGCGCGGGTGACGATGCCGACCGGGTTGGTGAAGTCGACGATCCACGCCCCCGGCTGGGCCCGGGCGGCCACCACGTCGGCGATCTCGAGCACGACCGGGACGGTCCGCAGCGCCTTCGCGAACCCGCCGGGTCCGGTCGTCTCCTGGCCCAGCAGCCCGAACCGGCCGGGCAGGGTCTCGTCCACCAGCCGGGTCCGCTGCCCGCCGACCCGCAGCTGCACCAGCACCGCGGCGGCACCGTCCACAGCGGACTCCAGTGACGTCGTGGTGCGGAGCCCGCCCACCCCGTGCCGGTCGAGGATCCGCCCGGCCAGCCCGCCGACGACGTCGAGCCGGTCGGCGGCCACGTCCTGCAGGACCAGCTCGTCCACCGGCAGCACGCCGGCCCGGCGGGCGAAGCCCTCGATCAACTCCGGCGTGTAGGTGCTCCCGCCGCCGATCACCGCGATCTTCACGCCGCCCCCGCCCCCGCCGACGATTCCGCCGACTGTTCCGCCGACAGCCCCGCCGAGGCGGCGGCGACGTGGCAGGCGGCCTCGTGCGCCGGCGCCAGTTCCCGCAGCCGCGGCGTCACCTGAGCGCACTCCGGCACCGCCAGCGGGCACCGCCGCCGGAACCGGCACCCCGGCCGCGGGTCGATGACCTGCGGCGGCTCACCCCGGTCGGTCTCCGCGCCCACCTCCAGCGGCGCCCGCGGATCCGGCACCGCCGACAGCAACAACCGCGTGTACGGGTGCCGCGGTGACGCCAGCACCGCCTCGGTCGGCCCGGACTCGACCACGTGCCCGGCGTACATGACCAGCAGCCGGTCCGACACGTAGCGGGCGCTGGCGATGTCGTGGGTGATGTAGAGGAACGAGACACCCTCCCGTTCGCGCAGCGCCGCCATCAGGTTCAGCAGTCCGATCCGGATGGACACGTCCAACATGGACACCGGTTCGTCGGCCAGGATCAGCTTCGGCCGGTGGGCCAGGGCCTGCGCGAAGCCGATCCGCTGCCGCTGCCCGCCGGACAGCTCGTACGGGTAGCGGTCCAGGACGTCGGCTGCCGGGGTCAGGCCGACCGCCTCGACCACCCGCTCGGCCTCGGCCGCGCGCTCGGCCCGGCTCAGCGAGGGCCGGTGCAGGATCAGCCCGCGCAGGATCCCGTGCGACACCCGGTAGGCGGGATTGAGGGAGCTGAACGGGTCCTGGAACACCATCGGCACGTCGCCGCGATAGGCCAGCGTCTGCCGCCGGGTCCGCAGCGCGGCCAGGGACCGTCCCTGGTACCGGATCTCGCCCGCGGTCGGCCGATGGACCCGGGCCAGCAGCCGCGCGACCGTGCTCTTGCCGCTGCCGCTCTCGCCGACCAGGGCCACGATCTCCTGCGGCCGGATGGCGAGGTCGACGTCGTCGACCGCGTGCAGTCGCCGCCGCGACAGCGCGCCGCCGACCTTGAAGTGCTTGGTCAGCCCGGCGGCCTCGATCAGCGGCGCGGTCATGCGCGCACCCCCTCGCGGTCCGGCGCGTGCAGCAGGCACCGCGCCTCGATGGCACCGACCGGGTAGAGCGCGGGCTCGATCCGGTGGCAGTCGGCGAAGACGGCCGGGCACCGGGGATGGAACCGGCACCCCGATGGCGGCTGGGCCAGGTCCGGCGGGCTGCCGGGGATGCCGGTCAGCGGCACCCGCGGGCCGCGGATCGACGGGAACGCGTCCAGCAGCCCCCGGCTGTACGGGTGGGCCGGCGTGTCGAAGACCGTCCGGGTCGGACCGGACTCCACCACCTGGCCGGCGTACATCACCAGCAGCCGGTCGGAGAAGTGACTGACCAGCGACATGTCGTGGGTGACGAAGACGACCGCGAATCCCAGCCGCTGCTGGAGCTCCTTGATCTGGACCATCAGCGAGCGCTGGGCGACCACGTCGAGGGCGGACGTCGGCTCGTCCATGATGACCAGGTCCGGCGTGAACAGCAGCGCCATCGCGATCATCGCCCGCTGGCGCATGCCGCCGGAGAGCTGGTGCGGGTAGCTGCGCAGGTGCACCGGGTCGATCCCGACCAGTCGCAGCACCTCGACCGAGCGCTCGGTCACCTGCCGGGCCGGCATGTCGGAGTGCGCGGCGATGGCGTCCTTGAACTGGGCCTCGATCGAGGTGACCGGGTTCAGCGCGTTCATCGCGCTCTGCATGACGACCGAGTAGTCCCGCCAGCGCAGCGCGCGCAGCTGCCGGTCGGTCATCGTGACGAGGTTGCGGCCGCGGAAGACGACGCTGCCGGCGGTCGTGGACGCCGGCGGGCTCAGCAGCTGGGCGATGGCGAACAGCAGCGTGGACTTGCCGCACCCGGACTCCCCGACGACCCCGACGAACTCGCCCTCGGCCACGTCGAGGTCCACGTCCAGGACGGCGGCGACCGGGCCGCGGGCCGTGGCGTACTCGACCCGCAGGTCGCGGACCTCAAGCACGGGCGCGGCGGGCACGCTGCCTCCTCACCGGGCGCAGGGCCGGGTTGCTGATCTCGTCGAAGGCGTAGTTGAGCAGCGCGAAGGAGACGCCGAGCAGGGCGACGCAGAGCCCGGGGGCGATCGACCACTGCGGCAGTCCGGTCTGCAGCGCCTGCTGGCTCTGGGCCCAGTAGAGCATCGTCCCCCAGCTGACCGAGTTGGGGTCGCCGAGACCGAGGAACTGCAGCCCGGCCGCGGTCAGCACGGAGTAGAGGGCGGCCCCGAGGAAGTTCGCGACTATCAGCGACGTCATCGTCGGCAGCACCTCCACCACGATGATGTACGACCGCCGCTCGCCCCGGACCCGGGCCGCCTCCAGGAAGTCCCGGTTCCGCAGCGACAGCGTCTGCGCCCGCAGCTGGTTCGCCCCGTACGACCAGCCGGTGACGACCAGCACGATCAGCACGACCAGCAGCGTGCCCTTGCCGGCGTACGTGGCCAGGATGATGATCAGCGGGAAGGTCGGGATGACCAGGAACACGTTGGTGACCATCGACAGCACCTCGTCGGCCACCCCGCCGAGGTAGGCCGCCGACACCCCGACCAGTACGGACAGCACGGTGGCGAAGAAGCCCGCCACCAACGCGATCACCAGCGACTGCCGGGTGCCGTAGACCAGCTGGGCGAAGATGTCCTGGCCGAGCGTGGTGGTGCCGAGCAGGTGCTGCCGGGACGAGCCCAGACCCGGCTGGAACGCCAGCTCGTTCGGGTCCCGTACCGAGGTGAACAGCTGCGGCACGGCGGCCAGCACGGCGAAGACCAGGAAGATGACCAGCCCCAGCATCGCCTTGCGGCTGCCCCGGACCGCGGCCCACACGCCGCCGCCGCGGCGCCGGACCGGCGGCCGCAGCCCGGTCGGCGTGCTGGTGTCCAGGAGCAACGCGGTCATCGGCGGCTATCCCTTCGACCGGGCCCGCGGGTCCAGCCACGCCGTCGCGAAGTCGCACACCAGCACGGCGACCAGCACGGCCACGGTGAACAGCATGAACAGCGCCTGCATGAGCGGGTAGTCGGTGTTCTGCACGGCGTTGTAGAGCAGGTAGCCGAGGCCGGGGTAGTTGAACACGTACTCGACCAGGATCGCGCCGGAGATCACGAAGCCGAGCGACATCGCGAAGCCGGAGAGGTTGGGCAGCATCGCGTTGCGGGCCGCGTACGTCGTCATGATCCGGCGGTTGGACAGTCCCTTGGCCCGTCCCATCCGGACGTAGTCCTCGGCCAACGTGGTGATCATGTTGTTGCGCATGGTCAGGATCCAGCCGCCGATCGAGGTGATGAGGATCGTGGCCGCCGGCAGCACGGCGTGGGCGAGCACATTGGCGGCGAACCCGAGGGTCAGCGACGGCTGCAGCCCGCTGTCGTAGTTGAAGTCGCTGGGCAGCAGCCCGCCGGTCCACACCGAGAAGGTCAGGATGAGCAGCAGCCCGACCCAGAAGTACGGCAGGGCCGAGGTGACGACGAAGACCGGCGGCAGCAGGGAGTCCAGCCGCCCACCGCGCCGCCAGCCGGCCACCACGCCGATCAGCGAGCCGAGGGCGAAGGCCAGGATCGTGGTGATCCCGACCAGTCCCAGCGTCCACGGCAACGCCTGGCCGACGACCTTGGTCACCGGCTCACCGAGGGTGGCGCCGATGGAGATGCCCCACCGCCCGGTGACCATGTTCCGCAGGTAGTCCAGATACTGCACGAACAGGTTCTCGTCCGGCTTGAACCCGTACGAGGTGAGCATCTGCTCCAGCGCCGCCGGCGACAGCCGGTTGTGCGTGCGGTCGCGCAGGGCCTGCAGCGGGCTGCCCGGCATGAAGCGCGGGATGAAGAAGTTCAGCGTGAGGGCGGCCCACAGGGTGAGCACGAAGAACCCCAGCCGCCGCAGGACGTACCGCACGCCGCCCGCCTACTTCTGCGCGGACTTCGAGTAGACGTGCAGCAGCACCTGCTCGACATCCGGGACGTTGTACGCGGCCGGCTGCGCGTACGGGTCGTTCTCGGTCGGCCAGCCGGCGATGTCCTCGGTGTTGTACTGGAACCAGTTCACCGACTCCGTGGTCGGGATGACCGGGACGTCCCGCATCATCGCCGCGCCGACCTTCTTGACGATGTCGATCTGGCCGGCCTCGTCCGCGGTCGGATACCGGTCGAAGAGCGCGTCGACCTCGGGGTTGAGGTAGCGCTCGTAGTTGAAGCTGGCCGGCTTGCCGATGGGCGCGGAGTTCTTCGAGTAGAGCATCTGCCGCAACTCGTAGTACGGCGTCGGGCCGCCGGCCTGGCCGTAGTAGGCGAGGTCGAAGTCACCGTTGTAGAGCCGGTCGTCGAAGGTCTGCTGGGCCAGGTCGGAGACGGTCAGGTCGATGCCGACGGGCTTCAGCTGCTGCTTGACCACCGCCAGGGAGGCGTCCCAGTCGGTGTAGCCGGTGATCGTGATGATCGTGAGCTTCAGCGGGGTGGCCTCGGTGTAGCCGAGACCGGCCAGCAGGCTCTTGGCCTTCTCCGGGTTGGGCTTGTCGTAGCCGGCCGCCGCCACCGCGGCCTGGTCGTAGTACTTGTCGAACGTCGGCACCACGACCCCGGTCTGGTTGGCCGCCGGCTGCTGCCCGCCCTCCCCGATCAGCGCGATCCGCTGCCGGTCGATCGCCAGCGCGATCGCCTGCCGGACCGCGAGCTTGCTGGTGGCCGGGTGGGACGGGTCGAGGTTCGGCACGATCTCGACGTTGGTCACCGGCGGCGACCAGGTGTGGTTGTCCTTGGACTTGTTCAGGTAGAGCGCCTTGATGTTCGGGATGAACTGGCTGCCCCACTGGGCCTTGCCCCCGGCCAGGTCGAGGTTGGCGGGGCCGTTGTCGAGGTAGGCCGGATACTGCAGCTTGGTCAGGTAGGGCTTGCCCGGCTGCCAGTAGCCGGAGTTCGCGACGTACTGGATGTTGTTGGGCGAGCAGGGGTCCACTGTGTACGGTCCGGTGCCTACCGGCTTCGGGTCGGCCCAGGTGTCGGGGTGCTCGGCGGCCGGGCCGGTGGAGAAGATGTGCTTGGGCACGATGCCGATCTGGTTGGCGAAGTTGAAGAAGTAGGGTCCGGCGGCCTGGCCGAAGGTCATGGTGACCTTGTCACCGGCCGCCGTGACGCTCTTCAGGCCGGCGCCGGTCCACAGCGAGTAGAGGTCCGTCGCCGGGACCCGCTTCATGATGTCGAAGGTGTAGGCGACATCCTCGGCCGTGAACGGCTGGCCGTCGTTCCACTTCACTCCACTGCGGACGGTGAAGACGATGGACTTCTTGTCCGGCGACCACTGGTAGGACGACGCCAGCATCGGCGTCTCCTTCTGGTCCTGCAGGAGGTTGACGAAGACCAGCGGTTCGTAGACGAAGCCGAGCGAGACCGTGTTCACCGCCGGGTTGAACGGGTTGAACTGGCAGGTCCAGGTCTGGCCCTGGACGTTGGCGATGGTGAGGGAGCCGCCCTGCTTGTGGCTGGCCTTGTCGGTGCTGCTCGCCTCCTTGACCCCGGACCCGGTGGCGGTGCCGGTGGCGGTGCCCGTCGTCGTCGCCGTCCCGCTGCAGCCGGCCGCGAACAGGCTCGCCGACATGGCGACCGCAGCGGCGATCCTCGTGCGCCTCATCCTGACAGTCCCTTCTCCAGCTGGGTCCTGCTCGTCCGGTCGAGCACGTCGCGGGCCGCGGCGGTGCCGAGAGCGAGTGCGCCCATCAACGGCGCGTCGTACGGGAAGCGGGCCCGGACCAGCTCCGGCGGGTACGGGACCGCGGCCTCGAGCGCCGTCCGCAGCCCGGCCGCGAGCTGGTCCCAGGCGTGCACCATCCCGCCGCCGACCACGATCCGGACCGGGTCGATCGCGATGGCCAGGTTGGCCAGGTGGTAGGCCAGCTCGCGGACGAAGTCGGCCAGCAGCCGGGCGACCCCGCGGTCGTGCGCCGCCCCGGCGAACACCGCCGCCGCGCCGGCCAGGTCGGGCCGGAGCCGGGCGGCCCGCCGCAGCAGGGCCTTGCCGCTCACCGCGTCCTCCAGCGGGACCCGCGCCGCCACCGGCAGCCCGACGTCCGGCCGGCCGCGCAGGTTGTAGCCGATCTCCCCGGCGGCGCCGTGCCGGCCGGCCAGCACCGCGCCGTTGGCGACGATGGCGACCGCCAGCCCGGTGCCGAGGTTCAGGTAGATCCCGGGTTCGCAGCCGGCCAGCGCGCCCCACTCCAGCTCGGCCTGGGCCGCCGCCTTGACGTCGGTCGCCAGCCTGACCTCGGCCCCCGGGAACGCCGTGCGCAACTCCACGCCCAGCCGGACCTCGCTCCAGCCCGGGATCGCCGGGGCCAGGCGCACCCCGTCGTCGGCCGGGATGCCGAAGGTGGAGGCGCCGACCGCGACCAGCCGGTGGCCGGGCGCGGCCGTGGCCAGCAACCGGCGGCCGGTCTCGATGCCGCGCTCCAGGCTGGCCGGGGCGCCGGCCTCGGGCCGGGTCTCGATCGTCTCGGAGCCCAGCCGGGTCCCGGCGTCGTCGCACACCGCCGTGGCGATCTTGGTGCCGCCAAAGTCGAACCCGAGCACGGCCGGTGGAGGCATTTCGACCTCCCGCCCGTGGACGACCTGGTTGTTAGTAAACTAGACTTCCAATTAACCGGGGCGCAAGACCCTTGGGCGCCGGCGATGGTCGCCGGCCGGCAGCCGTGGAGGTCGGGACGTGTCGGTTGCCACGGGGGGTGGCTCGCCCGCAGGCCCGCAGCTGATGCGGGCGATGAACGAGAAGCTCCTGCTCGACCACCTCCGGCACGGCGGCGAGGCGTCCCGCGCCGACCTGGCCCGGATCTCCCGGCTGTCCAAGCCGACGGTGTCGCTGACCCTGGCCAACCTGGAACGGGCCGGCCTGGTCCGCACCACCGGCGTCCGCACCGGCGTGCCCGGCCCGGCCGCGTTGCTCTACCAGGTCCGGCCCGAGGCCGGGTTCGTGCTGGCTCTCGACGCCGGCGGCGAGTTCCTCCGCGGTGCCGTCGGTGACCTGTCCGGATCGGTCCGGACGCGGTCGGCCCTGCGGTCCTCGGCCTCCCGGGGCCAGGACCGGGTCCAGGAGCTGCGGCAACTCGCGGCCTCGCTGCTGGCCGATTCCGGCCTGCGGGCCGGCGACATCACCCAGACGGTGCTCGGCAGCCCCGGCGTGTACGACCCCGGCCGGGACGCGCTGGGCCTGGCCGGCTCGCTGCCGGGCTGGGACGAGCCGGCCGTGCTGGCCTCGCTGCGCACGGCCTTCGGCGCCTCCCTCATGCTGGAGAACGACGTGAACGCCGCGGCGCTGGCCGAGCGGGCCCACGGTCACGGCCGGGGCGTCGAGGACTTCGCGTTCGTCTCCGTCGGCACCGGCATCGGGCTGGGACTGGTGCTGGGCGGCCGGCTCCACCGCGGCGCCCACGGCGCGGCCGGCGAGATCGGCTTCCTGCCCTTCGACAGCGGCCACCGCAGCGACGCCCGGGACGCCCGCCGCCGGGGCCGGCTGGAGGCGGCGGCCTCCGCGGCCGGCATCGTCCGGGCCGCGCGCCGGCTGGGGATGCGCGGATCGGTCACCGCCCAGCGCGTGTTCGCCGCCGCGGGCGACGGGGACGAGCGCGCCGCCCGGGTCGTGGCCGAGGAGGCGGCCCTGGTGGCCAAGGCCGTCGGCGCGGTCATCGCCGTCGCCGACCCCGAGCTGATCGTGCTCGGGGGCGGGGTCGGGCAGGCCGCCGGCTTCCTGGACGCCGTCGCCGCCGAGGTGGCCCGCTTCGCGCCCGTACGGCCGGAGCTGCGGGTCAGCGCGCTCGGCACCCACGCCGTCGTCGACGGCTGCCTCGCCGCCGGCCTCGACCGCGCCTGGGAGACCGTCATGACCACCCTCCTCACGGCCTGAATCGGGGTCGTCAGGGCCGGCGTTCAGCGGAGCGGGCCCGTACGGAGTCCACACTGGCCCGGTGAACCTGCCGGCCCCGTGCGTCGTCGTGCTGGTCGGCCCGGGCGCGTCCGGGAAGTCGACGTGGGCCTCGGCCCACCTGCCGGAGGACACGATCGTGTCCAGCGACCGGCTGCGCGCCCTGGTCGGCACGGGCGAGAACGACATCGCCGCCAGCACGGACGCCTTCGCCCTGCTGGAGGAGATCGTGCGGCGGCGGCTGGCCCGCCGGCTGACCACGGTCATCGACACCCTCGGTCTGGATGCGGACCGGCGGCTGGCCTGGCTGGCGCTGGCCCGCGCCCACGACCTGCCCTGCGTGGCCGTCGCCTTCGACACCCCGGCCGCGGTGTGCCGGGAGCGGAACCGGCAGCGGGACAAGCGGATCCCGGCCGACGCCCTCACCGGGCAGCTCCGGGCGTTCGCCGCGGCCCGGGACGCGCTGCCGGCCGAGGGCTACGACGCGGTGCTGACCCCGGAGCCGGTGCGGGTCGTGCCGGCGGCGTTCGTGGCCGCCGACTCGGCGGCGGCGCGGCAGGTGACGGACCCGACCGGACTGCGCTTCGGCCTGCACGTCGGCGCCTACGACTTCGCCCCGGACCGGCTGCCGGAGATCGCGGCGGCGGCCGAGGCCGCCGGTTTCGACGCGATCTACGTGATGGACCACTTCCGGCAGATCCCGCAGATCGGCCGGGCCTGGGACCCGTTCCTGGAGAGCTACACGACGCTGGGCTACCTCGCCGCCTGCACGACCCGGGTACGCCTGGGCGCCCTGGTGACCGGAGTGACGTACCGGAACGTCGGGCACCTGAGCAAGATCGTGGCCACCCTGGACGTGCTCAGCGGCGGCCGGGCGGTCTGCGGCCTCGGCCTGGCCTGGTATGCGCAGGAGCACGCGGCGTACGGCTGGGACTTCCCGTCCGTGGCCTCGCGCTACGCCCTGCTGGAGGACGCCCTGCAGGCGCTGCCGATCCTGTGGGGTCCCGGGAACCGAGCCTTCACCGGCCAGGTCGTCTCGCTGCCCGACACGACCTGCTACCCGCGCCCGGTCGGCCCGGTGCCCCTGCTCGTCGGTGGCGGTGGCGAGCGCCGCACCCTCCGCCTGGCTGCCCAGTACGCCTCCGCCGCCAACGTCTTCGGCGACCCGGCCACGGTCGCCCGCAAGCGCGCCGTCCTCGACGCCCACTGCCTGGCGGTGGGCCGCGACCCGGCGTCGGTCGAGCTCACCCACCTGTCGACGACCCTCATCGGCGCCGACGACCGGTCCCTGGCCGCGTCGGTGGCCCGGCTGCGGCCGCGCCAGCAGTCCCCGGCCACTTACGCCGCCGCGGTGAACGCCGGCACCGTCACCGACCACGTCGGCCGCTTCCGGGAACTGGCCGAGGCCGGCGCCCGGGAAGTCATGATCCGCCTCCCCGGCCTGACCGACCCGGCTCCCCTGGAGCAGGCCGCGGCCGTGATCGCCGCGTTCCGCTGAGCCTCAGCCGGCCGCCCGGTCGAGGTACCCGGGCCGGCCGTGCCCGCGCAGGTCCGGCGCGCCCGGCCGGCCGGTGCGGCCCAGCAGCGGCAGCAGCCGGTCCATGACCACCGCCGCATGGTCGGACGCGAGCTGGTGGCGCTCCCGGTTCTTGTGGCGACCGGCCAGGTCGGAGATGCCGCGGATGGTCAGCCATCCGGTCAGCGTCCGTTCCGAGTCGATCTCCTCGTAGAAGGCCTGCCCGACCCCGCTGGCCTCGGTCTCCACCGCCAGCGTCTTCTCGTTGAACCGGCGCAGGAAATCGCGGATGTCCGAGTCCTCGTTCGTGACGACGGCATTCCCGGAACCGACGGGACCATGGAAGACGCCGAACGATCCGGTGGGGTGCAGTGACACCACCGGGCCGTTCCGGTGGAAGAACTCGTTGATCCGGTAACGCATCGCCGGGGTCATCGCATGGCTCTTTCCGCGGCGGCGCAGATCGGATGGAGTTTCCCGCCGTGCGTCATAGCAGATCACCTCGTCGCTGACCACCACATCGCCGATCGCCAGATCGGGGTGAATAGCGCCGGCGACACCGACGAGGAGCACCACGGACGGACGGAAAGCGTTCCGCATCAGGTGGTACGCGGCCGCGGCGGATTCCGGCCCCGGTTCCAGCGTCTGCGTCGCCACGACCCGCAGTACGCCGCCGTCCGCGGCGACCTCGGCCCGATGAATCTGCGGACCCCCGGCCAGCGGCCCTGTCCGGTAGTTCTGGTGCGTCTCCAGGACGCCGGCCACCGCGTGGATTTCCTCCCGCAACACGGTGAGGATTCCGACGTCCGCGCGCTGGCGCGGATCCACGGCCACCGCCGGAGTCCATTGCCGGCCGACCGCCGTTCCGGCATGGACGACACCCCAGTGCGTCGCCATAGCACCGATGCTCACCGATCCGATGTCCCGACTCATCGCCCGCTCCCGTCCTGAATGTGCTGGATGCCGCCGGCATTGCCGAGGACGGTGACGCTGCCTCCGCTCATCGCCACCGCACCCACGTTCACCACCAGGGACGGCCCGGAAACGACCACGCTGTGGTGACTGCGCCACCGGTCGGCGACCAGAATCACGGCGATCCCGGCCACCACGCGCGCCGGCTCCCTCGACCACAGCGCCCACGCCGTGCCGGCGGTCACGACGGCCCGGACTACTCCACTCGCCATCAGTCGCTGCATCGCCGTGCCTCCATTCGGAGGTATCCCCACACCATCATGAGATTCAATGGGCTGTTGCGCATCCGTACGAAGCGTTATCTTTGGATCAGTAGAGACACGTAGAAACACAGACCCTCGGTAAACACGTAAGTACGAGCACGGAGGTCAGACAGAACAAGAACGCTATCCCGAGGCTATTCGGGAAGAAGGGCCGACAACGGGGAGGGGCCTTGGTCACCGGCGGCACCATCGACCAGCTGACAGAACGTGAGCGTCAGGTCTTCCTCATGGTGGTGGACGGGCTCCCCAACTCGGCGATCGCCGATCGCCTGTCGATCTCCCGGCGCACCGTCGAGACCCACATCCGTACGGTGCTGCGCAAGATGGGCGTCACCCGGCGGTCCGAACTCATCTCCACCTACCTGCGCGAGCAGAACGAACAACCCGCCCGCCGCGGCAAGATGTGGCTCAAGGAGACCCCACGGATCCATCCGTGGTCGAACGAACTGCAACGCATGCTCGACCGCGGCGAGAACGACGCCGCCTTCCAGCTCATCACCCGCCTGGTCGAGGTCGAGCCCCTCTGGGAGCTCGTGCTCGATCTCTTGAAGGTCGGTGAGATCCTGGGCCGGCCGACGGAAGCCCTGCGCTACGCAACCACGGCGGAGGACGCGCTCGACGGCCAGCCGATGAGCCCCGGAATGCAACAAGCGCTCTGGTTCTACTGGGCCCGCAATCTTTACCACATGGGTCTCTACCGCTACGCGATGGACTTCTTTCTGCGCAACATCCCGGACGGCGAGTTCGGCCTGGGCGGCCATTATCAGCGCCTCAGCCGGCAAGGCATCGCGCACCTGTATTTCCGGGTCGAGGACTACGGGCAGGCCGAGGCGCACGTGGGCCGGCTCTACGAGGAGCTGAGCATGGTGCTGGACCCGGACCTGGGATTCGTCGCCGACGTCCTGCAGTATCGCGGGACGCTGACCATGATCGGGCTGGTCGCCGACCTGCCGTTCTCCGCGGCGGCGGCAACCCCACTCGACGTGAGCGCGGCCGATCATTTCGGGGCGGAGACGTTGAGCATCTCGGACTCGACGCAGAACCAGGAAGGCATTTCCTGGGGTCATACCGTGCTCGCGTTCGCCGCCGAGGGGAGACAGGATCCCCGGCGCGCCGAGCGTGAATATCGAGCCGCATTGAAATGCTTGCCGGATCCCAAGGTGAGATCATCGTCAAAGGTCCAGATCCTGCTTTACCAAGCGGGGTTTGAGCGCCGCAGGCAGAGCTACCGGGAAGCAGAAGACCTGCTGACCGAAGCGGCCAAGTTGGTGCCGGCCGACCCCTCGGTGCTCGTTCGCGCCCGCCTCCTCGAACAGCAGGCGGAGCTGCAGCGGCGGCGGACGGGCGACAATCGGGCCGGGGCCGAGCACCTCGACGAAGCGATGCGGCTCTACGCGCAAGAGCCCGGCTTGATTCTCTTCGGCGACTGGCCCATCGTCCGACGGCTACGCCGCACCTGCCGAAGGACGGGGCTAAGTTTCGGCTCGTACTTCCGGATTGCAGGCGCCGTGACCGCTGAGCATGAGTAGCGTCGGTTACGGCGGATCGTACTTCCGGATGCAGGCTCCGCGACCGCTCCGCAGGAGTAGCGTCGGTTACCGGCGACTTACGCTCAGTATCGCCACTTTGCTTCTCGGTGTCCTAGTGGGATAGTCGCCCCCCTGCTCGACCTGAGCGGCTGCGATGTGTCGTAAGTGATCCGCCGTCGCTCAGCGTGAGCTGACGAGACGGCTCCGGATAACTGGTCGTCTCGGAGGACATGCTTTGTTTCGCCTAGCGGCGCCCGGCCGGGTGTTGCCGGCTGCCGCGACGCAGGATTTGTCCGCCGCTGACGATCGATCCCGGCGTCTGCGACTCCCCCGCGTACGGCACCGGCGCGGGTGGGTGGGATTCGAGGGAATCGTTGCCAGTGGCAAGACGACTCAGTCACGGCTGCTGGCCGAGAGCATTCGGTCGGCGAAGCCGGAGCTGGTGCCCGAGTTCGGCAACCACGAGCTGGGGCGCTACCTGAGCGAGTTCGGCTCGCCGGGCATGCGCCTGACGCCCGAGGGCTGTGACACGAGCTATGTACGCCACCTGTTCGCACTCGCGTCGCACGTGCAGAAGCTGGACGAGGCAAGACGCAGCACTGCCAAGAGCGTCGTGCTTCTTGACGTCGCCACTCTGACGGACATGGCCTACGCGTTGGCCGATCTGCCGTCAGAGCTGGGCGCGGACTTGCGGGCTCGCATGATGTCCGCGGTCGGGTCCCTGATCGAGAGGGTCCAACCGTCGACCGACAACGGCATCCTCATCTACCTGGACTGTGACCCCAAAGTCGCCGCCCTCAGACTGGCCGAGCGGAGTGGGATCCACGACGACAGCGAGCGGGTCGAGTTCCTCATCAGGATGCACAAGGCCTACGACGACCTGCTCGACGGGCGCAAGGACGTTCGGCGTGTCGACGCGAACCGGACGCGGGACGAAGTCGCCGAGTCCGTCCGCGAGCTTGTGGGTCATCTCTTCCGGTGAGCGCAATCGGAGGGCGGGTCCTCCTTGTCGTGGTGCCCGCTCATCACGATCCGGGTCGGCGCCGGTGGTCGCGGTTGGATCGGGTGGGCCCACTGATCGAGTGTCTGCGGAGCCTGATCGCGGCGGCCGAGCAGTGGCGGGCCGGCGGAAGCAGAGCCGCGTTCGATGATGTGCGGATCCTGCTTGTGGATGACGGATCGCCGTCGCCGCTGGAGAAGCTGCTGCCCGCGTCCCTTTTCGGCGCCATCGAGGTTCTGCGGCTCGAGGAGCGCAGCGGGCAGGGCGCCGCGCTCAACGCAGCGCTGGCGACGCACGCCGCGGCCGCGTACGCGATCACGGATTCGGACTGCGTCGTCGCCGACACGTGGCTGACGACCATAGCCAGGCTGGCCGCGGAGCGGGACGACGTGGGCGGGGTCGCGGGACCGCCGTGGCGGCATGACAGTCCCACCGGTCGCAAATCCCGGTGGCTGACCGATCAGGAGACCGCGCTCGTCCGGCACTGCACCGAGCGAGCGGTCCGGCACCGTGAAGTCCGGCTCGACTGCCGGAACGTCTGGCTGCGGGGCGAGGTCGTCGAGAGCATCGGGCCGAAGACGTTCTTCCCCGAGGACGCCGGTGCGGCGCTGAGCGGGATGACGAGCCGGATCCTGGCCGCGGAGAAGGTGACGCTCGGATTCGAGCCGGCGATGGAGGTCCGGCACCAGCCGCTCACGTCCGTCCGCGCGCAGGCGGTCACCTACTTCTCCCGCGGCGCCACCAGCGACCTGTCCGACCACTATGCGGCCGGGCATCGGTCCCTGTGGCAGGCGTTCACCCGCACGTATTTCCGGCGGCACTTCGTGGAGCCGATCGGGGCCGGCGTCAGCCCGGCGTACGTCCTGCTCGCCCACGGCTCCTACTGGTGCGGCCTGTTCCGGCGCCGCGCCGGCCGCCCGCGTCGCGGCAGCCCAGGCCGGTAAGACGCTTACTCCTCGCTGCTGGGCCGATAGGCTCGCCGCTCTCGCCGCAGCACCGCGGCGCGGGCCAGCTGGATCCCAGCTGGAGTGGCCGGAGCAGGCGGCCCGCCCCAGTCATCATCCAGCAGCGCGCCCAGTCGGCGGAGGGCCGTCCAGGTGCTCCGGCCGGCCGCGAAGGCCCGGTGTTCGTCCAAGGGTTCGCCGGTACGGGCCGTCCGCCAGCCGAGGGCCGCCATCCCAGTAGTCAGGTGCCGCGCGAGCACCGTCGTACTAATCGGCGTGCCCGAGCCGACCATGAGGAGGACCAGCATCCCGGCATCCGTTTCGGCTTCAGTGCGGGCCTCCGGGAGGTGGTCAGCGACATGCCACCACAACGCGACCGGATCCGACTCCAGGATCCGGCCGACCTTGGTCGGCAGCAGTACTCCCCGGTACTTGCGAACCAGACCGAGCCGCTGTGCCGACTCCCGCAGTTCCAGCACGGGTGTGGTGTGGTATTCGCGATTGGCCTCGCCCATCCACCGGTCACGCCAGCCCAGCGCGGTCACCGCCTCGGTTACGACCGTCGGCGGCAGATACCCCGCGGACGTCAGCCTGACGCCATCAGCGCCGAGGCGACCCACAGTCAGCCATACGGGCGTACGGCCTCGGCCGCCGCCGACTCCTCGATGCGGACGGGCTCACTCCGCAGCAGCCGAGCCGCGTACCCCCGGAACCGGACCGCGTCGGGCCCGGACAGGCGGTCAAGGACGTCCTCGGCCATCGCATCGAAGGGCACCCGGACAGTGTCGGGCACCGCGGCGCCCGACTCATCCGCGGTCCGACGCACAGGCCGGCCCGCTCCTCGGTCCCGGAACGGAGACCGCCGGCGGTGGGACCGGCGTCAGGGGGTGGCCAGCGGGCGGCCGACCGTCAGGGCCTCGCGCAGGTCCGGGGTCATCCGTTCCGCGAAGCCGGCGTCGGCCAGTGTCCCGGTCGCGTCGAGGACCGTGCTGAAGAAGCATCGTGCTGCCGTGGCCAGGATGACGTCGAGGATCTCCTCGTCGTCGAGCCCGTGGCGGCGCAGCCCCTCGACGTCGTCGGCGGTGATGTCCGCCGCCGCACGCGCCGCCTTCCCGGCGAACGCCACGACAGCACGCTCCTGCTCGTCCAGCGCGTCGGGCACGTCACCGCGCGCCAGTCGCGCGACATCGTCGTCCGACAGGAACTTGGTCAGGATCGTGCCGTGCGCGACGGAGCAGTACGTCGACCGCAGCTCGCGGGCGGCGACGAGGGTCACCAGCTCGAAGCGTCGCGGCGGCATGGTCTTCGTGAGCTCGCCGACCATCAGCCGCCAGGCGTCGTACACGCCGGTCCGCGCTCCGAAGACCCGGGCATATCCCGGCACGTGCCCGACACGGTGACGCTCCCGCGCGTACAGCTCAGCGGTCGCGCCGCTGGCCTCCGCGTCGTCGACGGTCGCGAGGAACGACATGGCAGCGTCCTTTCGGGGGGGGCGATAGTGGTCGGTGGCTGAACGTCGTGGCGCCATCGTCGCCGATCCACTGCCACATCGAGCTATGTTCGGCCGAGACCGGCATCGCCGGCCTGACGATGGCCTGTGACACCGAAGGGAGCCACAAGCGGGTGTTCCTGCAGGCACGTTGTGCCTGGTCGTCGGAACGTCAGAGCGGCTCCAAGCCGGACTCCTCGTGGTGGGGCGCCTACGGCCCTGCCGACCCTTGAGATCGCAGGCACGCTCGAGGGTTGCCCCCGGTTAGTTGAGCGGGCTGGAGGTCGGGCCGGCGGTAGCGGAGTGATTGGCCGTTCCGCCGGCGGTGTCACGCGTGCTCACCGCGGTACTGGTGTCGGGGGCCTCGATGTGCAGCGTGCGTAGCCGGGCGGCGTCGGCGATCACCTCGATGCGGAGGATCTTCTTCCGGGCTATCGCGAATGTCATGACGGTGGGTGAGCCGGCAGGTGCGCTAACCACTATGGCCGCGGCGCCGTCGACGACGGCAGGCTGGGCGTGGCGGGCCCGGGCCGAGAACAGCAGCGCCTGCCGGGCCACGGCCCGCGCGCCGACGTGCAGGACGGGTATTCCGGCGGGGGCCGCGGTGCCGTCGGCACGCACCGTCGCGGCCGGATCGAGCAGTTCTAGGAGCGCGTCGAAGTCGCCTTTCCGGGCGGCCGCGAGGAAGGCGTCAACGACGCGACGCTGGCGGCGAATGTCCTGGTCTCCTAGCGGCGCGTCCGCCTGCACCCGCCGGCGTGCTCGGCTGGCGAGCATCTTCGCCGCGCTGGGGGAGCGGCCGACGATCGGGGCGATCTGCGCGAAGGGCACGGCGAAGATGTCGTGCAGCACGAACGCCAGCCGTTCGGCCGGCGTCAGTGTGTCGAGGACGACGAGTAGTGCCACGCCGACCGAGTCGGCGAGCGTCGCCTCCTCCGCCGGGTCCACGCCGCTCGTCGTCGCCCCGCCCGGTTCGGCCAGCGGGTCGGGCAGCGGCTGCTCCCGTCGCGACTCCCGCGAATGCAGCATGTCGAGGCAGATCCGCGCGACGACAGTGGTCAGCCATCCACCGAGATTCTGAATTCCGTTGGGGTCCGAGCGGGCCAACCGCAGCCATGCCTCCTGGATCGCGTCGTCGGCCTCGCTCAGAGAGCCCAGCATCCGGTACGCCATCGCGCGCAGCCGGCTGCGATGCGCCTCGAACTGGTCCGCCAGCCTGTCCTGACCGTCCACGGTTACCTTCCTGCCGCGCGCGCCGTCACCTTACTGACGGACCACACCATGACGAGGTAACCAGGAGGAACGGTGCCGCCTATCGTGTCGACGATCGACATCGCCCGTCCGCCGGAGGAGGTCTTCGCGTACGCCACCGACCCGACCAGGTTCGCCGAGTGGCAGAACGACGTGATCAGGGTCCAGGTCGAAGACGGGCAGTCACCGGGCGTAGGCTGTCGGTTCACCACGACCCGCCGTGTCGGCGGCAGCGAGCGGACCATGACGCAGCAGATCACCGCGATCGACGCCCCCCGAAGCTGGACCGCCCGCGGCATCGACGGACCCATCCGGCCGCACGCCACCATCACCGTCGAGCCGCTCGACGGCGGCGCACGCTCTCACGTCACCTTCGCCCTTGCCTTCGACGGACACGGTCTGGGCGTACCGCTCCTCCCGCTCGTCCGCCGGCAAAGCCAGCGGCATGCCCCAACCAGCTACCGGAACCTGAAGAAGCGCCTCGAGACCCGCCAGTAGACCCACGGTGGACACTGCGGCCGCCAGGCCCGCCAACGAGGTCGGCGATGCGGCGCGCACTCTAGAACCGACTTAGCCCCGCCTGCTCTCCCAGGTGGTTCTCGCGGATCTGGTGGCGCTCTCCGACGAAGTGGGGCGGTCGACTGGGGTCGCCGTGGCCGGGCTGCGGGCCTTCGGCTACAGCTGGGGTGAGGTTGCGGCGCGGGTCGGGGTGACCCGGCAGGCGGCGCAGCAGCGCTGGGGTGCCTGTGGTGGTGATCGGTGATGGCCAGCCGGTCGGAGTGGCGCGGGCTGTCCCGGGCGCTGCGGTAGGACCGCCAGCACCGGGAGCCGTCGGGCCGGACTACGCGGGCCCAGTGGACCGGGCCCCGGTGGCGATGTGCCGGGCGATGTACTTCGCGTCCCGCCCGGCGCCGCCGATCAACATCGAGTAGAAGCCGCGCTGGAACAGCAGGCCCATGAAGTAAAGACCCGGCGAGTCGGGGACGACGCCACCTTTGTCGCGCGGCCAGCCGTCCTCGCCCGTGACGGACGGGTGGATGAAGCTGAACTCCTGGCGGAATCCGGTGCACCAGATCACGTTCGCCACCTCGAGCACGGTGCCGTCGTCGAGCAGGGGCCGACCCTCGACCGCGCCCGTGGTCCGGCTCTCGACCCGGTGGACGCCGGCCGCGTCGAGGTCCGCGCGCTTGACCCGGACCAGTGGGGCACCTCCGGCGCGGATCGCCGGCTGCGCCCTGCGTCCGAAGGGCGTGCGGGTCGTGAGGACGTGGTTGGCCACGAACCACAGGACCGGGAACATCAGCCGGGCGCCCCTGGTGCCCGGCCTGACGGGGACCTCGCCGTTGGCCTTGCCCGACAGCCAGACCTGATGGCCAGCGCCAGCCAGCTCCAGGGCGATGTCGGCCCCGGACTGTCCGCAGCCGACCACCAGCGCCGGTCCGGGCAGCAGCTGGCCGGGATTGCGGTAGTCGCTCGAGTGGAGCTGCCGGATTCCGGGGTCGAGCAGCGAGGACACGTCTGGGACCCGGGGATGGCGCTCCCCGCCGGTTGCCACCACGATGTTGTCGCAGTGCAGCGGCCCGTCGCGGGACGTCACGAGATAGGTTCCGTCGCCGAGCCGGTCCACCCGCGTCACCTCGGTCGAGTGCCGCACGTCGATGCCGTGCTGCTCGACGTACCGCTCGAGGTAGTCACCCATCTCCCTGCCGGTCGGGCTGGAGTACCGCGGTGCCGGGAACGGCGTGCCGGGCAGCCCGTCCCGCACCGCTGGGGGGTTGAGGCGGAGCGAGTCGTACCGGTGCCGCCACTGGTCACCGACCCGGGCGTCGCCGTGCACGACCAGGCATTCCTGGCCGGCCCGGCCCAGGTGGTACGCGGTGGCCAGTCCGGCCTGCCCCGCGCCGATGACGACCGTCGCTACACGGCGGCGGCCAACTGCTGCGGGACTGGGAGTGCTGGTGCTCTGCATGGTCATCGCGGACCTCCTGTGATCTCGAGGCCCCGACCGTACGGACGGACGGCATACGCGCGCGTCGGTCGAGATGTGCAAAGGGCGGCGGCGCCGCTGGGCAGAACTGTGTAGCTACACCAGCTGGTGCTCGTAGGCGTACGCCGTCGCGGCCGCCCGGGAGGAGATGCCGAGCTTGGCGTAGATGTTGGCGACGTGCCGCGCCACCGTCTTCTCGCTCAGGAAAAGCCCGGCGGCGATCGCGCGGTTGGTCGCCCCGGCCGCGACCAGGCGGAGGACCTCGATCTCGCGCCCGGTGAGTCCGGCCGCCAGCCCCGCCCGGGCCGTGCCTGCGGGCAGCGCGGCGAGATCGGGCCGGGCCCCGAGTTGCTCGAACACCATCCTGGCCGCGGCGTACTCCATCTGGGCCGAGTCCTCGTCGCCCAGCAGGTGCAGGGCGGCGCCGATGCGGACCCGCGTCCGCGCGGCGGCGTGGGGCATGTCGAGTTGCTGCCAGATCCGCCAGCTGCGCCGCAGCAACGGGAGGGCGGCAGTCGGCTCCTCCCGGGCGAGGAGCACGGCCGCCTCCGTCTCGGTGGCGCGCCCGGTGAGTAGGGGGGCGTTCAGCGCGATCGCCATGGCGGTCAGCTCTTCGCTGCCGGCGGCGGCGGCCGTCACGTCGCCGCAGACGAGCATCACCTCGACGAACGCCGCGAGGATGTCGGCCCGGTCCGGACGCTCGGCTTCGGCGTACAGGCGCCGCAGCGTCGTGGCGGCAACGTCGGCGCGGCCCTGGGCGAGCCGCAACAACGCCAGCCCGGGCTCGGGTTGCCGCCCAGCGGAGTTGGCCTGCCGGTAGGCGTCCTCGGCCTCGTGGTAGCGGCCCAGCAGGCGATACAGCTCGCCGAGCTCGTAGTGCGCCGCGCCGCTTTCCGGCACCCGCAGGCGCCGGCACGCAGCCTGCGCCTCGCCGATCGCGTCCGTCCACGAACCCTGCATGGACATGATCTGCGCCCGGTGGACCAGGCACTGCCCGCGGTACGGGACCAGGCCGTCCTGCCCGTCACACCACGACTCCAGTGCGGCCGTCCACTCGCGGGCCCGAGGCAGGTCGTACAGGCGGAGGCAGGTCGCAATCACCGCGCAGTACGCGAGCCCGGCGACCGGTGGGGTCACCTCGCTCCCGGCCACAGCCACCATCACCTCGTCCAGCGCGGCGACCGCCTCCGCCGTCCGGCCGAGCCGGATCAGCGCATCGCCGCAGGTCAGCAGGCCGAGCGCCAGCAGGTCCGGGTAGCTCTCCGTCCGCCCGATCCGGACGACCTCGCGGGCAACGGACAAACCGCTGTCCGGGTCCCCGGCGTCGACCAGCAGATGCGCCTGCAATGCCATCGGCAACGCCGCCTCGCCGCCGTCGAGCTGGTACTCCTCGATGACGCTACGGGCCCGCGCCGCCCAGCCGCCGCTCCTCGCGACGTCACCCGATATGGCCAGCGTGAACGACAGCAGGAACGCGCACCGCACCGCCTCCCGCCGCCGGTGCAGCAAGCACAGCGCCTGATAGGCGCGGGCGAACGCATCGGCGCTCGCTTCGTCGTGCCCGGACATGTGCGCCGCGACTGCGAGAGGTATCAGGTCGTCGGCCGCCAGCTGGCGCACCCGGTCCGCGGCCGTGAACGCGCCGAAGCACACCGTCCACGCCCGCTGGGCGTACGCGGCGCGACCACGCTCCAGCTCCGGCGCACTCATCGAACCCCGAGCGAGAGGTTACCGCCATCCATCCACGGTCGAAGGGTACTTCGCCGAAGGGCTGCAAGGTGAGCGAGGACCGCGAGCATGCGGCGGTGGCCAGCCCGGGCTGTGCCGGCTGACCAACCACTCACTCCAGCCACTCACTCCAGTGACTCGAGCCCGACAACTGAGACCAAAGACGAACGGGCCGTCAGTTCTGGCCCGCCTGCACGGTGGATGTGCAGGTGAGGGGTGGAGCCGCCTCGGAGAATCGAACTCCGGACCTATTCATTACGAGGAGCCTGCCCAACGTCCGCCGAGGTCCGCCGAGGTAAGGAAAACGCTGGTCAGCGCCGTTCGCGGACGCCGACGGACTTCGGCTGATGAGCAGAAACTGAGACCAGAACTGAGACCATCAAGAGGATCTTGAACGAGTCCGCCCTCATCGCCCCGTCGATAAGCGCGTCCCGAACGCCTGGGCGTCAGCTGCGTCGATACTGCCTGACTCCGGAAGGGCAGCGTCCCCCGTTGCGAACGCGTAGGACGACTGGAACATACCGGGGACCACCAACCCCCGCTCACCTGATCGGATGGCGAGTCATACGCCACTTGTCGATCTTCAAGATGTTGCCGCCGAGCGTGACGACGTAGGC
>DATDKW010000497.1:0-3853 GCA_036519715.1 Mycobacteriales bacterium
CATTGGCCGCCGGCCTGCTGCTGATCGAGTATCAGCTGCTGGCCGTCATGGGCACGCCCCCGGCGCAGGTACGGGCGCTGCGGGACCTGGGCCTCTCCCCCACTGATCCGGTCACGCCGCTGCTCGCCGTCCTCGCGTTCCTGTCCGAAGCGCTGATCGGGTACGTCGTAGTCGTCCTGGCCCTCCGGACGCTGAGCTTGCTGCCAGGCTCGATCGGCGGGCTGACCAGCCGGGCTGCGTTCCTCCTCAGCCCCGCCGCGGTCCGTAACCTGCTCGATCTGCTGGTCGGCGGCACGCTCCTCGCCCAGGCGACGCTGACGGCGATGCCGGGCGCCACCCAGGACCACAGGCCGGACTCCATCCACATGATGACGACCGCTTCAGCAGGCTCCGTCGGATCCGTCGGGTCGATCCGGCCAACCGGTCCAGCCACCAGGACGGAGCCTGCAGAGACGCGGCCCCCCTCCCGCCGGCTAGCGGCGCCCCTACCGCCCTGGCTGGGAGGCGGGCCGTCCAGGCCGAGGGTTGGCTACACCGTTGAGCCGGCCGACACCCTGTGGGACATCGCCGCCACCCATCTCACGCCCACATTGCGGTCGCCGGCGAGGATCCAGCGCTACTGGCAGCAGATCTACCAGGCCAACCGTCCCACCATCGGTGCCGATCCGGACCTCATCCATCCCGGGACACGCCTGGACGTGCCGTCGTTCCGCAGCGAGCGGCGATGACTGAACCCTCCGGCCCCGCGGCCGCCGGACTCCTGTTCCCGGAGCTGGCCGACGCGTCCGAACCTGCTCCACCGGCCCGTTCCCGTGGTTCCCGGGTGTTGCGGATGGCGGCCCGAGTCATGCTCTGGGGGCTGATTGCGGTGGGCGCTTTGCGCGGCCTGCTCCCGACCGCCGGGCCTCGGGAGCCGCTGCCGTCGGCCCACCCTGACGACCGCCGGGGCGAGGCGGTGGCGGCCGCCTTCCTCCGCGAGTACCTCACGGTGGGCGACGACCGGGCGGCGCGGGCCCGGCGGCTCAGCCAGTTCACCGTCGCGGGCACCGACCTCCGGGGATCGGTCTCGGTCCAAGACGGGGTCGCCCAGTACGTCGACCATGTCGCCGCCGCCGGGAGCAGTGCGGTCGCCGGAGGGATCGAGGTCACCGTGCTCGCCCATGTGCTGCAGGTCGGGTCCGGCGCCTATCGGGACGGCGGAACCCTGGCGTTCGTCGTGCCGTTGGCCGTGCTGCCCCGAGGGGTGGCGGTGAGCGGCCGGCCACGACCCACGGTCCCACCGCTCGCCTCCGGCATGTCCCGTGCCTCCCCACAGGCAGCGCCGGCAGCGCTCTCGCGACCGGCCGGCCGCCTGGCCCGACAGGCCGTGGCCGCCTTCGTCGCGGCCGACGGCACGGTACTTGCCCGCCTCGGAGGCGGGCGGCCTCCGTCGGCCCACCCGCTTCCGGCCGGATGGCGCGCCATCGCGGTGGGCGGCGCCGACGTGACGGGAACCCCTGGAGCACTGGCTGCTCAGGTGGCGGTTCGGATGCGGCCGCCAACCGGCCAGGCCAGCTATGTCGTCCCGGTTCGCGTCGACCTGGCGATCGGCCCCAGCGGGCTCACCGTCCGCCGGATCAACGGGGCCGGCCCGCCGTGAGGCCGCTGGACCGGGATGTCTTCCTGCGCCCCGCCATCGGCACGGCCGCCGGCGTTGGCAGGCTCACCGGTCAAGGGCACGACGGCCTGCCCCGGTCGGCCGGGCCGGCCACGGGTCTCGGGTATCCGAACGACCCGCGGGTACCGTTTGAGCTGGAGCTTGGCGGTGCGCTACCACCAGTCCTGGCATGGCCGGACAGACCCGGTGAGTTCGATGCCGACCCGGCTCTGCGCCTCGACACGGGTCACCGCTCCTCGTCGCTGCGGCCGGGTTGGTACGCCTACCGGGTGACTGGAGCTGCCGAGCTGCCGTCCTGGGCGGTCGAGATCACCCTCACGGTCGAGCGACCGGGCGGACTGAACGGACCGGGTGGGCCGGGCTCCAGAGCGCCGTGGGATCCGACATCCCAATCGTGGGTCGATGCGTCCTTGGATCCGTTCGCGTCAGAGACGGAGCTGCGACCGAGGACAGAACCGGTGCAGACGATGGTCCTGCTCCGGGCGCCGGGAAGGCTGCGGTGGCTCGCCGGCATCACAGAGGTGATCGCGGAGGTCGAAACGGTGGCGGGCATCCGACCCGCTGACTGCGAGGGCGACCTCGTCGAGGGAATGGGTCGGCGGCGGCGCAGTCCGCGGGGTCTGACGGGTCCTGTGCTTCCGGGCCTGAGACCGGTGACGGCTGCGGTCGCGCGGGCGCACCTGCGGATCGCCGGATCCCGAGGCCTTCCCGCTCCGCTCCGACGTCGGCGACCCGATACGGGAGAGGTCGAGTTGGCCTGGCGGGTCGGTACGGGGAGCGTCCTGACCTGCGACGGACCCGACGGCCGGTCCGCTCAGGCCGTCGTCAGTCTCCGCGGCATGGGCAATGCGGCCGCCATCGCTCCTCCGCCTGGTGGTGCGTTGGTCCTGCGCGCGTGGCGGGGCGGAGACGGCTATGGAGTCGCTTGCGGACTGGTGCTCGGTGCATCCGCAACCCTCGGCCTGGGACGCGAGGCCCAGCGGGTCGCCGCCGCCGCTCGAAGCGAAGGGTGGGACGCGTCCGTCCTCAGCGGCCAAGCCGCAGTCCACCTCGCCCAGGCCGGGAGCCCTCGCCGGCCGGCACCTCGGGATGTCGCCCAGGCGGCGACCAAGACACAGGTGGCGGCCCTGTTTCATGCCTGCCTCATCGCCACCGACCTCGCCGGAGACCTCGACCGCCAGGCATCCGGGATCCCGGAAGTTGGCGGTCTTCCCTTGACCACTCCCTGACCGTCGCCAACTCGACCTGACAGCCGCCGGGATCCACCGGCCGCGGTGTCGTCAAGGCCACTCGCCCATGCCGCTCGTGGCCGCGGCTGAAGAGTCTCGTCGTGGTTCTGCGTCGCCTCGCCCCGCCTCGAGTTGGCAACCCGCGTAAGGCGCGGATCCGCCTGTGCATAACTCGGAGGAGAGGCTCTCTTGGGGTACTGTAGGTAAACAGAGGGAAATGGAGGAAAACGGAGGAGTACATGACGACCTCGGCACCGCAATGGCCCGGTCAGGAAGGCGTCCAGGAGCCGGGGTCGGACCCCTCCAGCTCGCCGGCTGGGCCGGCGTTACGGGTGGTCCCTCGCGGCTCACCACGGCTACCGCCGCCGGTGTTAGGTCCTCCGTCGGCCCTAGGCCAGGTCGTGGTGCCGGACCAGGCCGCAGCGCCGAACCAGGCCGCGGCACCGAACCAGGCGGCGGCCCCGGACGAGGTCGTGGGGCCGGAATGGCCAGTGGCGCGGGAGCGGCGGCGGGCGTCGCTGCGTGGTGGCCGCTTTGTGGTCGTGCGAGATGCGGCGGAGCGCGACCTGTGGGAGAAACGGCGGCACGCTCGGCCGGGGCTGCCGTCGCCGGCGGCGGTGACCCGGGACATCGCGCTCGCGCTGCTGGAGGTGGAGGCGGGGTGCCGGAGCGCGGTCCAGCTCGAGCGGATCTTCAGCCCGGAGCTCTGGGAGGCCCTTGAGCATCGCATCGGCCGGCGGGGCGGGCCGCTCCCCAGTGGGCGGTCGCTGATCTCGGTCCACTGCCAGGAGGACCGGCCGGGGCTGGCCGACACGGTCGCTGTGGTGCACAAAGGCCGTCTGGTCCGGCCGGTGGCGCTCCGGCTGGATGCCAGTGGCGGTCGCTGGAGGGTGACCGAATTGCGCTGGTGGCGTAACGAGACCGACACGACCACGACACCCGGACGAGACGGCGGATCGTCATGATG
>DATDKW010000498.1:0-3382 GCA_036519715.1 Mycobacteriales bacterium
AGGTCGCCGACGCCCTCGTCCCACATCCGGGCCCAGCCGCCGCCGCGGGTCAGCGCGTTGTCCCGCATGAGGTGCCAGCTGCGCCGCCACATCGGGTCGGCCAGCTCCAGCAGCTCCTCGCGCTCCTCGTCCGGCAGCCCGTACGCGTCCAGCAGCAGGGTGAACCGGGCCGGCACGTCGACGTCCCGCTGGGCCGGCGCCCGGTCGGCCCGGGGCTGCAACGGCACCCACCACATGGCCGTGGTGAGCAGGTCGGCGACCCGGCGGGTCGGCCGGGCCAGGTCGAAGTCGACCAACGCGACCGGCCGTCCGCCCCGGAACACCACGTTCTGCGGGGTGACGTCGCAGTGCGCGACCAGCTCCGGCGGACCGGGCAGGTCGGCCAGCTCCGGCGGCAGGCCCGGCACCACCCGGTCCCGGCCGAACCAGTGCAGGTCCGGCGGCGGCACCCAGCCCGCCGACGCGTCGTGCAGGGCCCGGACCAGCCGACCGATCCCGGCCACGACCTCGTCGGTGCAGGCCCACGGCTCCGGCGGGGCGCCCGGCACGTCGCCGGGCATGAAGTCCAGGACATCCCGGCCGCGGCTGTCCACGCCCAGGAACCGCGGCGCGGCCGCGAAGCCGGCCGCCTCCAGGTGCCGCAGGTAGGCCGCGACGAACTCGGACTGCTCCTGCCGCGGCCGCCGCACGGTGTCGCCGATCCGGACCACGCCGTCGGTGACGTCGCCCTTGGGCAGCGCCACCTCGACCCCGTCGCCGTACTCGGTCATCCCGCCACCCTGCCAGCCCGGCCGTCCGGACCGGTCCGCGGGTGCGGTCGCGGGGATAAGGTCCGCCCGTGCACGCCAGGCCTGACTCGCGGCGCGGACCGGTACGGCGTGGTCCGTGGGTCGCGGGGGCCGTGGGCGTCGTGGCGGTGCTGGTCGCCGGCCTGCTGCTGGCCGGCCGGGACCCGGCGGCGCCGGCCCGTCCGGCCGCGGCCCCGGCGCCGGAGCCGGTCGCCGCGGCGCCGACGACGAGCCCGCCGGCCGCCCTGATCACGCTCGCGTTCGCCGGGGACGTGCACTTCGCCGGCCGGGTCCGGAGTCGGCTCGACGACACCGCGACCACGTTCGGCGAGGCCGCCACCGCGCTCCGCGCCGCCGACCTGACCATGGTCAACCTGGAGACGGCGATCACCGAGCGGGGCGCGGAGGAGCCGAAGACGTTCACCTTCCGGGCCCCGGCGACGGCGTTCAGTGCGCTGCGCGCGGCCGGCGTGGACGTTGCCACCATGGCCAACAACCACGCCGCCGACTTCGGCCCGGCCGGGCTGGCGGACACCCTGGCCGCGACCGGGCGCTTCCCGGTCGTCGGCATCGGCGCCACCGCCCGCCAGGCGTACGCGCCCTACTACGCGACCGTGCGCGGGCACCGGGTCGCGCTGCTGGCCGCCAGCCAGATCCGGGACCACACCCTGGCGGCCTTCTCGGCCACCGACACCGGAGCCGGCATCGCCTCCGCGTACGACGACCGGCTGGTCGCCGCGGTGCGGGCGGCCCGGGGCCGGGCCGAGGTCGTCATCGTCTACCTGCACTGGGGCGTCGAGGGACAGGGCTGCCCGAGCGGCGAGCAGCGCGCGCTGGCGGCCCGGCTGGCCGGCGCCGGGGCCGACGCCGTGATCGGCACCCACGCCCACCAGCTGCAGGGCGCGGGCTACCTGGGCCGGACCTTCGTCGCGTACGGGCTGGGCAACTACCTGTGGTGGCGCAACGCCGCCTACTCCGATGACACCGGCGTGCTCCGGCTCACCCTGCGCGGCCGGCAGGTGGTCCGGTCCGCGCTGGCGCCGGCGCGCATCGACGGCCGGGGCGTACCGGTCCCGGCGACCGGCGCCACGGCCGAGCGGATCGCCCGCAAGTGGGCCGGCCTGGTCGGCTGCACCGGCCTGACCACCGAACCGGGCTAGCGGGCCGGCTCAGCGGGCCGGCTCGGCGGGCCGCTCAGCTCAGCGGGCGAGCCGTTCGGCCAGGAAGCGCATCGCCAGCGGATAGCGATATTCGATCATGGCGTGGGTGGCCTCGAAGATCTCGAACACGTCCGGCGTCACGCCGATCTTGGCCAGCTCGTCCACGTACGCCTGGGCGCCGAGGTCGAGGAAGTATTCGTCCCGGTTGCCGGCGTCGACCCAGATCGCCCGCAGCGACCGCAGCGCGTCGGCGTACTTGGGGACCATCCGGACGGGGTCCCAGTCCAGCCAGCGCTGCCACACCTCCGGGATCAGCCGGCCGGTCCCGATCTCGAACGGCAGGCGGACCGTCCCGTCGGCGTCCGCCGAGAACGCCGCGGCCACGCCGTACACGCTGCAGAGGTTGCCGTCGCCGGGCTTTGTCATTGGCACCCGCGACCGGAAGTCCGTCCAGAAGTTGTCGAAGGACCCGTCGTACTGGTCCCGCAGCGTGCGGGCCGCCTCGCCGAAGTCCTTGACGTAGCAGAGCTCGTACAGGGTGTCGCCGGCGTGGCTGGCGAACGCGCCGAACAGGTCCGGCCGCAGCATCGGCGTGATGAGCGACCCGAAGCCGCCGCTGGACTTGCCGGTGATCGCCCGCGACGCCCGGTCCGCGATCGTCCGCCAGCGCCCGTCCACGAACGGGACCACGTCATCGCAGAGGTAGGTGTGGTAGTTGCCGGTGCCGGGGGAGTCGACGTACTGCGAGCCGCCGTACGCGGTCCAGGCGTCCACGCCGACCACGATCGACGGCGGCGTGTCGGTCTTGGCGAACAGGTCGTCGATCAGCTCCATGACCGTGGGCCGGAACGGGGTCCGGTTGCCCCACATGCCGAGCGAGCCGGTGTAGCCCTGGATCAGGTAGATCACCGGGAACCGCGCCTCCGGGTCGGCGTCGTACGCCGGCGGCAGGTAGGCCCACAGCGGCCGCCGGGACTCGTCGCCCAGCGGGTTGCCGCGCAGGGCCGGGGAGTCGACGGTGACGTGCTCGTACCGGCCCACGATGTCGGACTGCCACGGCCTCATGGCGGTCATCCTGCCAGGGCCGGCGGCTGTGATGCTGACGGGCGAGACGACCACGAACCCGGGCACACGCGGTACCGGTTTGAAGCTCCGATCCACGATCGGATACAGTCGTCACGCGCTGCGGACGTGGCTCAGTTGGTAGAGCATCACCTTGCCAAGGTGAGGGTCGCGGGTTCGAATCCCGTCGTCCGCTCGGAGATGCCTTCGGGCGTCCTGCCGTTTCCGGGACCCCAGGTCCCGGCCCGGCGGAGTGGCCGAGTGGCTTAGGCAAGGGCCTGCAAAGCCCTGTACGCGGGTTCGATTCCCGCCTCCGCCTCGGGCGCTTAGCTCAGCGGGAGAGCGCTTCCCTGACACGGAAGAGGTCACAGG
>DATDKW010000499.1:0-3563 GCA_036519715.1 Mycobacteriales bacterium
CCCCCCGCCGCATCCGGACGAGCGGGCCCGCGGCGCTCCCGGTCGCGGGCGGGGTCGGGTGCGGGCAGGATCGGGGGCGTGAAGATCGCGATCACGGGATCCTCGGGCCTCATCGGCTCGGCTCTGACACCGGCCCTGCGCGCCGACGGCCACACCGTCCTGCGGCTGGTCCGGCGACCGCCCGCGGCTGCCGACGAGGCCCGCTGGGACCCGGACCGGCACGAGCTCGACCCGGCCGTGCTGGCCGACGTGGACGCGGTGGTCAACCTGGCCGGCGCCGGCATCGGCGACAAGCGCTGGAGCGACGAGCGCAAGAAGACGATCATGGACAGCCGGGTGAACGCGACCGAGACGGTGGCGACCGCGCTGGCGGCCGAGCCGCGGGACGGCCGGGTGTTGCTGTCCGGCTCCGCCATCGGCTGGTACGGCGACACCGGCGACACCGCGGTCGACGAGACCGCCCCGGTCGCGGGCGACTACTTGGCCGAGATCACCCGCCGCTGGGAGGGTGCGACGGAGCCGGCGGCCGAGGCCGGCGTCCGGGTCGCGCTGCTGCGGACCGGGCTGGTCTGCGGCCGGGGCGGGCTGCTGGGCCGGCTGATCCCGCTGGTGAAGATCGGCCTCGGCGCTCCGGTCGGCTCCGGCCGGCAGTGGTGGTCGTGGATCTCCCTGGCCGACGAGGTCGGCGCGATCCGGCACCTGCTCACCCACGACATCAGCGGCCCGGTCAACCTCACCGGCCCGGCCCCGCTGACCAACCGCGACTTCACCAAGGTGCTGGGCCGGGTGCTGCACCGGCCGGTGCTGCCGGTGCCGGTGCCGGTGGTCGCGTTGCGGGTCCTGTTCGGCGAGTTCGCCGACGTCGGCATCGCGGCCGGCCAGCGGGTGCTCCCCCGGGTGCTGGAACGCAGCGGCTACGAGTTCGAGCACGACACGGCCGAGAAGGCACTGCGCTGGGCGACGACCGGCGCGACGTAACCGCCGCCGGAGGACTTCGGACATGGCGGCGACGCTAGGCAGGATTGCGCCGGGACGCATCCCGCTGTCCACAGGCGACACCGTTGTCCACAGATGGCCGGCGGGGCCTTCCGGGCCGTCCCCCCATCGGTAGCGTGTCCGCCATGTCGATCCCGAGCGAGGCCGAGACGGTCGTGGTGGGGGCGGGCCTGGCCGGCCTGGCCGCCGCCCGCCGGCTCGCGGCCGCGGGCGCCGAGGTCGTCGTGGTCGAGGCGGCCGGCGCGGTCGGCGGCCGGGTCGCCACCGACGTGATCGACGGCTTCCTGATCGACCGGGGCTTCCAGGTCTACAACACCGCCTATCCCGAGTCGGCCCGGGTGCTCGACCACGACCGGCTCGACCTGCGCTCGTTCACCCCGGGCGCCCTGGTCCGGGTCGGCGACCGGCTGCACCGGGTGGCCGACCCGCGGCGCCGCCCGCTGGCTGCGCCCGGCACCGTGCTGGCCCCGATCGGCTCCCCCGCGGACAAGATCCGGCTGGCCCTGCTGGCCGGCCGGGACGCGCTGTTGCCCGCCGGCCGGCTGACCAAAGCCTCCGACACCACTACGTACGAGGCGCTGAGAGCTCGCGGCCTGTCCGACACGATGATCGACCGGTTCCTGCGGCCGTTCCTGGCCGGCGTGTTCCTGGAGGACGAGCTGACCACCTCCAGCCGGTTCTTCGACCTGGTCTGGCGGACATTCGCGCGCGGCTCGGTCTGCGTGCCGGCCGGCGGCATGCGCCGGATCCCGGAGCAGCTCGCGGACGGCCTCCCGGCCGGCGCGGTGCACCTCGGCGTCGAGGTGCACGCGGTCCGCCCGGGCGAGGTCATCACCGACCGGGGTCCGATCCGGGCCGCCTCGGTCGTGGTCGCGACCGACCCCGGCACCGCCGCGACCCTGCTGCCCGGCCTGACCGCGCCCCGGATGAACACGGTGACCACCGTCTACCACGCCGCGGCGGAGCCGCCGGTGGCCGAGCCGACCCTGGTCCTGGACGGCGAGCGCAGCAGCCCGGTGGTCAACACGGTGGTGCTGACCGAGGCCGCCCCGACCTACTCCCCGGACCGGAGGGCGCTGGTCTCGTCCTCCGTGCTCGGCCTCGACCCGCCCGCCGACGCGGCGCTGCGCAAGGAGCTGGAGCGGCTCTACGGGGTGTCGACGTCCGACTGGGAGACGGTCGCGACCGTCCGAGTGCCGGGCGCGCTGCCGGCCGCGCCGCCGCCGCTGCGGCTGCGGCAGCCGGTGGACCTCGGCGACGGCCTGTTCGTGGCCGGCGACCACCGGGACACCCCGTCCATCCAGGGTGCGATGGTGTCGGGACGGCGGGCCGCGACCGCGGTGCTGCGGGCACGGCGGACGGAGCAGGCGTGAACATCCTGGCCACCTCGGGCGGCTTCCGGCCGGGCACCCGGACCTCGTGGAAGGTCGGGCCGATCATCGACTTCGCGTTCGAACTGGCCGGCTCGCCGGAGCGCCCGAAGTTCTGCTACGTGGGCACGGCGCTGGGCGACAACCCGGCGATGACCAAGGCCGCGCTGGACGCCTTCGCCGACCGCGACGTCGTGTTCTCCGGGCTGGCCGCGTTCCCGATGCCCACGGTCGCCGACGTCCGGGCCCACCTGCTGGCCCAGGACGTGGTCTGGGTCGGCGGCGGCAGCGTGGCCGGGCTGCTGGCGATCTGGCGGCTGCACGGCTGGGACGAGATCTTCCGCGACGTCTGGGAGTCCGACGTGGTGCTTGGGGGTGTCTCGGCCGGTTCGCTGTGCTGGCACATCGGCGGCACCACCGACTCGTTCGGGCCGGACCTGCGCCCGGTCACCAACGGCCTGGCCCTGCTCCCCCACTCCAACGGCGTGCACTACGACTCCGAGGCGCAGCGCCGGCCGCTCTACCAGCGGCTGATCGCGGACGAGGTGCTGCCGGCCGGCTACGCCACCGACGACGGCGTCGGCCTGCACTACCGCGGCACCGAGCTGGTCGAGGCGGTCTCCGACCGGCCCGGCGCGTTGGCCTACCGGGTCGAGCGCGGCCGGGCCGGCCGGGCGATCGAGGAGGCCATCACTCCCCGGCTGCTGGAGTAGCGACCAGCGCGGCCGCCGGGTCCTCGGCCGCGGGCTCGTCCCGGCGGGCCAGCTCGCTCGGCCACCACACCACCTTGCCGAGGTCGTACACCAGGGCCGGGACGAGCAGGGACCGGACCACGATGGTGTCCAGCAGCACGCCGAAGGCAACCGCGAAGCCGACCTCGGCCAGGAACACCAGCGGCAGCACGCCGAGCACCGAGAACGTCGCCGCGAGGACCACCCCGGCCGAGGTGATCACCCCGCCGGTCACGGCCAGCCCGCGCAGCACGCCCGGCCGGGTGCCCAGGTGCAGGGTCTCCTCCCGGACCCGGGTCATCAGGAAGATGTTGTAGTCGATCCCCAGCGCGACCAGGAACACGAACGCGAACAGCGGGAACGACGTGTCCGCGCCGGCGAAGCCGAAGACGTGGTTGAACACCAGCGCGCAGACCCCGAGCGTGGCCGCGAACGACAGCACCACGGTGACGATGAGCAGCAGCGG
>DATDKW010000500.1:0-16053 GCA_036519715.1 Mycobacteriales bacterium
CTGTCCGGCGCCGACCGGCCGCCGTCCGGCGTGAGCGGGTCGTTGTCCGGGCCCGACCGGCCGCGGTCCGGCGCCGACCGGCCGCCGTCCGGCCTGAGCGGGCCGTTGTCCGGCCCGGACCGGCCGCCGTCCGGCCTGAGCGGGCCGCTGTCCGGCCCCGACCGGCAGCTGTCCGGCCGCAGCCGGCCGCCGTCCAGCCACAGCCGGCCCAGCGCGGCCAGGTGCTCCGCCCCCAGCCGCAGGAACCCGGCCCCGCATGCGATCCCGTCCGGGTCCCGCAGCCAGTCCGCGCCCTCGATCCCCAGCGGCCGGAACAGCTCCCGCTCGGCGACCGCGTCGACCCCCTCGCCCAGCGCGCCGGTCAGCGCCGCGGACAGCAGGTGGGCCGCGCCGTTGTCGTAGCGGAAGGTGCGCCCGGGCTCCTCCCGCCGCGGGGCCTCGGCCACCCGCCGGACCCAGCCCGACGGCAGCGCGGTCACCTCGTCGATCTCGTACGGGCCCTCGACCTCGGCCCCCCGGGTCATCGTCAGCAGCTGCCGCCAGGTCACCCCGGCCGACGGCGTGGCCGCCAGGTCGACCCCGCAGGCGTCCCACACGTACGCGTCCACCGGGTCGTCCAGCGGCGGCAGCCGGCCCAGCCGCGCCGCCACCCCGGCGACGGTGGCGAGGACGGTCTTGGTGACCGAGAAGACGTCGGCGAGCGCGGGACCGCCGTAGCGGGCCGCGTACGCGACCTCGCCGTCGACCTCGACCCGGAACGCGCTGGTGTGCGCATACCGCGGGTCGGATCGGATCACCGCGTCCACCTGCCCGCAGGCGGCCCGGACCGCGGCGGGCGGGATCGGCACGACCGCAGTCTGCGGCCCGGCCCGCCCGGCCCGCGACCGAATTGCGACCTGGTCCGGCGCGTCGCCCGATCGCGGTTCCCGCGTCCGGGCGGTAGAGTTTTCGGAGCTGAGGAAACAGCACTCCGGCTGCGGGCGCCCCCGGGCGCCGGCCCACGCGGATGGTGCGGTGACAATGGTGACCCTCTCAGCAGACTGCCGTGACGTGACGGCGCTGACCTTGACGTCCCAGGTGGGCCCGGACGGCACGGTCGTCCTCCTCACCGGCGAGCTCGACCTGGCCACGGCCGGCGACCTGCCCCGGTTCGTCGCCGCGCTGGCGCCGGAGGACTGCCGATCGGTGCATCTCGACCTGGCCGGCCTCGACTTCATCGACGCCGCCGGCCTGACCGCCCTGGTCCGGGCCCATGCGGTCGTGGCGCAGCGGTCCGGCCGGATGACCGTCGGCCGGCCGCAGCCACTGGGCCGCCTGCTGTTCGAGCTGACCGCCCTTCCGGTCACGATCGTGGACCGCGCCGTCAGGGCCACCCCGCGATCCGCCTGACAACTGGGGGTTGACACGACAACCCCCGGTTGTCAGATGGCTGCATGGACTCCGAGGCGACCTCGTACGAGCAGACGATCGAGCGGATCAAGGAGGTCCGGGCGCTCGCGCTCGAGCACACCCGGCAGGCGCAGGCGCTCGCCGTCGAGCGCCGGGACCTCATGCGCGCGCTGCTGCGGGACGGGCATTCCCAGTCCGACATCGCCCGCGCGCTCGGCGTGACCCGGCAGGCCATTCAGAAGATGCTGTCGGTCTGATCGTCACCGGACGCCGGCTGGGACTGCTGCCGGCGCCGTGGCTGCGCGCGGCCGGCTGAGCCGCAGCCGGCTGAGCCGCAGCCCGAGCATCGACGCGGCGGCGCCGGCCGTCATGAGCACCGCCATCGGCACGGCGGTGCCGGTGCCGCCGAGGCCGGCCAGCGGCGCGGTCAGACCGGCGGTGCCCCACTGCAGCATGCCGAGCACGGCCGAGCCGGTGCCCGGGTGCCCGGGCACGGCCTCGGCCGCCAGCGCGCCGGCGTTGCCCCAGATCAGCCCGATGGCGGCCATGAGCGCGAAGAAGGAGCCGATCGCCAGCGGCAGCGGGGTGCCCAGCCACAGCGCGCCGGCCAGCATGGCCAGCCCCGCGGCCAGCGCCACCACCTGCCCGGCCAGGATCACCCGCCGGGTGGCGACCCGGCCGGCCAGCCGGGCCGCGAGCAGGGCGGTGGCGGCCATGCCGCCGGCGTTGGCGGCGAAGGCGACGGCGTAGGCCAGCGGGGACAGCCCGTTCATCGACTGCAGGATGAACGCCGACGTCGCCACGTAGGCGAACAGCGCGACCATGACCGACGCGGTGACCAGGGCGTAGCCGGCGTACTGGCGGTTGCCGAGGACGGACCGGGCGTCGGCGGCGAAGGTGCGCAGGCCGCCGGCGTGCCGGCGCTCGGGCGGCAGCGACTCCGGCACCGCCTGGTGCGCGGCGGCGATCATGCCGACGACGAGCGCGGTGATGACCCAGAACGGCGCCCGCCAGTCGCCCACCTGCAGGATCAGCCCGCCCAGCAGCGGCGCCACGATCGGCGCGATCCCGTCGACGGCCTGGACCACGTTGAGGGCGCGGACGAGCTGGATGCCGCGGGCCAGGTCGACGATGACGGCCCGGCCGATGACCATGGCCCAGCCGCCGGCGAAGCCCTGCACGAATCGGGACGCGGCCATGGCGCCGATGTCCGGCGCCAGCGCCGGCGCTGGAGGCCGCGGCCATGAGCACGGTCGCGGCCAGCAGCGGCCGCCGCCGGCCGAGCTGGTCGGAGGCCGCCCCGCCCAGCAGCTGGCCCGCGGCCATGCCGGCGAAGAACGTGGTCAGGGTCAGCTGCACCTGCGTCGCGGTGGCGTGCAGGTCGCGGGCCACGTCCGGGAACGCGGGCAAGTACATGTCCGTGGCCAGCGGGGCGATGCGGTGAGGAACACCACGGTGGCGACGAGGGCGGCGGAGATGCGTACGGGGCCGCGCGCCGGCGCGGAGGTGATGGTCACGGGAGCCCTTCGGAACGGATCGACGTCCCGAGTCAACCGGCGCCCGCGGGGCCGGAGAAGTCCCTGGCCAGAGGTGTACCGGCAGGGCACCCCCGGCCCCGGGGTGAGGCGGCGCTCAGCCGACGCGCACGGCGACGTCGGCGCAGCCACGGTGGGTGGCCAGCAGCCGGGCCCCGGGCTCGACCGCCGCGGGCGACGGCGGCGGCCCGAACGGGGTGAGGTCGAGCTCCAGGACGTCCTTCCGCCGGCGGGCCCGCCAGGTCGCGACCAGCTCACCGTCGACCAGGACGGCGCCGGGGGCGGCGAGCGCCGGCCACAGCCGCTTCCGGCCGGCGGCGTCGGGGACCAGCGTCGCCCGGTCCCGGGCCAGCAGGTGGGGATCGCCGGCCGGCAGCAGCCGTACGCCCCCGGGCCGGGTCGCCCGGGCCAGCGCCGACGCGTCCGCGCGGAGCAGCTGCGCGGTGCGCCCGCCCACCGTGACGTCGGTGAGCTCATCGGCGAGCACGGCCCAGCGGCGGCGGGCCTCGGTTGGGCCGGTGTTGGTCCAGCCGGCGAAGTCCTCCGGCGTCGCCGGGCCGTACGCGCGCAGGAACCGGCGGGTCAGCTCCAGGCGGGCCGCCTCCGGGTCGGTGTCCGGCAGGTCCAGCGCCGCCAGCACCACCTCCCGGCCGGTGCGCGGGGCGACCCGGAGGACGCCGGAGCCGCCGGGGGTCCGGAAGAGCGTGTCGCTGACGTGGGTGGCGCCGCAGCGCTCGCACCAGCCCGACATCGAGTCCGGCAGCCGGCGGGTGAGCGCGGCGCTCAGCGCCCCGCGGGTGCGGGGGCCGCCGGCGAGCTCCTCCCGGGCCGCGTCGGAGATCCGCCGGACGGCCTCGGCCAGGCCGATCCCGTCCGCCGCCAGCGCCTTCGCGGTGCGGTCGCCGAGCATCTCCCGCAGCGCCCGCTCGTCGGCCGGCATCGCCCCGACCGTGAACACGGCCACGTCCTCGATCGGCACGTACGTGCCGACCAGCCGCGGGCCCAGGACCTCGACCAGGGACTCGAACGGGTCGGCCGGCAGCCGGGTGAGCCGGGCCAGGAGCGCCTCCGCGGCCGTGCCCGGCGGGCTGTTGCGCAGGCCCGCGACCGCCGCCACCTCCGGGATGGCGCCGGAGCCGAGCCGGCGGGTCAGGTGGTGCCGCCGCAGGCGGAACCCGAGCACGGAGTCGCGAGTGGTCTCCACCCGGGCATTCTGCCGCCGCCGGCCCGCCGCAATCCCGCTGCCCGGCCCCAACAGCCAGGTCGCGCGGCCGGGTCGGGTGGCTGGGTCGGGTGGCTGGGTCAGGCCGCCGGCCCCGGTGGCTGGGTCAGGCGGCCGGCCCCGGCGGCTGGGTCAGACGGCTGGGTCAGACGGCCGGCCCCGGCGGCCGGGTCAGACGGCCGGGTCAGACGGCCGGGTCAGACGGCCGGGTGGACCGCGGTCGCCTCGGCCGCGGTGGCGTGCACCGCGAAGACCTCGTCCAGCCCGGTGATCTTGAGCAGCTTGAGCAGGGACGGCCGGGAGCAGACCAGCGACAGGTCGCCGCCGGCCTCGCGGGCCGCGGTCAGCCCGGCGACCAGGATCCCGAGCCCGGTCGAGTCGACGAACTCGACATCGGTGAGATCGACCACCAGCCGGTGGTGCCCGGACGCGAGCCGGTCGCCGATCTCGGTCCGCAGCGCCGGGGCGGTGTAGACGTCGAGCTCCCCGGCCACCGCCAGGACCGTGTGGTCGGCGTCGACGTACGTGTTGATCTGTAGCTCCATGACTGCACCCTGCATCGCTCGGCATCGTGACGACGACCGCCACGTGCAGGCCGACACCGCTTCCCTACCCTCGATGGCCGCGCTTTACCGTGGGACGGAATCCTGGTGGCCCGTACGCGTTGAGAAGGATGAGGCACCAGGGCCGAACTGCCGTGGTGACCGGCCTGACCGGGGTCCGTGTGAGAGCCTGTTGGTGTCGGCTGCGTCGATTTCGAGGATCCGCAGGCCGACCCGGCGTTCCGCAGGGCCCTGCGGCATGCTTCCGCGGCCACCGTGCCGCGGTGTTCCACGAGGAGGAGTCTTGGCTCGACCGGGCCAGCGCCAGCCGGGCGCTCGCCGTACCGCTCCGCAGCAGCAGCGTTCCGCCCGCTCCGGCGACAGCATCTCGGTGCTGGCCCGGACCGTACGGGAGGTCGAGGCGGCGGTCCGGCGCGGCCGGGTGACCCCCAGCCTGCGGACGAAGTTCCAGGCCGTCGCCCTGGTGCTGCGGGACGAGCGGGCCCGGGTCCGCTCGTCGGCCGGCAGCGACGGCTCCCGGGCCGAGCAGCTCAAGCGGCTGGACGGCATCGCCACCATCTTGGCCACCACCGCGGTCCGGGACGCCGGGCTGCTGGCCCTGCTGGCCGAGGACGCCGACGTGCCGGCCGAGGCCCGCTCGCTCCGGCTGGAGATGCTGCGCGAGCTCGGCAGAGAGCCGGTGCCGGAGCAGGTCACGCCGGCCGCGGCCGCGGCCGCGCCGGCCGCCCCCGAGCGGCGGGTGGTGCCCAAGTCGGTGATCTCCGGGCAGCTGGCCAACCCGTTCCTGGCCCCGGACTTCTCGGCCGTGCAGCAGCGCGCGCCGCGGCCCCGCCGGCTCACCGGCTGGGAGCTGCTCAACCCGCTGCTGAGCTCGTTCGAGCGGGCCGGCGGGGGCGCTCCGGCCTGCATGGACCTGCCGGCGCCGACGGACCGGTTCACCCCGATGGGCCAGAAGCTGATGCCGCACCAGGGCCGGCTGGTGGCCGCGGCCGCCGCCGGTCATCGCACCTTCCTGCTCGCCGACGAGCCCGGCCTGGGCAAGACCGCGCAGGCGCTGCTGGCGGCGGAGGCCGCCGGGGCGTACCCGCTGCTGGTCGTCGTGCCCAACGTGGTCAAGACCAACTGGGCCCGGGAGGCCGCCCGCTGGACCCCGCACCGCACGGTCACCGTGGTCCAGGGCGACGGCGAGAGCGTCGACGGCTTCGCCGACATCGTGGTGCTCAACTACGAGCTGCTGGACCGGCACGCGGGCTGGCTCGGCAACTTCGGCTTCCGCGGCATGGTCGTCGACGAGGCCCACTTCATCAAGAACAAGAGCTCCCAGCGCTCCCAGCACGTCCTGGCGATCTCCGCCCGCATCCGGACGCGGACGACCCGGCCGTTGCTGATGGCCCTGACCGGCACCCCGCTGATCAACGACATCGAGGACTTCCTGGCCATCTGGCAGTTCCTGGGCTGGATCGACGACACCAAGCCGCTGGGCGAGCTGCTGGACGCGCTCGAGGACACCGGCCTGACCCCGGCCGACCGGGACTTCTACGCCGCGGCCCGGCAGTGCGTGATCGACCTCGGCATCGTCCGCCGCCGCAAGATCGAGGTGGCCGCGGACATCCCGGCCCGCCGCATCGCCGACCTCCCGGTCGAGCTGGACGGACGGGTCGGCCGGTCGATCCGGGCGGCCGAGCGGGAGCTGGCCGAGCGGATGGTGACCCGGTACGAGACCGCGCTCGCGCACCGCGCGACCGCCACCGCCGACGGCACCGACGGCATCGACCTGGAGCTGGTCCGCCGGGTGGCCCGGGCCGAGCTGAAGGAGGCGGCGACCGCCCAGTCCGGCGAGAACGTCTTCACCATGATGCGGCGGATCGGCCGGGCCAAGGCCGAGCTGGCCGCGGACTACGCGGGCCAGCTGGCCCGCAGCGCCGGCAAGGTCGTCTTCTTCGCCAAGCACATCGACGTGATGGACGCGGCCGAGGAGACCTTCACCCGGCAGGGCGTCCGGTTCTCCTCGATCCGGGGCGACCAGACCAACAAGGTCCGGCAGGCCAACGTGGACGCCTTCGTCAACGACCCGGACGTGGCGATCGCGGTGTGCTCGCTGACCGCGGCCGGCGTCGGCATCAACCTGCAGGTGGCCTCGAACATCGTGCTGGCCGAGCTGTCCTGGACCGACGCCGAGCAGACCCAGGCCATCGACCGCAGCCACCGGATCGGGCAGTCCGAGCCGGTGACGGCCTGGCGGGTGATCGCCGCGCAGACGCTCGACACCCGGATCGCCGAGCTGATCGACAGCAAGGCCGGGCTGGCCGCCCGGGCCCTGGACGGGTCCGACGAGGAGGTCTCCTCCTCGGTCGACGTGCAGCTGGAGGCGCTGGTCGCGCTCCTCACCGACGCCCTGCGGAGCCGCTGAGCCGCCGGTCGGGCTCGGCGCGATCCCTTTGTCGCGTATTCGGCGGGACGGCCTTGCCCGGTGTCGTAGTTTTCTCGCGTGGGGAACCCCGACGCGAGCCCGGTGGCCGACCCGGTGCTCGGGGACGTGGCCGGGCGGCCGCCGTCCATGCAGGACGTCGCCCGGCTCGCCGGTGTCTCCCACCAGACCGTGTCCCGGGTGCTCAACAACAAGGACACGGTGAAGGGCGCGACCCGCAACCGGGTGCTGGCGGCGATGCGGGAGCTGGGCTATCGGCCCAACATCGCCGCCCGGGCCCTCGTCACCGGGCGGTCCCGGCTGCTCGGCGTGGTGAGCCTCGACAGCACCCTGTTCGGCCCGGCCTCCACCCTGTACGAGATCGAGCGGGCCACCCGCGATGCCGGCTACTTCCTCAGCATCGCCAGCATCCGGTCCCTCGACCGGTCCTCGGTCGAGGCCGCTGTCGGACACCTGATGTCCCAGGCGGTGGAAGGCATCGTCATCATCGCGCCGCTGCTGTCGGCCCACCGCGCCCTGGACGGGCTGCCCAAGGGCCTGCCGGTGGTGGTGGTCGAGGGCGAGCACGACGTCGCCCGGGCCACGGTGTCGGTGGACCAGGAGGAGGGCGGCCGGCTGGCCACCGGGCACCTGCTCGGCCGCGGCCACCGGACGGTGTGGCACGTGGCCGGGCCGTCGGACTGGACCGAGGCCCGGGGCCGTACGGCCGGCTGGCGGGCGGCCCTGGCCGCGGCCGGCGCCGAGGCCCCGCCCCCGCTGTCCGGGGACTGGAGCCCGCGCTCCGGCTACGAGGCCGGCCGGATCCTGGCCCGGGTGCCGGAGGTGACCGCCGTGTTCGTGGCCAACGACCAGATGTCGCTGGGCGTCCTGCGGGCGCTGCACGAGCACGGCCGCCGGGTCCCGGAGGAGATCAGCATCGTCGGCTTCGACGACATCTCCGAGGCCGCGTACTTCACGCCCCCGCTGACCACGGTCCGGCAGGACTTCGGCGCGGTGGGCCGGCGCAGCCTGCAGCTGCTGGTCGAGCAGATCAGCTCGGGCCGGATCACCGCCGACCGCTACGTCGTCCCGCCCGAGCTGAAGCTCCGGGACAGCACGGCCGACGCCTGAATCCCTTGTGGCACAGGGCTTGTGAACGTTAACAGACACAAACCCAAGGGCATGCCCTTATCGAGTGGGAATTCGAGGCATCGGCCGAGCCCACCTGAGATCGTTCACAACCCCAGGCAGCTAAACGAGCCACCCGACCGCCGGCCGGAAGCCCGGCCGGCATCGGCCGGGATCACCCTCCGGCATCCGAGAACGTCCCTGTTGAGCCACATCTATCGAGTCAGCGGGATGCCCGTTCATCGGGGAGCCGGGTGACTATTGCTTGACAAGGTCAGGTCGGAGCGCGAATGTTCGCGCTAACACACACGGCCCCGTGCTCAGCTCCGCGCCATCGCACCTCGCCACCCGCGCCGTCGGACCGCTCGCCGTCCAACCGGCGCTCCACTCCCGTCCGAAGGATGGGTCACCCATGAAGGCACGTCGCAGCACCATCGCCGTGGCCGCGGCCGCCGCGGCCGCAGCCGTCCTGGCCGGCTGCAGCACCGGCACCACGACCGGCACGGACTCCGGCTCCGGGGACAGCCCGGCGCCGTCGGTCGCGACCACGCTGGGCGCCGACACCAACGGGGTGCCCGCGGCCATCACCGCCGCCGGCGGCAGCCAGCTGCTCCCCGGGCCCAAGCCCCAGGGCGTCTCGGCCCAGTACGGCATCGAGGTCGTGGTCAAGCAGACCGGCACCTTCGCCCGCGGCTCGGTGGCCGCGGTCGCCGGCGCCCCGGGTGCGGCCGCGCTGGCCGGCCCGGTGCAGGGGCTGGTCGTGTCCTGGCTGCGGCTGCCGCCCTTCATCGTCACGCTGGCCGGCCTTGCCGGGATCCGCGGCCTGATCCTGTTCATCACCCACGAGGGCAACGACCACCCGGTCATCGACGGCACCCGCGGCTTCGAGGTGCTGGGCACCGGTCGGCTGGCCGGCATCGGCACCCCGGTCTGGATCATGCTGGTCGTCTTCGCGATCGGCAGGTGGGCGCTGAACCGTACCGCGTTCGGCCAGTCGGTCCAGGCCGTCGGCGGCAACCAGGACGCGGCCGAGCTGATGGGCCTGCCGGTCCGGCGCACCACCACGATCGTGTACGTGGTGAGCGCGCCCTGCGCCGGCCTGGCCGGCGTCCTCACCACCGCGCTGTCCGGCGGCGGCCGAGAGGCCCGCATCGGCGACTCGTACGAGCTGCCGGCGATCGCCGCCGTCGTCATCGGCGGGACGCTGCTGGCCGGTGGCGTCGGATCGGTGATAGGCAGCCTGGCCGGGGTATTGCTCCTGTTCGTCATCCAGAACCTGATCGTGCAGGGGGCCAACCTCAACTCCTACGTCCAGCAGGTCGTCTCCGGCGGCTTCCTGCTGGCGGTCGTGATCATCCAGGCCGGGCTGAGCGCCCGGTCCCGGACGACCGAGGCCTGAGCGGCGGCTCCGCGCCCGGCGAAGGGAGGTGTGATGACCATCGGCCAGGTGGACGGTGCGGCCGAGCGCGGGCCGGCGATAGCGGACGTGGCCGCCCGGGCCGGGGTCTCGCACCAGACCGTGTCGCGGGTCCTCAACGGCCATCCCAACGTCGCCGCCGCGACCAAGAACCGCGTGCTGACCGCCATCGCCGAGCTCGGCGACCGGCGCAACCTGTCGGCCCGGGTGCTGGCCACCGGCCGGTCCAACGTGGTCGGCGTGGTCGCCCAGAACACCACCCTGTTCGGGCCGTCGTCGATGGTGGAGGCGCTGGGCCCGGCCGCGGTGGCGGCCGACCTGTCCCTGACCGTCGGCCACGGCGGCGACGAGACCGCCTCGTTCCAGCGCAGCGTGGAACGGCTGATCGAGCAGGGCGCCGCCGGGCTGGTGTTCATCGCGCCGGTAGACACCGCCGCCGCGGCCGGCTACGCCGCCGGGCGGGTGCTGGCGCAGATCCCCGGCTGCGGCGCGGTCTTCGCCGCCAACGACCACACCGCCCTGGGCATCATGCGGGCGATGGCTGAGCGGGGCCGGTCGGTCCCGGGCGACGTCAGCCTGGTCGGGTTCGACGACGTGCCGGAGTCCGGGTTCTTCACCCCGCCGCTGACCACCGTCCGGCAGGAGTTCGGCGAGGTCGGCCGGGCCGCCCTGCGGCTGCTGCTGGACCAGCTGACCTCGGGGGAGCGGTCCACCGACTCCATCCTGGTCGAGCCGATCCTGGTGCCGCGGCAGACGGTCGGCGCCGCGGCCCCGACCCTCCACAGCGGACGTCCACACGCGACAGGACAGGAGCACCGCGATGGCTGACGCCACGGTCCGGGACACCGCGCTGGCCCGGGACGTCCTGCGGGCCAACCAGCGGCTGGCCGCCTCCGGCCTGGCCACGCTGACGTGGGGCAACGTCAGCGGCATCGACCGGGCCGCCGGCGTCTACCTGATCAAGCCGTCCGGGGTCCCGTACGAGCGGCTGACCGCGGACATGATGGTCCCGGTCGAGCTGGCCACCGGGCGGGTGCTCGACGGCGACCTGCGCCCGTCGGTCGACTGCGAGACCCACCGCCTGCTCTACCAGGCCTTCGACAGCATCGGCGGGATCACCCACACCCACTCGACCTGCGCCGTGGCCTTCGCCCAGGCCCGCCGGGACATCCCGGTGCTCGGCACCACCCACGCCGACACCTTCGACGGGCCGATCCGCTGCAGCCGCGAGCTGACCGAGGCCGAGTGCGCCACCGACTACGAACGCAACACCGGCCAGGTCATCCTGGAGCTGGCCGGGGACGACCCCGACGCCGTGCCGGCCGCGCTGGTCGCCAGCCACGGCCCGTTCACCTGGGGCGCCACCCCGGACAAGTCGGTCGACCACGCGGTCGTGTGCGAGGCCGTGGCCGACATGGCCCTGCGCACGCTCGCCCTCGATCCCGCCGCCGCACCGCCGGAGCACCTGGTCCGGCGGCACTACAGCCGCAAGCATGGCCCCGGGGCGTACTACGGCAACGCCGCCGGCCCCCGTTGAGCCCGGACCTCGAGAGGACGCCCATGAACCCGTTCGCCGGCCGCGAGGTCTGGTTCCTGACCGGGAGCCAGGGCCTGTACGGCGAGGACACCCTGGCCCAGGTCGCCGCCCAGTCGCAGGAGGTCAGCCGGACGCTGTCCGGGTCCGGCGGCCTGCCCGTCGACGTCCGCTGGCAGCCCGTGCTCACCGACGCCGCCGGCATCCGGGCCGCGCTGACCGCGGCCAACGACGACCCGGCCTGCGTCGGCGTGATCGCCTGGATGCACACGTTCTCGCCGGCCAAGATGTGGATCTCGGGCCTGGACGCGCTGCGCAAGCCGCTGCTGCACCTGCACACCCAGGCCCACCGGTCACTGCCGTGGTCGACCATCGACATGGATTTCATGAACCTCAACCAGGCCGCGCACGGCGACCGCGAGTTCGGCTACGTCCAGAGCCGGATCGGCCTGACCCGGACCACGGTCGCCGGGCACGTCTCCGACCCGCGGACGGTGACCCGGATCGGCTCCTGGGCCCGGGCCGCGGTGGCGGTGGCCACCATGCGCTCGCTCCGGCTGGCCCGGTTCGGCGACAACATGCGCGACGTCGCCGTCACCGAGGGGGACAAGGTCGAGGCGGAGCTGCACTTCGGCGTGTCCGTGAACACCTACGGCGTCAACGACCTGGCCGCGGTCGTGGACGACGTCGAGGAGACGGCCATCGACGCGCTGGTCGAGGAGTACGACGACGCCTTCGACGTCGCGCCGGAGCTGCGGGCCGGCGGGGCCCGGCGCAAGGACCTGCGCTACGGGGCCCGGCTGGAGGCCGGCCTGCGCCGGTTCCTCACCGACGGCGGCTTCGGCGCGTTCACCACCAACTTCCAGGACCTCGGCGGCCTGCGGCAGCTGCCCGGCCTGGCCGTGCAGCGGCTGATGGCGGACGGCTACGGCTTCGGCGGCGAGGGCGACTGGAAGACCTCGATGCTGCTGGCCTCGCTCAAGGCGGCCGCGTACGGGCGGCCCGGCGGCACGTCGTTCATGGAGGACTACACCTACCACCTCGGCCCGGGACCCCAGCGGATCCTGGGCGCGCACATGCTGGAGGTGTGCCCGTCCATCGCGGCCGGCCGGCCCCGGCTGGAAATCCACCCGCTGTCCATCGGCGACCGGGAGGACCCGGTACGGTTGAAGTTCTCGGCCGCGCCCGGACCCGGGATCGTGGTCGGGATGGCGGACCTGGGCGACCGGTTCCGGCTGGTCGGCAACACGATCACGGTGGTGCCGCCGGACGAGGAGCTGACCGCGCTGCCGGTCGCCAGCGCGGTGTGGGAGCCGGACCCCGACCTGCCGACGTCGGCGGAGAGCTGGCTGACCGCGGGCGGGCCGCACCACACGGTGCTCTCGACTGCCCTGGACGCCGACATCGTCGACCAGTTCGCCGAGCTGACCCGGACCGAGCTCGTGCTTATCGACGCATCCAGCACCACCCGCGCCGTACGGCAGCAGCTCCGCTGGAACGCCGCCTACCACCGCCTCGCCGAAGGCCTGCGCTAGTTGGTGCGACCGAGCTCGTGCCCGGCTGCGTCGTACGCGACTATGAGGTCCGGGCGGTCTCCCGGCTCCTGGCGGGCGTCCGTTCTCCCTCTGCCCGGGACACGGGCGAGGAAGCGCGGTCCCTCGACAGCCGCGGTCACCGGCTTCTTCCCGGGCCAGGTGATGACCACCCGGGCCACGTCCCGGCTGACCCGCCCGGACGCGTAGAACACGACCCGTTCGCCGGCGGTGGGGAGTGGCACGTGGCCGGCCAGCTCCACACCTCCGTACCCTTGCAGCTCGATCGGCCCCTCCCGCCCCTTCAGGTAGGTGAGGTTCCGCCCGCGCGGGCCGCCTGAGCCCGAATAGCCGCCGGCGATGACCTCCTGGCCGTCCGGGGAGGCCGTGCACTCCGCGGCGAAGCCGGGGTTGCCGACCTCCAGCTGGTAGCCGTACCGGTCCCGGAACAGGACGAGGACCCGGCTGTCGGAGGTGTCGATCTCCACGGGCCCCGAATCCGCACCGCTGCTGCGGATGCAGCGGGCGGCCAGGTCGTCCCGGTCCGGTCCGGTCGGGCTCGCGCTCGGACTCGGACTCGGACTCGGGCTGGGGGAGGCGGCCGGAGCCGGCGCAGGATCGCTCCGGTAGGCGGCGACGCCCGCCACGGAAGCACCGACCACGGCGAGCAGGCCGGCGGCGGCCGCCACCGGCACCCAGCGCCGGGGGGCGGGCGGCTGCTGGGTGGCGGCGACGACGCGAGCCCGGGCGGCATCCCGGGCAGCCGGCGGCAGGTCCCGCTCGGCAGGCAAGGTGTTCATGAGATCTCCTCGGTGAGAATCGGCACGAGGGCGGCGCGCAGCCGGGAGCGGGCGCGGGAGATGTGGGACCGGACGGTGACCTCGGCGATGCCCAGCGCGGCCGCGGCCTCGGCGTAGGACAGGCCCGACCACAGGCACAGCGCGACCGCCTCCTGCTGGGCCCGGGGCAGCCGGCGCAGCTCGGTCAGCACGGCCGCCATCCGGCGCTCGTCATCGACCCGGCCGGCCACGTCCTCGGCGTGGTCGGCGACCGGCGGCTCGGCCGGGACCCGCGCGGCCAGCCGCAGCCGCCGGCCGGTCGAGCGCCGGTGCGACCGCACCGCGTTGGTCGCCACCGCGAGCAGCCACGGCCGCAGGCTGTCGTTGACCGGCCGCAGCCGGTCCCGCTGCCGCCAGGCCAGCAGGAACGTGGTCGAGGTCAGGTCCTCGGCCACGGACCAGGACGCGGTGAGCCGGAAGCAGTGGTTGTAGACGGCTCGGGAGTGCCGGTCGAACAGCTGCCCGAAGGCCTCGCCGTCGCCGGCCCCGGCGAGCTCCCACAGCGCCGTGTCCGGCAGGTCCGCAGTCACGCCCGGAAGTGTCCGGATCGGGCCGGAGTGTTGCCGGTCATCCCGGGCCGGGCCCGCCCAGGGCCAGGACGAGGTCGCGGACGGTGGACGGGTCCTGGAGCCGGTCGCCGAACAGGGCGCGGATCTGGGTCATCCGGTAGCGGACGGTCTGCGGGTGCACGTGCAGGTCGCGGGCGACGTCGTCGCGGCGGCCCTGGTGCAGCAGCCAGGACCGCAGCGTGCCGGCGAGCCGGTCGGCGGCGTCCGGCGCCAGCCCGGCCAGCGGCTGCAGGACCTGCGCCCGCAGGTCGGCCAGCGCGTCCGGGTCGGCGCTGAGCACCAGCTCGGCCAGGTGGGCCTCGGTGTCGAGGATGTGCCGGTCCAGGGCCCGGCGGGCCCGCCGGTAGGACGCCGCGGCCTCGGTCCAGGGCCGTTCCGGGCCGAGCGCCCAGGCCCGGGCGGACAGCGTCCGCAGCAGCGCCGGCCGGCGGGCGCCGACGTCGGGCAGCAGGGTGACCGCCAGCTCGGCCGGCAGCGCCGGGTCGAGCGCGTCGGCGGCGATGCTGAGGCTGCCGCGGTCCAGCCGGCTCTGCGCGGCCGGCCCGAGCAGGCAGGTCAGGGTGCGCGGGCGGTCCCAGCCGGCCCGCTCGGCCCGCCGCTCGATCTCCTCCGGGGCGGCGCCGGTCAGGAGGGCGACCGTGAGCCGCTCCCGGTACTGCTCGCGGACCCGGCCGGTGGTGGCCAGCTCGTCGGCGTGACCGCTGACGCTGGCCGCGGACAGCTGGTCGATGTACGCGAAGACCAGCGCCGCGAACGTGACCAGGGCCGGCGCCGGCAGCCCGGCCTCCAGCGCGGCCGCGCCCCACTCCTGCCAGGCCACCCGGGCCCCGACCCGGTACGCCGCCAGCAGCGCGTCCATCGTCCGCCCGCTACGGGCCTCGCCCCGCCCCAGCCCGTACGCGGCCTCCAGCGCCGGCACCAGCCGCACCCCCGGGTCCTCGCCGGCCGGCTCCTCGGCCAGCCGTACGAAGGTGGCCAGCGCCAGCTCGACCGCGCGCGTGATGTTGGCGCCGAGCTCGCCCCGCAGCGGGTCGGCGTACTCGGGGACCTCGGCGGTGAGGGTGGCCACGGTCCGGGCCGAGACGGCGGGCAGCCCGGCCCGCAGCGCCGCGGCCACGGCCGGGTCGAGCGCCATCCCGGTCGGTGTCCGGAAGGGACGGTCAGAGTGCACTGTCCCCTCCGAACAGTCGGTGGCCCGGGATTCACTCTAGACAGGTAAGCGATTGCGCGCCTGGGACAGCAGGCTGGAGTGGTGACCACCGCCGCCCCCGTACGCCCGCTCGCCGCCCGGCTGCGCGGCACCGCCACCCGGGTGGCCGGTCTGGTCGTCACCCCGCTGGTGCCGGCCGACTACGTCGACCTGCTCGACCCGCTGCGGTCCCGGGCCCGGCTGCGGGCCCGGGTGGTCGAGGTCCGCCCGGAGACCCGGGACGCGGTCACGCTGGTGCTGCGGCCCGGCCGCGGCTGGGCCGGCCACGTGCCCGGCCAGTACGTCCGGGTCGGCGTCGACGTGGACGGCGTCCGGCGCTGGCGGGCGTACTCGCTGACCTCGCCGCCCGGGCCCGGCCGGATCGCGATCACGGTCAAGGCCATCGACGGCGGCGTGGTCAGCACCCACCTCGTCCACCGGGCCCGGCCCGGCACCGTCCTGCAGCTGGATCAGGCCACCGGCGACTTCGTCCTGCCGGCACCGCGGCCGGCCAAGGTCCTGCTGGTCACCGCGGGCAGCGGCATCACCCCCGTGATGGGCATGCTGCGGCACCACGACCTCACCGACGCCGTCCTGGTGCACTGCGCGCGGACCGCGGACGACGTGATCTTCGGCGCCGAGCTGCGGGCGCTGGCCGCGGCCGGACGGCTGCGGCTGGTCGAGTGGCACACCGCCAGCACCGGGCTGCTCACGCCGGAGGCGCTGGCG
>DATDKW010000501.1:0-2714 GCA_036519715.1 Mycobacteriales bacterium
CTGCGAGCTGTGCGCCTGGGCCTGCCCGGCCGACGCCATCTACGTCGAGGGCGGCGACAACACCGAGGAGGCGCGGTTCTCCCCGGGTGAGCGCTACGGCGCCGTCTACCAGATCAACTACCTGCGCTGCATCTTCTGCGGCCTGTGCATCGAGGCCTGTCCGACCCGCTCGCTGACCATGTCCAACGAGTACGAGCTGGCCGACGACGACCGGCAGCGGCTGATCTACACCAAGGACCAGCTGATGGCCCCGCTGCTGCCGGGCATGGAGGCCCCGCCGCACCCGATGCGGCTCGGCGACACCGAGCAGGCCTACTACGTCGACGTGCCGGACCGGGCCGCCCGCAAGGCCGCCGACGCCACCCCGGACGGGCCGAGCCCGTCGGTGCCGACCCCGGAGACGGCCCAGGCCGGGGCCAGCCTCAACACCGACGGCGGCCGGTTCCTCGGCACCAAGTCCGACTTCGACGACGGGAGCTCGCGGTGACCACCACGCTGGCGGCGGTCGAGATCTCCAACGGCGAGGCCGTGCTGTTCTGGATCCTCGGGCCGATCGCGCTGGCCGGGGCCTTCGGCACGGTGCTGGCCCGCAACGCGATCCACTCCGCGCTGTTCCTGGTCATGACGATGGGCAGCCTCGGCGCCTTCTACTTCATCCAGGAGGCGCCGTTCCTGGGCGCGGTGCAGATCATCGTCTACACCGGCGCGATCATGATCCTCTTCCTGTTCGTGCTGATGCTGGTCGGCCGCGACTCCAGCGACTCGATCGTGGAGACGCTGCGCGGCCAGCGCTGGGCCGCGACCCTGTTCGGGCTGGGGCTGGCGCTGCTCGTCGCCGGCGGGCTCTACCGGGCCCTGAAGGACACCCCGCTGACCGGGCTGGCCGCCGCCAACACCGGCGGCAACGTCAACCAGATCGCCGAGCTGCTGTTCACCAAATACCTGTTCGCGTTCGAGCTCACCTCGGCGCTGCTGATCACCGCCGCCGTCGGCGCGATGCTGCTGACGCACATCGAGCGGGAGCCGGGCGAGCGCCGCGGCCAGAAGGTGCAGTCCCGGGAGCGGGTCCGCTCCAGCCGGCCGCAGCCGCTGCCCGGCCCGGGCGTGTTCGCCACCCACAACTCGGTGGCCACGCCGGCCCTGCTGCCGGACGGCACGGTCGCGCCGGAGAGCGTCTCCGCGCTGGTCGACCAGCCGCTGGTGCCGTCCGAGCCGGGGCTGGGCATCCGGCCCGACCTGGAGCCGGGCCGGCCGGGCTCGGGCCGGCTCGTGTCCGGCCGGACCACCGCGTCCGTCGGTCCCGACCTGCCCGGCGGCATGGGGCCGTCCTCGGTGACCGGCACCCGGGAGCCGCTCGGCAAGGCCGGTCCCGAGAACCAGTCCGACCCGGCCGAGAACGATGGAGCCCGGCGATGAACCCGTCGTACTACCTCGTCCTGGCGGCGGCGCTGTTCACCATTGGCGCCGTCGGCGTGCTGGTCCGGCGCAACGCGATCGTGGTGTTCATGAGCGTCGAGCTGATGCTCAACTCGGTGAACCTCACGCTGGTCACGTTCTCCCGCATCAACGGCACCCTGGACGGCCAGGTGATCGCCTTCTTCGTGATGGTGGTGGCCGCTGCCGAGGTCGTCGTCGGGCTTGCGATCATCATGTCGATCTTCCGCACCCGTCGCTCGGCCTCGGTCGACGACGCCAACCTGCTCAAGTACTAGGGGCGGTCCGTGTTGTTCGCGAGTGAGGCGCCTGCGCTGGTAGACGCCAGCGGTGGCCTGCAGTCCGGGGCCTGGCTGCTGGTCGTGCTGCCGGTGCTGTCGGCGGCCGTGCTGCTGCTCGGCGGTAGGAGCACCGACAGGTGGGGTCACCTGCTCGGCACCATCGTGCCGGTCCTGCTGTTCGTCTACGGCCTGCTGCTGTTCTTCGACATCAGGGGCCTGGACCCGGCGGACCGCAGCCGCGACCTGCACCTGTGGACGTGGATGCCGGTGGGCACGCTGAACGTCGACTTCGGGATGCTGATCGACCCGCTGTCGCTGACGTTCGTGCTGCTCATTACCGGGGTCGGATCGCTGATCCACATCTACGCCATCGGCTACATGGCGCACGACCCCGGCCGGCGGCGCTTCTTCGCGTACCTGAACCTGTTCGTCGCGGCCATGCTGCTGCTGGTCCTCGGCAACAACTTCGTCGTCCTGTACTTCGGCTGGGAGGGTGTCGGCCTCGCGTCGTACCTGCTGATCGCCTGGTACAACGACCGGCCGGCCGCGGCGACCGCGGCGAAGAAGGCGTTCATCATGAACCGGGTCGGCGACGCCGGCCTGGCCGTGGCGATCTTCCTGATGTTCAAGACGTTCGGGACGGTGTCGTTCGCCGGCGTCTTCGGCTCGATCGGCACCGCCTCGGTCGGGATCGCGACCGCGCTGGCGCTGCTGCTGCTGCTCGGCGCCTGCGGCAAGTCCGGCCAGATCCCGCTGCAGGCCTGGCTGCCGGACGCGATGGAGGGCCCGACCCCGGTCTCGGCCCTCATCCACGCGGCGACCATGGTCACCGCGGGCGTCTACCTGATCGCCCGGGCGAACCCGATCTTCGACGTCACCGAGAACGGCCGCACGGTCGTCACCATCGTCGGCGCGGCCACGCTGTTGTTCGGCTGCATCGTCGGCTGCGCGTACGACGACATCAAGAAGGTGCTGGCGTACTCGACGGTCAGCCAGATC
>DATDKW010000502.1:0-10663 GCA_036519715.1 Mycobacteriales bacterium
AGCTCGGCCAGGGCCTCGCCGGACAGGATCCGGTCCTTGGGGATGAGCACGCCGCCCGGGATCTTGACGATCTCGAACTCGACCGGCTCCCGGACGTCGACCAGGTACGGGTCCTTGCCCGCGTCCAGCATGTCCTTGAGCTCGGTCGCGGTGATAGTCGAGCCGGCCGCGGCCCGCTGGGCCTCGTCCGAGACGACCCCGCAGAACTCCTCGTAGTCGATGAGCTGGGTGATCGGCTCGCCGGCCGGGTCCTTGCGGACCTTGATCGTCCGGTAGGTCATCTCCAGGGCGTCGTAGACCATCAGCCGGCCCAGCAGGGTCTCGCCGATGCCGGTGATGAGCTTGATCGCCTCGGTCACCATGATCGAGCCGATCGACGCGCACAGCACGCCCAGCACGCCGCCCTCGGCGCAGGACGGGACCATCCCCGGCGGGGGCGGCTCGGGGTAGAGGTCGCGGTAGTTGGGGCCGTGCTCGTTCCAGAAGACGCTGACCTGGCCCTCGAACCGGTAGATCGAACCCCACACGTACGGCTTGCCCAGCAGCACGCAGGCGTCGTTGACCAGGTAGCGGGTCGCGAAGTTGTCGGTCCCGTCCAGGATCAGGTCGTACGGCCGGAAGATGTCGAGCGCGTTGTCGGAGTCGAGCCGCTCGGTGTGCAGGACCACGTTCACGTGCGGGTTGATCTCGGCGATGCTCTCCTTGGCCGACTGGGCCTTGAGCTTGCCGATGTCCGACACGCCGTGGATGACCTGGCGCTGCAGGTTGGACTCGTCGACCACGTCGAAGTCGACGATGCCGAGGGTGCCCACGCCGGCGGCGGCCAGGTAGAGCAGGGCGGGCGAGCCGAGGCCACCGGCCCCGACGATGAGCACCTTGGCGTTCTTCAGGCGCTTCTGCCCGGGCACCCCGACGTCCGGGATGATCAGGTGGCGGCTGTAGCGGGCGACCTCGTCGACCGTCAGCTCGGCGGCCGGTTCGACCAGGGGCGGCAACGGCACGGAACTCTCCTTCGTCTACGTCCCCATCGCCAACTCACTCCCCCGCCCCCCTGTTCCCCACGCTCCGCGCCGACCTCTGGTCGGCGCGGAGAAACCTTGTCCCGTCCGCGCCGACCTTGGTCGGCGCGGACTCGTTCCCTTCCCGCCGACCTTTGACCTGGGCGCGAGATCATCTCCCCGGCCCAATCTCTGATCAGGGTGGGGGCGGGGTCAGGGGTAGGGCCAGGGGTTGGGTCTGCAGGCGCCGACGCCGGGGGTGGTGATGCCCAGGGTCTGCTGCATCATGATCGGGGCCAGCGCGCCCTTCTCGGGGCACTGCACGTGGCCGTTGCCGAGCGCGTGCCCGACCTCGTGGTTGATCACGTACAGCCGGTAGGCCGCCAGCTTCCCGCCGTACGCGACCGCGCCCCGGGTCCAGCGGGCGTCGTTGATCACCACCCGCGCCTGCTCGCCGTTGTAGCAGGACGTCTCGAACGGCAGGTCGTAGCCGCACAGCCCCCGTACGGTCAGCGACGCGGTCAGGCTGACCCGGAAGTCGACCGGCCCGCTGTCGACCCGCTGGAACGACGCCTGCCCGCCGTTGCCCCAGCTGCGCGGGTCGGCCAGCGTCTTCTCCACCGCGGCCGCGAACGCCGCCCCGTCGTCGGCCACCCCGCCCTCCCGCTCGACGGTGAACCGGTGCAGCGGCCCGGCGCCGTAGACCGGCGACGTCCCCGGCACCACGGTGAACCGCCCGGTGCCCTTCGAGGTGTACGGGGCCCCGGCCGGCAGCGCGGTCGGCGGGAGCGGCCGGGCCGTCCCGGTGCCGCCGTCGTCGACGAAGATCCCGGTCGAGGTCGGCTTCGGCTTGGCCGGGCTGGTCGGCGCGGCCGTCGGCGGCGGCGTCGCGGCCACCGGCGGCGGGGTGCTGCTCGGGGTGGAGCCCAGCAGCGGCAGCCCGGACTGGGCCCCGTTGGCCACGTCGATCCCACACAGCACGGTCAGCGCGGTCAGCAGCGGCAGCACGTACGCCCGCCAGCCCCAGGCCCGGAAGAACCGGCGCAGCGAGCTCGCCGGCGGGCGGCTGGTGCGGGCCGGGCGCCCGACGTCGACCCGGGCCCGCAGCGGACCGTCCGGCGTCCGCAGCTCCACGATCCGGTACGGCGGGGCGAACCGGTCCCCCGGCGCCGCCCGGTGCCCGCCGCGCCCGCCCCGCGCCGGCGCGGCCCGGCGCCGCCCGCCGCCCTGCTCGCGACCGACCTGCGCCGGCGCACCGTAACCCGGGAGGCGCTCGCCGGGACGGCGCTCAGCGGGTGCGCGCTCAGCGGGGATGCGGTCACCGGCGAGGCGGTCACCGGCGAGGCGGTCACCGGCGAGGCGCTCGAAGGGGCGGCGGTCCCGGGGTCCGGGCGGGCCGGAGCGGCGACCCCGTGGCGCCGGTCCCGGACGAGTCACGCCGGGAAGGATCGCACAGCGCCCAGCCCTGTCCAGCATCCTCGGCGCGTCGCCGGACGACCTGCCGAAGGGATCAGGACGGGTTGTCCTCGATGAGGGCAAGCGTCGCCCGGGCGGTCGTTTCCGGCGATTCCAGCATGGCCACGTGGCCCACGTCCGGCAGCACCAGCAGCCGCGAGTCCGGGATCTCGGCCGCCGTCCGCGGTGCCACCGCCACCGGCACCAGCTTGTCCTCGGTGCCCCAGACGACCAGCGCCGGCGCCTGGATCCGGCGGGCCCGGGTCCAGATCGACCGCGGCCCGACGGTCAGGTAGGACCGGGTCAGCCCGCGCAGCGAGGACCGGAACGCGTCCCCCGACCAGGGCATCTCCTTGCGGGCGGCCATGTCCGCGATCGCCTCCTGGACCCGGTTGCGCGGCACCGCCTCCGGGTGGGCGAAGCAGATCCGGATCATCCCGGCCGCCCGCCGCTCCGGCGGCAACGAGTCCACCCGCTGCTGGGCCAGCCGGCCGATGCCCGGCACCAGCAACAGCGGCATGGCCACGTCGGAGCCGAGCCGGGGCCGCAGGTAGGGCATGGCCGGCGAGACCAGGGTCAGCGTCCGGACCAGGTCCGGGCGGGCCGAGGCCACCAGGACCGACACCACCCCGCCGAGCGAGTTGCCGACCAGGTGCACCGGCCCGGCGGCGCGGTGCTCCAGGTAGGCCACGACGACCTGGGCGTGCTCCTCCAGGGAGTAGCCCCGCGGCGACGGCCCGGACCGCCCGAACCCGGGCAGGTCCAGCGCCTCCGAGTCCAGCCGGGTGGCCAGCAGCCCGGCGTAGTCGGTCCAGTTGGTGGACGCCCCGCCGAGCCCGTGCACGAACAGCGCCGGCTCGCCGCCGCCGGCCGGGCCGGGCGTCCGCCGGACCATCAGGTCGACGCCGTCGATCCGGACCCGCTCGCCCGGCCAGGGCGGGATCGACGGGTCGACCGGCGGCAGCGGCGCGTCCGAGAGCCGGGCCACCGGCACCGGCCGGGGCGGGCGAGACCGGGCAGCGGTGGTGGTCACGGGCGGCGGTCTCCTGACGTGAGCGAGCCGGCCGGGGCCGGCGCGGGCGGCCTACTGCCCCCGCCGCGGCTCCGGCAGCGGCCCGGGTGCCGTCGCGGGGGTGCCCTCCGACCGTAGCTCGGCCAGCCCGAGCTCGCGGTCCACGCGGGACTCGTACCCGAGCTCGCGGCGGGCGGCGTCGTCCCGCAGCGTGCACTCCTCGCCGATGGCCCGGACGGTGGCGAGGTCGACCGGTGGCCGGCCGGGCAGGGGCAGGGCCCGCCACAGCGCACCGGTCCCGCCGGCCGCGGCCCGGGCGACCCGCCCGGACACGCTGCCGACCTGCGGGACGATCCCCCGGGTGGCCAGCAACCCGGTGACGAACTCACGGAACGGCAGCGGCGCCCCGTCCGTGACGAAGTAGGCCCGGCCGCCGCGGCCCCGGTCGGCCGCGGCCAGCACGCCCTCGACCGCGTTGCGCACGTGCGTGGTCGACGTCAGGTGGGCACCGCCGTCGACCCAGCGCAGCCGCCCGGACCGGACCGCGGCCAGCAGCCGGGGCAGCAGGCCGGTGTCGCCGGCACCCCAGACCAGCCGGGGCCGGACCGCCACGGTGGCCAGCTCCGGCGTGCTGGCCGCCAGCACCAGCTGCTCGGCCTCGGCCTTGGTGGCGGCGAACGGCCCGACGTACCGGTCCGGGTAGGGCCAGGACTCGTCCGCGCCGACCAGCGGCCGGTCGCCCAGCACGACCTGGTCGGAGGACAGCAGCACCAGCCGCGGCACGCCAGCCGACCGGGCAGCCTGCAGCACCGTGCGGCTGCCGTCCACGTTGACCCGGCGCAGCTGGTCCAGCGCGGACCAGCCGCCGCGGACCTGACAGGCGGCGTGCACCACGAGCTCGGCGCCGCGCATGCCGGCGGTCAGCACGTCCAGGTCGGACAGGTCGCCGCGCACCGGGATGGCGCCGTGGGCCGCGACCGTCTCGGCCTCGGCCGCGGAGCCGGCCAGCGCCACGACCGTCTCGCCGCGGTCGGTCAGGGCGTCCAGAAGGGTCCGGCCGATGAATCCGGCTCCGCCGGTCACGAACACCGTGCGCATGCCACCTCCTCCCGCTCTCGCGGCACCGGTGATGATGGCCGGGTACGGAGCGGACAGTCGGTCCCGGATCGGGGTATTTCCGGAACCTGTCTACGCCCTACCTTAGGCACCGGTGACGGCCGGGTGGAGGTTTCACAACGATTCCCTCTCGGATCACTCCACCCGGACCCGGATTCGTTGCCCCGAACGAGGCAACCCCGATGAGCGCATGGGCTACTGGCTGGTAACCGGCCCGAGGTCAGCGGCGCGGCAGCGCCGGCCGGACCGTCCCCAGCAGGGGTTCGAACAGGTCGCCGTCGGCGATCCGGCCCAGCACGTCGGCCTGGGTGAAGCTCAGCGGCGTCCCGTCGGCCCCGGCCTCGACCTCGTCCCAGGTGACCGGGCAGGACACCGTCGCGGTCGGCCGGGCCCGCAGCGAGTAGACGCTCACCGTCGTCTTGGCCGCGTTGTTCTGGCTCCAGTCGACCAGCACCTTGCCCGGCCGCAACGACTTCGTCATCCGCGACACCACCAGGTCGGGGTGCTCGGCCTCCAGCCCCTTGGCCAGCTCGTGCGCGTACGCGTTGACGGTGTCGGAGGGGGTCTCCTTGATCGCGGCGTAGAGCTGCATGCCCTTGCTGCCGCTGGTCTTCGCCACCGCGGTCAGCCCGTCGGCGGCCAGCGCCTCCCGCAGCAGCAACGCCACCCGGCAGCACTCGCCGATCGCGGCCGGCGCGCCCGGGTCGAGGTCGAGCACGAGCTGGTCGGCGCCGCGCACGCCGCCGCGCGGGCCGACCGTCCACTGCGGAGTGTGCAGCTCCAGCGCGGCCAGGTTGGCCAGCCAGACCAGGGTGGCCAGCTCCTCCACGACGATGTAGTCGATCTCGTCGCGGTTCTTGGTGCTGCCCGGCGCCGGCAGCCGCACGGTCCGGACCCAGTCGGGCTTGCCCCGGGAGGCGTTCTTCTCGTAGAAGAACTGGCCCTCGACCCCGCTGGGGTAGCGCTTGACCGTGAGCGGCCGGCCGGCCAGGTGCGGCAGCAGGACCGGCGCCACCGCCGTGTAGTAGTGGATGATCTCGCCCTTGGTCAGGCCGATCTCCGGGTAGAGCACCTTGTCCAAGTTGGACAGACGCAGGGTCCGGCCCTCGACCTCGACCGCCACGGTCTCACTCACGCACTACCTCCTCGGGTCGCTTGTCGGTGCGGATGCCCTGGAAGCTGGCGAACCGCAGCCGGCCCTCGACCGTCCACTCGGCGAACTCGACCTCGACGACCAGCTCCGGACGTACCCAGGTGATCGGCCGGCCCCGCACGTCCGGCGGCATCGCCGCGAACGGGGACGTGGGCACGATCGACGGCCGGAGCCGTTTCTCCATGCCGCGCAGGGCCCCGGCGGTGAAGCCGGTGCCGACCTGGCCGGCGTAGACCAGCGCGGATCCGTCGTACACGCCCAGCAGCAGGGAGCCGATCCCGCCGGATCGGCCGCCCTCGCCGTGTTCCCACCCGCCGACCACGAACTCCTGCCGGTGCGAGAAGCGGACCTTGATCCAGTCGGCGGTGCGGGCGCCGGGCCGGTAGACCGAGGACAGCCGCTTGGCCACGACGCCCTCCAGCCCGTTCTCGGTGGCGGCCTGGGCGGTGGCCGGGCCGTCGTCGAACAGCGGCGAGACCGTCCAGTGTGGACCGGCGATCTCCAGCCGCTCCAGCGTGGCCCGGCGCTCGGCGAAGGGCCGGCCGGTGAGGTCGACGCCCCACAGCCGCAGCACGTCGAAGGCCAGGTAGGTGACCGGGGCCAGGGCGGCCAGCCGCCGGGCCTCCATCGACTTGCGCACGTGCATCCGGCTCTGCAGCGCGGAGAAGGACGGGCGGCCGTCGACCAGCGAGACCACCTCGCCGTCGAGCAGCACGTCCTCGCCGATCCTGGCCAGACCGGCCAGCTCCGGATAGGCCGTGGTGACCTCGTTGCCCAGCCGGCTGGTCAGGGTGAGCCCGGAAGTGCTCGAGTCGACCAGGGTGCGCACCCCGTCCCATTTGAACTCGTACGCCCAGTCCGGACCCTCGGGAAGGGTCCCGGCGGTGGCCAGCATCGGCTGCACGATCGATATCCTGCCCTTTCCCCGCGTGTTCCCGCTGGTGGCACTGGCAATGACGCGCCGCAGCAGGCAGGCTGATCACAGCAGTCCGCATCCACCGAGGGGAGCAGCCGTGCGCGCGATCTGGAAGGGCGCCGTCTCCTTCGGGCTGGTCAGCATCCCGGTCAAGCTCTACACCGCGACCGAGGAGAAGGACGTCTCGTTCCACCAGGTGCACCGCGAGGACGGCGGGCGCATCCGCTACAAGCGGGTCTGCCAGATCGACGGCGAGGAGGTGGCGTACGCGGACATCGCCAAGGGCTACGAGCTGCCCTCGGGCGAGACCGTCGTCATCACCGACGAGGACCTGGCCGACCTGCCGCTGACGTCGTCGCGGGTGGTCGACGTGCTGTCGTTCGTGCCGCTGGAGCAGGTCGACCCGATCTACTTCGCCAAGAGCTACTACCTGGAGCCGGACAAGACCGCCACCAAGCCGTACGTGCTGCTGCGCGACGCGCTGGAGAAGGCCGAGTCGGTCGCGCTGGTCAAGGTGGCGATCCGGACCCGGGAGTCGCTGGCCACGCTGCGGGTCCGGGACGGCGTGCTGGTGCTGGAGACGATGGTCTGGCCGGACGAGGTCCGCACCCCCGACTTCGGGTTCCTGGACGAGGACGTCACGGTCCGCCCGCAGGAGCTGGCCATGGCCCAGTCGCTGATCGAGAGCATGAGCGCCGACTTCGACCCCGACCAGTACCACGACGAATACCGCGGCGCGCTGGAGCAGGTCATCGAGGCCAAGGTGGAGGGGCGCGAGGTCGTCGAGCAGCCGGTCCAGGAGGAGGAGACCGGCTCGGTCGTCGACCTCATGGCCGCGCTGCGGGCGTCGGTGGCGGCGGCCAAGAAGGGCCGCGGCGAGGACGCCGACGCCGAGGACAAGCCCGCGGCCAAGAAGACGCCGGCCAAGAAGGCCCCGGCCAAGAAGACGGCCGCGAAGAAGGCCCCGGCCAAGAAGACGGCGGCCAAGAAGACGGCGGCCAAGAAGTCCGCCTGACCGGGGCGTTCGCAAGTCCGGGCAGACCCGGCAGAACCGCCCGGCACGCCCTCGCCCGGTCCCGCGCGGGGCGGTCGGACGCGCGCTGGCGGGTACTCTCCGGCCTGACGGAACGGATCGCGCGGCGCCCCGGGGGGCGGCGGCCACGCGCACGGCGGACGGACGGAGGCGAGCGTGGCGATACCGGCCACCGGCACCGCCAGCGGCGGCACGGCCCCCGGCACCTCGGCGCCCCGCGAGGACGCCCCGGCCCGCGGCGGCCGGATGCCCCGCTCGGCCCGCCGCAAGCAGCTGATGGCGGCGGCCCAGGAGGTCTTCGTCGCGCACGGCTACCACGCGGCCGCGATGGACGACATCGCCGACCGGGCCGGGGTCTCCAAGCCGGTGCTCTACCAGCACTTCCCGGGCAAGCTGGAGCTCTACCTGGCGCTGCTGGACAAGAACACCGGCGACCTGGTGCAGGCGCTGCGGGCGGCGATGGCCAAGACCACCGACAACGCCCAGCGGGTGCACAACGCGGTCAGTGCGTACTTCGACTTCGTCGACGGCGAGAGCGCCGACGTGCAGGGCGCGTTCCGGCTGGTGTTCGAGACCGACCTGCGCAACGAGCCGGCCGTCCGGGAGCGGATCGCGGCGGTGTCCCGGCTGTGCATGCAGGCTGTGGCCGACACCATCGCGGCCGACACCGGCCTGCCGCTGGCCCAGGTCGAGCTGCTGTCCGTCGCCGTGACCGGCACGTCCGAGGTGGCGGCGCGGTGGTGGCTGGAGAGCGACCGGGCCCTGCCCAAGGCCGATGCCGTACGGCTGGTGGAGGGCCTGGTCTGGCGGGGCATCTCGCACTTCCCCCTGGCCGAGGAACCTGTTCGCTGAGGGCGCACGGCGCCGGCCGGGGCCGGTCACTACGCTCGGGGTCGAGCACCCACGACACAGGAGGAATCACGGTGGAGGTCAAGATCGGTGTGCAGCGCACGCCGCGCGAGGTCGTGCTGGACAGCACGCTCGGCCCCGACGAGGTCGAGGCGGCGGTCCGGGACGCGCTCAAGGACCCGGCCGGAGTTCTGTCCCTGGTCGACGAGAAGGGGCGCCGCGTGCTGATCCCGTCCGCGCTGCTGGCCTACGTGGAGATCGCCGAGTCGGAGCACCGCCGGGTCGGCTTCGGGGTCGGCAGCTAGTCGCTCAGCGCGTATCGAAGGGCCGTCGGTCGGGTACCGGCGGCCCTTCGCTCATCCCGACAGCCCGATAGTCTGCATCCGGGCGGTGTGGGCCGAGGTGATGCGCTTGAGCAGGGCGGCGATGCCGGCCAGGTCGCCGGTCCCGCCGACCAGCAGCATCGCCAGCGCGTCGCGCTCGGCCGCCACCCGCTGGGCCTGCGACAGCGCCTCGCCGACCAGCCGGCGGGCCCACAGCGACAGCCGGCCGGACACCGCCGGGTCGGCCGCGATCGCGGCCCGCACCTCCCGTACGGCGAAGTCGGCGTGGCCCGAGTCGGCCAGCACCTCCAGCACCAGCTCCCGGTCCGGCGAGTCCAGGAACTGGGACACCTCGCGGTAGAAGTCGGCCGCGATCCCGTCCCCGACGTACGCCTTGACCAGGCCTTCGAGCCAGGTGCTGGGCGCGGTGCTGGCGTGGAAGGCGTCGAAGACGCCGACGAACGGGCGCATCGCGGCCTCGACGTCGGCGCCGAGCTCGGTCAGCCGGTCGCGCAGCCGCTCGTAGTGGCCGATCTCGGCCGCGGCCATGCCGGCCAGCGCGGCCCGGCCGGACAGGGTCGGGGCCAGCCGGGAGTCGTCGGCGAGCCGGTCGAACGCGGTGAGCTCGCCGTAGGCGAGCACTCCCAGCAGGTCCACCACCGCCTGCGGGTCGGCGACCGGGATGCGGGTCTCGGGCGTGCTCAGCGGGGGCCTCCAAGGGTGTCACGGGCAATAAGGACCCTAGTCCCGTACACTCAGGCGTGCGTGATGTCTGTCGACGTCACGGTTCATGTGCGCGGACTTCCCGCCTCGGTGCGGTCCCGCCCCTGCTCCGCCCCCCGGCGTGAGCGGATGGTGTGGTCGATCGCCCTGCAGGGCCGGCTGTCGGCGCTGGCGAGAGAGGCACCTGCACTGACCACGACCGACGATCACGACGAGATCCAGCACGACGAGACCCTCACCGAGACCCTCACCGAGGGCGACACCGAGGGCGAGACCGAGGAGTTCGAGCCGCTGGCGGCGCGCGCGCCGGTCAGCGAGGACGCCCCGCTGTTCGCCGACCTGGGGGTGCGGCCCGACATCGTGTCGGCCCTGGCGGAGGTCGGCATCAGCCGCACCTTCGCCATCCAGGAGATGACGCTGCCGATCGCGCTGGCCGGCAGCGACCTGATCGGGCAGGCCCGCACCGGCACCGGCAAGACGCTGGGCTTCGGCGTCCCGCTGCTGCAACGCATCGAGCTGGGCGGCTCCGCGCCGCGCGCGCTCGTGGTGGTGCCGACCCGGGAGCTGTGCGTCCAGGTCGCCCGCGACATCCAGGCCGCGGGCAAACACCTGGGCGCCCGGGTCACCGCCATCTACGGCGGCCGGGCGTACGAGCCGCAGGTCAGCGCGCTGAAGAAGGGCGTCGACGTGATCGTCGGCACCCCGGGGCGGCTGCTCGACCTGACCAACCAGGGCCACCTGCAGCTCGGCGCGGTGTCCGCGCTGGTGCTGGACGAGGCCGACGAGATGCTCGACCTGGGCTTCCTGCCCGACATCGAGCGGATCCTGTCCCGGGTGCCCGACAACCGGCAGACCATGCTGTTCAGCGCGACCATGCCGGGCCCGATCGTGGCCCTGGCCCGCCGCTTCATGCGGCAGCCGGTGCACGTGCGGGCCGAGGGCCACGAGGAGTCCCGGGTGGTGCCGGAGACGCAGCAGTTCGTCTACCGGGCCCACGCCATGGACAAGGCCGAGATGCTCTCCCGCATCCTGCAGGCCCGCGGCCGCGGCCTGACGATGATCTTCTGCCGGACCAAGCGGACCGC
>DATDKW010000503.1:0-5219 GCA_036519715.1 Mycobacteriales bacterium
GAGCGGTGACGGTCACTCATGGCCTCCGGCTGGTCGGCAGCACCGCCGGACCTGGGGGTCAGGCGGCGAGCATCCGAAGAATAGTCCCCGCCTCCGGAGCGCGCGCCCCGGGAGGGGCAGCGGATCGGTCACCGGCCGGCCACGCAACGGCCACGACGTGTGATCCAGCGTCGGGATTGGGTTGGGGGGGCCGTGGGTAATCACCCTCCTGACTGGATGTGACGGTGTGGGGCCGTCACGACACTCTGGAGGAACCCGTGATCGGCTTTATTCTCTACCTGCTCGTCATCGGCGCCATCGCCGGCTTCATCGCCCGCGCGGTCGTGCCGGGCAAGGACCCGATGAGCATCCCGATGACGATCGCCCTCGGCATCGTCGGCTCCTTCATCGGTGGCTTCGTCGGCTACCTGATCGGCCACGACTCGGGCGACGGCGCCTTCCAGGCGTCGGGCATCATCGGCTCGATCGTCGGCGCGATCATCGCGCTGCTGGTCTACCGGGCGGTCACCCGCCGCGGTGCGCGCCTCTGACGTAGCGCACGCTCCACGGGGACTCTCGAAGGGCCCGGCCGCTCGCGGCCGGGCCCTTCGGCCTGTCCGGGGCAGGCCGGGTCGGGACGGTGGGTCAGCGGGTGCCGGCGTGGATGGCCCGCACCGCGTCGATGGTGTCGGCCTCGGCCGCGGTCTTGTCCTCCCGGTAGCGCAGCACCCGGGCGAACCGCAGCGCCACCCCGCCCGGGTAACGCGGGCTGGTCTGAACGCCGTCGAAGGCGACCTCGACCACCAGCTCCGGCCGGACCCGGACCACCCAGCCGGAGTCGTCCACCGCCAGCGCACCCAGCCGCTCGGTCTGCCAGCGCAGCATCTCGTCGGTGAGCCCCTTGAAGGTCTTGCCCAGCATCACGAACCCGCCGGCCGGGTCCCGGGCCCCGAGGTGCAGGTTGGACAGCCAGCCGGCGCGGCGGCCGTGTCCGCGCTCGACCGCTAGCACGACCAGGTCCAGCGTGTGACGCGGCTTCACCTTCAGCCAGCCGACCCCGCGCCGGCCCGCCTCGTACGGCGTGAGCAGCGACTTCACCACCACGCCCTCGTGCCCGTGCGCCAGCGCGGCCGCGAACGCGGCCGACGCCTCCTCGACCGTGCCGACCACCACGCGCGGCACCCGCAGCGCCTCCGGCACGACCGCGGCCAGCGCGTCCTGCCGGGCCGCGCCGGGCTGGTCGAGCAGGTCGGCCCCGTCCAGGTGGAGCAGGTCGAACAGCACCGCCGACAGCGGGGTCGCCGCCCGCAGCCCGGCCGGGTCGCCCTTGCTGCCGATCCGCGAGGCCGTGACCTGGAACGGCTGCGGCCGGCCGTCCGGGCGCAGCGCGATCGCCTCCCCGTCCAGCACCGCCGCGGTCAGCGGCAGGGCCAGGGCCGCCTCCACCACCTCCGGCGCCCGGGCGGTGATGTCGTCCAGGGATCGGGTGTAGACGGCGACGTCGGACCCGCGGCGATGGACCTGGATCCGGGCGCCGTCCAGCTTCCACTCCACCGCGGCCGGGGTCCCGGTCTTGGCCAGCGCCGCGTCCACACCGTCGGCGGGCTGGGCCAGCATGGGCAGCACCGGCCGGCCGACCTCCAGGGCGAACCCGGCCAGCGCAGCCGCCCCGCCGGCGAGCGCGGCCGCGGCCACGGCACCGAGGTCGCCGCGCAGCATCAGCGCGCGGCGGACGTCCTTCAGCGGCACCCCGGCGGCCTTGGCCACGGCGTCGACCATGACGCCCTCCAGAGCGCCCTGGCGCAGCTCGCCGACCAGCAGCTGACGCAGGAAGGCCTGCTCGGGCGCGGTGGCCCGGGCGAACAGGCCGGCCAGCAGGTCGCGGCGGGCGGCCTGGGAGCCGGCCCCGGCCTGCTTCCCGACGTGCTCGAAGATCGCATCGGTCTCACCCACCCCGAGGGTGGGCGAATCGGCCGGCGGCGGCACGGCCCGCAGACTGGCCCAGCCGACGCCGATCTGGCGTTGCCGCAGATCCCCGGACAGGAACGCCACCGCCGCGGCGGCCTCGTCGGCCGGCGCCCGCGCCAGCACCGCGGCCAGCAGGGCGACCTTGCCCAGCCGGGCCGGCGTCCCGGCCACCGCCGCGGAGGCGTCGGCCAGGTCGCGCAGCAGCAAGGTCATGCCGGGGACGCTAGCGGCCGGGTACGACAGTCGGGCCTGTCCAGCTCCGCCACCGCCCGCCGCAGCCACCGCCCGCCGCAGCCGCCGCTCGGCCCGACCCGAGTCTAGTCACGCTCTGTGACATATCCTACCGAAGGAGCGGAACTTTCTCGCGATCCCGGCGTGTCCGCCTTGCGTTCCGGGCCTTCCGGCGGCGGGTTCGACGAGACAGCCCGGAAATGTGAGCGGGATCGGGGTAGCTGCGCGGCTTGCGCGGGAACAAGGAGAACGTGGATGCAGCGCAGGGTGGGGACCACAGCGGCCGGACACGCGTGATCGAGCTGGACGGCGACCGCGACGCACCTTTGCGGGGGCGGCACGCGGTGACGGAGGTGCTGGACGGCTGGGGCTGCGAGTCCGGCACCCGCGAGGACCTGCTGCTGGTGGTGAGCGAGCTGGTCACCAACGCGGTCGTGCACGGGGCCGAGCCGATCGTGGTGACCATGGTCCGGGCTCCGGAGCGGGTCCGGGTCGAGGTGACCGACGGCGCCGACCGGTCCTCGCCGCACGGCAACCCGCGCCCGCCCGCCGACGCCGAGAACGGGCGCGGCCTGGCCGTGGTCACCCGCCTGGCGGTCGCCTGGGGCTGGCGGGCCACCCCCGGCAGCGGCAAGACCGTCTGGGCCGAGCTCCCCCTGAAGCTCGCCGGTTAGGTTCCCGGCCGACCGAGCCGGTCAGGCCAGCTGGTCCATGGCGCGGTAGATGCGCTGCTCGGAGATCGCGTACGGGGTGCCGAGCGACTGCGCGAACAGGCTCACCCGCAGCTCCTCCACCATCCAGCGCAGCTGCCGGACCTCGTCGGCCTCCCGGCGCCCCGGGGCCAGTCCGGCCAGGAACGCGTCCAGCTCGGCCTGGACCGCGTGCACCCGGCCCATCCGGATGGAGTCCCGGGCGGTGTCGCCCGGCAGCCGGTCCAGCCGCCAGGCCGCCGCGGCCAGGTAGCGGCGCAGGTCGGGCAGCCGCCGGCGCCCGGTCGCGGCCACGAAGCCCGGCCCGACCAGCGCGTCGACCTGCGCGGTCAGGTCGGCCACGGCCGGCTGCAACGGTGGGGGCACCGGCACGGCCAGTCGCGCGGTCAGCGGCCCCCACTCGGCCAGCACCTGCTGGGCGGCGCGCAGCAGCTCCAGCACCCGCTCGTTGAGCTCGGACCGGACCCGGTCGGCCAGCTTGGCGAAGCCCTCGGCGTCCCAGGGCGGCCCGCCGGCCTCGGCGATCATCTCGTCGGCGGCGGCGGCCGAGCAGTCGGCCAGCAGCGCGACCAGGCTGCCGTGCGGGTTCTGGGTCAGGGCCAGCTTGGCCCGGTTGTCCAGGCGGGCCGACACCCACTTCAGCGGGGACGGCACCCCGAGCAGCAGCAGCCGCCGGACGCCGGCGTGGTGGGCGGCCCGCTGCTCCGGCTCGGTCGGCAGCACCCGCAGGTCCACGGTCGAACCGCGGTCGACCAGGGCCGGGAAGCCGACCAGCCCGCCCGCTTCGAAGGTGCGCGGGATCGTGCCGACCGTCCAGGCCGTCAGCCCCTGCCGTTCCAGCGACGTGGCCGCGCCGGCCAGCACCTCCCGTACGGTCCGGCCCAGCTTCTGCTGCAGCTGGGCCAGGTCCTTTCCTTCCGCGACCGTGGTCTCGCCGTCGGTGACCCGGAAGGTGGCCCGCAGATGGGCCGGCACCTTGGACCAGTCGAACGCGGTCACCGGCACGTCCTGGCCCGACGCCCGGCGCAGCTCCCGGGCCAGCGCCTCCACCAGCGGCTCCGAGCCCGGCCGGAGCTGGGTCAGGATGGCCCGGGCCACGTCCGGGGCGGGCACGAAGTTGCGCCGCAGCGGCTTGGGCAGCGACCGGATCAGCGCGGTCACCAGCTCCTCGCGCAGCGCCGGCACCTGCCAGTCGAAGCCCTCCGGCCGGACCTGGTTGAGCGCGGCCAGCGGCACCTCGACGGTCACCCCGTCGTCCGGCGCCCCCGGCTCGAACCGGTACGCGACCGGCAGCGTCAGCCCGCCCTGCGTCCACTCGTCCGGCGTGTCGGCGGTGTCGACGTCGTCCGCGAGCAGCATCTCCCGGGTAAACGTGAGCAGGTCGGGCTGCGTCCGCCGGGCCTGCTTCCACCAGGCGTCGAAGTGCCGCCCGGACACCACGTCGGCCGGCACCCGGGCGTCGTAGAACTCGAACAGCTTCTCGTCGTCGGCGACCAGCCCGCGCCGGCGGGTCCGGTGCTCCAGCTCCTCCACGTCCGCCAGCAGCTCCCGGTTGGTGGCCAGGAACGTGTGCTGCGACTGCCAGTCCCCCTCGACCAGCGCGTGCCGGAGGAACAGCTCCCGGGCCAGCTCCGGGTCGATGCGGGCGTAGTCGACCTTCCGGCCGACCACGATCGGCAGCCCGAACAGGGTCACCCGCTCGGTCGCGACCACCCCGCCGCGGCGCTTGGACCAGTGCGGCTCGCTGTAGAAGTGCACGGCCAGGTGGCCGGCCAGCTCCTCGGCCCACTCCGGCTCGACCTTGGCCACCGTCCGGGCCCAGAGCCGGGAGGTCTCCACCAGCTCGGCCGCCACCACCCAGCGCGGCGGCTGCTTGGCCAGCCCGCTGCCGGGCCAGATCGCGAACCGGGCGCCCCGGGCCCCCGCGTACTCCCGGCTGCGCGGGCCGGTGTCCTCGCGCATGCCCAGGTGCGACAGCAGGCCGGCCAGCAGCGAGCGGGTGACGGCCTTGGGGTCGACCTCGGCCGGGTGCCGCGGCACCGCCGTGCCGAGCTGGCGCAGGATGCCGCGCAGCTGCCCGTACAGGTCCTGCCATTCGCGGACCCGCAGGTAGTGCAGGAACTCGGCCGAGCACAGCCGCCGGAACGCGCTGGAGGACAGCGCCTCCTGCCGGTCCTCGATGTAGTTCCACAGGTTGAGCAGGCTCAAGAAATCCGACGTGGGGTCGGCGAAGCGGCGGTGCGACTGGTCGGCCGCCTCCTGCTTCTCCACCGGCCGCTCCCGCGGGTCCTGGATGGACAGCGCCGCGGTGATCACCAGCACCTCGTGCAG
>DATDKW010000504.1:0-19732 GCA_036519715.1 Mycobacteriales bacterium
CGGCGGCTCGACCCGGCGCCGGCGCAGCTGCCCGTCCAGCCAGTCGAAGAACGGCGCCCGGACCGTGGTGGTCCCGCCCCGCCCGGACACGGTGACGGTGCCGTCCGCGACCCGGTGGGTCACGTGCTCGGCCCGCGGGCCGCGGCCGTCGCCGAGGAAGGAGAACCGGGACAGCCCGTCCACGACCAGGCTGCTGTCCAGCCAGAACCCCGGCGCGAACACCTCCCGGTACGCCGCCGCGGCGTCGACCGCGAAGTCCAGCCGCCGGACCCGCACGGTCACCCGCCCACCCGGGCGGCGGGGGGCATCCCGCAGCCTGGCGGTGTCGGTCGGCACGGGTCCACCTTAGGATCGGCGCAAGGGGAGGGCCCATGCGAGTGACGCTGATCCAGACCGAGATCGACGGCACGCTGCCGTTGGCCGACCGGGTCGCCGGGGTGACCGAGCAGGTCGCGGCCCGGTCCGGGGACGACCTGGTGCTGCTGCCGGAGCTGTGGGCGACCGGCTACTTCGCCTTCGACGACTACGCGGCCACGGCCGAGGCGCTGGACGGCCCGCTCGTCGCCACCCTCGGGGCCGCCGCCCGCGCCGCCGGGGTCACCCTGCACGCCGGCAGCATCGTCGAGCGGGACGCGGCCGGGCACCTGTTCAACACCAGCCTGCTGTTCGACCCGTCCGGCGCGCTGGTGCACACGTACCGGAAGGTGCACCTGTTCGGCTACGGCTCCCGGGAGCAGGAGCTGCTGACCCCGGGCGAGCAGGTCGCCGGGCACGGCGCGGTCGCCCTCTCCACCTGCTACGACCTGCGCTTCCCGGAGCTGTTCCGGGCCCAGGTCGACGGCGGTGCGCAGCTGTTCCTGGTCGCCGCGGCCTGGCCGCTGTCCCGGCTGCCGCACTGGCAACTGCTGCTGCGGTCCCGGGCCCTGGAGAACCAGAGCTTCCTGCTCGCCTGCAACGCGGCCGGCCGGCAGGGTGCGGTCGAGCTGGCCGGGCGCAGCGCGGTCGTCGACCCGTGGGGCGAGGTGGTGGCCGAGGCCGGCGCCGGCCCGGAGGTGCTCACCGCGGAGATCGACCCGGACCTGGTCACTCGCTCCCGCAAGGAGTTCCCGGCCCTGGCCGACCGTCGCCTGTAGACGGAGCCTGTGAACGGAGCCTGTGGACACCGTCAGCTGTCGGCGCCGCGCAGCAGAATGGCCGGCTCGGCCGCGTCCGCGACCCGCTGGGTGCCCAGCGCCCCCACGGCCGCGACCGCCAGCAGCACCCCGATCCCGGCCGCCAGCAACGCCACCGGCAGCACCAGCAGCGACCCGGGCGGGTAGAGCGGGTTGATGTCGAGCAGCCCGCGCACGGCGGCGGCGAAGCCGACGGCAGAGCCCGCGCCGAGCAGCCAGCCGGCCGCGAGCACGCCGCCCAGCTCTCCGGCCAGCGAGCCCAGGTGGGCCCGCCGGGACAGCCCGATCCGGCGCAGCAGCACGTACGAGACCAGGGTCGAGCGCTGCCGGGCGGCCAGGAACAGGAAAAGCCCGGCCATCCCGATCAGCCCGATCAGCACCGCCAGCGCTTGCAGGTAGCCGAAGGTCCAGGTCACCGGCAGCAGCTGGCTGTTGCCGAGGAACTGCGTCGGGGACACCTCGCGCAGCGGCGGCAGCCCGGCCCGGGTCACGGTGTCCACTGCGGACGGCAGCAGCGCCGAGGTCGTCCAGATCTCCTCGACCCGGTTGGAGTAGCGGTCGATGTCGGCCAGCGCCGTCCGCGGCACCACCAGCAGGGCGGAGTCCCGGACCCGGATGCCGGGGAAGAGGCGAGCGGTGCCGACCACGGTCGCGGTCAGCTCGCTGCGGCCGAGGGTCATCCGCACCCGCGGCCCGCAGGCGGGACAGTCGATCGCCAGGGCCGGCAGCCCGGGCCCGTCCAGCCGCCGGACCAGCCCGGGCAGGTCGGCGCCGAACACCCGCGGGTCGGTGTAGGCGAAGCGGGCGAACGTGGCCGGGTCGATGCCGAGCACCTGGGTCTCGCCGCCGGCCACGGTCCGCACGTCCCGGATCACGCTGACCTGGGTGCCGGTGTCGCCGACGGGCAGGGTCTGGGCCGGGGCCGCGTTGACCACGATGGCGTGCTCGGTCCCCGCGTACGTCCGGGCCTTGGCCACCACGCTGGCGTCGGTGGAGCGGGTGATCGCCCCGGCGTAGCCGAGGATCGCGACCGGCACCGCGGTCGCCACCAGCACGGCCGCGGTCGCGGTCCGCAGGCCGGCCAGCCGCCGTACGGCCAGGTGCAGCGGGGCCGGCGCCGCCGCCGTCCGCCGCCGCAGCCACGGCAGCAGCGCGGTGAGCAGCCGGGCCAGCAGCAGCACCCCGCCGGCCGTGCCCAGCAGCCCGAACGTCACCAGCCGCGGGTCGACCCGGACCACGAGCCGGTCGGCCACCACCCCGGCGTCCTCGCCCACCCCGGTGTAGGCCCATCCGGCCAGGGCCAGCAGCGCCAACTCCCACGGCACCGGCGGCAGCCGGCGGTGCCGGGACCGCTCGGCGGTGCGGCCGGCCGCGACGGCGGCCAGTGCGGCCACGGCGCCGGCCAGCGCCGGCAGCACCGCGGCGAGCGCCCGCCAGGGGGCGCCCGGCTCCAGCTCCGAGGCCGGACCGGCCGTCCGGACCAGCACGATCGCCGCGCCCCAGCCCGCCGCGGCGCCGGCCAGCGCGGGCAGCCCCAGCTCCAGCACGGCCTTGCCGGCCAGCGCGGGCGGTCCGATGCCGCGGGCGCCGAGCAGCCGCAGCTCGGCCCGCCGCTGGTCCACCCAGAACGACCCGGCCGCGCCGACCAGCAGTACCGCGACCAGCACGCCGGCCAGGGCCACCGGGGTGATCGCCCCGGCGATGCCGTCCCGGGTGGCGCGGGCCACGGCCACGTCTGCCGCCAGCCCGTTGGCCGAGGTGCCGCCGACGGCGTCCTTGAGCCGGCGCTCCGCGGCCAGCACGCCGTCGGCCTCGGTCAGGGTCAGGTGGGCGGTGTCCACCGGTGAATACCAGGTCGGCACGACCCCCAGCGCGAACTGCCCGGCGTCCCCGCTCTCGTACGCGGCCACGATCCGGTCCATCGTCGGGCGGTCGGCGAGCAGGAAAGGCGGCGGCCGGCTCTCCAGCGTCGGCACGATCGCCCGCGACCACGTGCACCAGTACGGCGGCAGGGTCCGGCCCAGACCCGGGCCGGCCAGGTCTTCGTACAGGCCGGCGACGGGGATGCTGAGCCGGCCGACGGCGATCCGGTCGCCGACCTTCACCCGGAAGCGCTGGGCGTCCAGGTCGGAGACCCACAGCCCCTCCCCACCGCCGGTGACCTTGCGGACGTGGTCGAAGACGTCGTCCCGGAAGTAGAGGGTCAGCCCGGTCGGCGTGGTGTTGACGCCGAACGGGGCCGAGATCCCGTCCACCACCACCCGGTACGGCGCGGGCAGGCCGGCCGCGGTGACGGCCCGGGTGGTCGCCTCGCCGCTGCGGGGCGAGGCCAGCAGCCTCGGCCGGTCCGCCTCCGGGCACTGCTCGGCGACCCGGCGCTGCAGGGCGGCCGCGCCCGCCGAGGACAGGAACAGCGGCCCGGACGCCGCGGCGATGGCGAGCAGGGCGCAGGTGCCGGCGATGGCGGCCAGCACCGCGCGGTGCCGCAGCAGCAGCCGCGGCGCCCGGCGCCACGGCTCCGTCTGCAGCACTCCCACCGGCTGAGTCTGTCAGCCCGCTCTGACACCGCCCCGCCGCGACGGCCCGGGCCGGCCGGCGTCAGCCGACGTCGACGGTCAGGCCGGCCGGGGCGGCGAGGACGTCCGGGTGACCGCCGGCGGTGAGGTGGACATCGAGCGGCTCGCCGGCGACGCGGAGACCGCGGACGGTGAGGTCGCCGACGGGGGAGGGGCGCAGCGGGCGCAGCGCGATCCGCCCGGCCGGCACGTCCGGGGCCAGCCCCAGGGTCGCGGTGACCACGACCAGCGCCGCCGCCGCCGACCAGGCCTGCGGCCGGCACGCCGCCGGGTAGGCCAGGGGCAGCCGGCCGCCGCCGGCGGACTCCCCGCCGTACAGCTCCGGGAGCCGGAACTCGAAGGCCGCGGCCGCCCGGAGCAGCCCCCGCACATAGCTCGCGGCCGCGGCCCGGGCCGGGCCGGTGCCGGTCGCGGCCAGCCCGCGCAGCGCGATGGCGGTGTCGTGGGCCCACACCGACCCGCCGTGGTAGCTCAGCGGGTTGAACCCGGCCGACCGGGACGACATCGTCCGCAGCCCGACCCCGCAGTCCAGGTCGGGCGCGGCCAGCCGGGCCACCACCTCGGCGGCCTCGGCCGGGTCGAGCAGCCCGGTGCCGAGCAGGTGGCCGATGTTGGAGGTGATCGAGTCGACCGGGCGGCCCTCGCCGTCCAGCGCGATCACCGGGTAGCGCCCGGCCCCGTCCTCGACCCAGAACCGGTCCCGGAACCGCTCCCGCAGCGCGGCGGCCCAGCCCCGCCACGGCCGGCCGTCCCCGCCGGTCGCGTCCAGCAGCGCCGCGCCCTGCCCGGCCGCCTCGTACGCGTAGGCCTGGACCTCGCACAGCGCGATCGGGCCGGCCGCCAGCCGGCCGTCGGCGAACTGCACCGAGTCGCCGGAGTCCTTCCAGCCCTGGTTGGTCAGCCGGCCGCCGGTGTCGGCGTAGCGGACGAAGCCGTCCCCGGCCGAGTCCCGCAGCCAGCCCAGCGCCGCCTCCAGGTGCGGCCGCAGGGCCCCGACCTCCGCCGTCGGCAGACCCCAGCGCCAGGCGTCGTGCAGCAGCGAGATCCACAGCGGGGTCGCGTCGACGGTGCCGTAGTAGACCTCCGGCCCGGCCCGGCCGGTGCGCACCTCGTGCAGGATCTTGCCCGGCTCCTCCTCGGTGTCCGGGTCGCTGCGGGTGCCCTGCCGGCGGGCCAGCGTCCGCAGCGTGCCCACGGCCAGCTCGGTGCCCAACGGCAGCGCCATCCGGGCGGCCCAGATCGAGTCCCGGCCGAAGAGGGTGAGATACCAGGGCGCGCCGGCGGTCAGGTAGTGGTCGTCGGGCGCCTCCGGGTCGGCCGCCAGCAGCCCGGCCAGGTCGGCCACGGACCGGTCGAGCAGCGCGGGCAGCCGGTGGTCGCCGGCGCTCACCACCGGCGGCCGCCACAGCTCCCGCGTCGGCGGCGCCGCCACCGGCGCCAGGCCGGCCGCGACCGCCGTCACCTCGACCGTGACCTCCCAGCAGCCCCGGGCCGGCAGCGCCACCTCCCAGCTCGCCCGCACCCGGGTGCCCGTCCGGATGTCGTCCGGCGCCGGGGACAGGGTGGCGGTCACCGCGGTGCCCTCGCCGACCGGCCAGCGCACCGTGCCCGGATCCGCGACCTCCGCCGGGTACGGCGGCAGCGCGGCCGCCCGGCCCGCCTTGACCTCGTGCATGCCGGCCAGGTCGGCCGCCAGCTCGACGGTGACCGTGCAGGTCAGCGGCTCACGGGCGCGGGAGACGAGGCTGATCGCCTCGCGTGCGCCCCGCGGGGAGACCGTACGGTCCCGCTCCAGGAAGACGGTCGGGTCCGGGCCGGGGTCGCCGAGGTGCCGGAGCACGCCGACGAACCGGGCCGTGCCGGTGCCGGTGGACTGGCCCCGGACCGGGACCGGGCCGGCCCCGTCGACGGTGACCACCAGCCGGGACAGCACCCGGTGGTCGGCCAGGTAGACCCCGCTCGCCCCGGTGCCGGTGACCTGACCGTCCGGGTCGGACAGCACCAGCGCCGGCGCCGCGACCACGGTCACCAGCTCGTGCAGGTAGGGCTGGCTGTCCCGGACCGCTGCCTCGCTGAGGACCACCTCCACCGCCGACACCGGCTCAGACTAGCGGTTTGAACGTTCATCAGACAGACTGTCGCCGAACGGATTTGAACGATCAACGGTACGAACAGTCCACGAGCACCCCTCATCGGCGGAGCAGGGTCGCAATGGCAGCCGCACGGATCCCGGGAACGCGCCCGACGGTCGAGTCCGTCGCGCGGCATGCCCGGGTGTCCCGGCAGACCGTCTCCAACGCGCTCAACGCGCCTCAGCGGGTCCGCCCGGACACGCTCTCGCGGGTGCTGGCCTCGATCGACGAGCTCGGCTACCGGCCCAACTCGGCCGCCCGCAACCTGCGCACCCAGTCGACCCGGCTGCTGGCCTGCCGGCTGCTGCCGACGCTGCAGATGGGCACGGGCGGCGTGCTCGACCGCTTCCTGCACGCGCTCTGCGACGCCGCCCGCGACCGCGGTTACGACGTGCTCAGCTTCGCCGCCGCGTCCGACGACGCCGAGCTCGACGTGCTGGACGACCTGCTCCGGCGCACCGCCGTGGACGCCTACGTCATCGCCGGCACCCACCACGTCGACCCCCGCCCGGACTGGCTGGCCGCCCGCGGCGCCCCCTTCGTGGCGTTCGGCCGGCCCTGGGGCGAGGCCCGGTCCAGCCACTCCTGGGTCGACGTGGACGGTGCCGCCGGGATGGACGCGGTCGTCGAGCACCTGGTCGCTCAGGGGCACCGGCGGATCGCCTTCGTCGGCTGGCCCGAGGGCAGCGGCGTCGGCGACGACCGGTTCGCCGGCTGGAGCGCGGCCGCGGCGCGGCACCGGCTGCCGACCCGCGGCCTCGTCCGCCGGGCCGAGGACGGCATGGCCGCCGGCGCGGCCCTGACCGACCGGCTGCTGGACCTCGCGCAGCCACCGACCGCGGTGGCCTGCGTGAGCGACGTGATGGCGCTCGGCGCCATGCGCGCCCTGGACGACCGCGGCCTCCGTCCCGGTTCGGAGGTCGCGGTCACCGGGTTCGACGACAGTCCACTGGCGACGGTCGTCCGGCCCGGTCTGACCAGCGTCCGGCAACCGCTGGAGGCGGTGGCCGAGCAGGCCATCGAACTGCTGCTCGAACACCTGCACGGCACCCGGACCACGCCGGCCCAGGTGCTGCTCGATCCCGCCCTCGTGGTACGGGACAGCAGCGTCCCGGGCGGCGCGTCGCCGGCTCGCACGAACCCCCGAGTGAGGAGAGATCGACGATGATCCGACGGACCCGGGCTCCCCTGGCGCTGGTCGCCGGGGTCGGCCTCATGCTCGCCGCAGCCTGCGGCGGCGGCGACAGCGGCTTCGACAGCGGCAGCGGCAGCAACACCGGCGGGGGCGCGACCTCCGGCGTGAAGCTGACCATGCTCATCGGTTCCTCCGGTGACGCCGAGACCAAGGCGGTCACCTCCGCCAGCACGGCCTGGGCCCAGAAGGGCGGCAACACGGTCACCGTGACGCCGGCCAAGGACCTGGTCCAGGAGCTGACCCAGGCGCTGTCCGGCGGCTCGCCGCCGGACATCTTCTACGTCGACGCGTCGAAGTTCGCCGGGCTGGTCAAGGGCGGCGCCCTGGCCGCGTACGGCGACCAGCTGCCGAACAAGGACGACTTCTACCCCAACCTGCTGGAGTCCTTCACCTCCGACGGCAAGGTCTACTGCGCGCCGAAGGACTTCTCCACGCTGGCGCTGGAGATCAACACCGACCTGTGGAAGAAGGCCGGGCTGACCGAGGCCGACTACCCGCAGACCTGGGACCAGCTGGAGACCGTGGCCAAGAAGCTCACCACCGGCGGGGTCACCGGTCTGGTCATGAGCGACACCCTGGACCGGGTCAACGTGTTCATGCGCCAGGCCGGCGGTTCGCTGCTCAACTCCGACAACACCGCCTTCACCGCGGACTCCCCGGAGAACCTGGCCGGCCTGCAGTACGTGCAGAAGCTGGCCAAGGAGGGCGCGCTCAAGTGGCCCAAGCAGGTCGACGCCGGCTGGGGCGGCGAGGCGCTGGGCAAGAACAAGGCGGCCATGACGATCGAGGGCAACTGGATCGTCGGCGGAGTGAAGAACGACTACCCCAACCTCAAGTACACGGTGGTCCCGCTGCCCAAGGGTGCCCAGCAGGCCACCCTGTCCTTCACCAACTGCTGGGGCGTCGCGGCCAAGAGCAAGAACCAGGCCGCCGCGGTCGACCTGGTGAAGTACCTGACCTCGACCGACCAGCAGCTGGCGTTCAGCAAGGCGTTCGGCGTCATGCCGTCGGTGAAGTCGGCGGCGGCGCAGTTCGCCCAGCAGTTCCCGGCCCAGAAGGCGTTCGTGGACGGCGCGGCCTACGCGGCCGGCCCGACCAGCCTGCCCGGGTTCGACCAGGTCCAGAAGGACTTCGACGCGAAGATCATCGGCCTGTCCGACGGGTCCTCGGACCCCAAGGCGATGCTCGTGGCGCTGCAGAAGAACGGCACCGCGGCGCTGAAGGCCGCCAACTAGGGATCCCGGCGGCGGGCGGGCCCCGGGGGTGCCCGTCCGCCGCGCCGTTCCTGCCTGCGTGGGAGGAAGGACTGCCATGACCTCGTCGGTCGGATCCACCACCGGCGCCGCCCCGACGGCGGTGGCCGGCACGGCCCGGGCCACCGCCGCGCCGCCGCCGCGATCGGGACGCAGTGCGCTGCGCCGGCAGGAACGCTGGGCCGGCTGGCTGTTCGTGCTGCCCGCGCTGGCCATCCTGCTGATCTTCCTGATCGTGCCGATCGGGTTCGCCTTCTACATCAGCCTGACCCGCTGGGACGGCCTGTCCAGTCCGTTCGGCGGCGGCGCCAAGTTCGTCGGGCTGGACAACTACAAGAACCTGATCACCGTCGACAACCTGACCCGGCAGAACTTCGCCACCTCGATCCGCAACAACGTCTACTTCGTGCTGTTCGTGGTGCCGCTGCAGACCGGGCTGGCCCTGGGGCTGGCCGTGCTGCTGAACAACAAGTTCCTCAAGGGCCGCAGCTTCTTCCGCACCGCGTTCTTCTTCCCGTCGGTGACCAGCAGCATCGCCACCACGCTGGTGTTCCTGTTCCTGTTCTCCGGCGGCGGCGCGGTGAACTCGCTGCTGAACGTCGTCGGGATCCGCGGTCCGAACTGGACGGCCGACTCCCGCGGCGTCTTCCACCAGGTCCTGCGGGTCTTCGGGGTCACCTCGCCGCCGGGCTGGACCCAGCACCAGTTCTTCAACCTGAGCTGGTGGGACTGGCTGTCCGGGCCCTCGATCGCGCTGACGGTCATCATCATCCTGGTCGTCTGGACCACGTCGGGCACGTTCATGCTGATGTTCCTGGCCGGCCTGCAGAACATCAACGAGGAGGTGCTGGAGGCCAGCGAGGTCGACGGGGCCACGTCCTGGCAGCGGTTCCGGATGGTAACCCCGATGCTGCGCCCGACGCTGATCCTGGTGCTGACCCTCGGCCTGATCAGCACCTGGCAGGTCTTCGACCAGATCTACCTCACCGGCAACAACCCGGCCACGATCACCCCGGCCTACCTGTCGTACAGCCAGAGCTTCCGGAACTCGGCCTTCGGCATCGGCGCGGCCATCGCGTTCCTGCTCTTCGGCCTCATCATCGTGCTGGCCGCGCTGCAGCGGCGGCTGGTCGGATCGGGGGAGGACGACTGATGACCGCCCACGACTACACCCCGCCGTGGCGCCGCGGTCTCGGCTACCTGGGGCTGATCCTGTTCGGGCTGATCTTCATCGGGCCGTTCCTCATCCAGCTGGCGACGTCGTTCAAGACCGACGCCGACGCCGCGAACAACTCGCTGTCGCTGATCCCGCACCCGGTGAGCTACGACGCGTGGAAGCGCATCTTCGGCTTCACCGACAACGCCGGCATCCCGTTCGGGCGGTGGCTGACCAACAGCATCATCGTGGCCACGCTGATCACGCTGGGCCGGGTCTTCATCGACAGCCTGGCCGGCTACGCGCTGGCCCGGCTGCGGTTCCCGGGCCGGCAGGGCGTCTTCTGGAGCATCCTGGCGGTGCTGGCCGTGCCGGGTGCGGTGCTGCTGATCCCGCGGTTCCTGGTGCTGAAGGAACTGACCCTGTTCAACACGTACCCGGGGATGGTCCTGCCGATCATCGCCGACGCGGCCGGCATCTTCCTCATGCGCCAGTTCTTCCTGGGAATCCCGCAGACGATGGAGGAGGCGGCCCGGATCGACGGCGCCGGCGTCTTCCGGACGTACTGGACGGTGATCCTGCCGCTGGCCCGGCCGGGGCTGATCACGCTGACGATTCTCAGCTTCCAGGGCTCCTGGAACGAGTTCCAGCTCTTCCTGGTGGCCACCTCGGACCCGAAGTACAACACCCTCACGACCGGGCTGGCCAAGTTCTCCAGCGGTCAGCTCGGCTCCGGCACGCAGTATCCGCTGACGCTGGGGGCGGCGCTGCTGTCCACGGTCCCGGTCGCGATCGTGTTCTTCGCCTTCCAGCGGCACTTCATCGGTGGCCAGCTGTCGGCGGCGGTCAAGGGGTGAGGACCCTCAGGTGAGCCGGAACACCCCGTAACCGAAGCCGGCCGCGGTGATCCGTCCATCGTGGACGGTGACCCCGCTGACCTCGAGCGGGACGGCGTCCCGGCCGGACAGCCCGTCCGGCGCGGCCGAGCCCGGCTCCCGGGCCGGGTTGACCACGACGAGGTGGTCCTGGCCGCGCAGGTACGCCAGTGGGTAGCCCCCGCTCAGCACGGTCGTGGCCGCGGCCGTCCGCAGCGCCGGCGTCTGCTTCCGCAGCCGGATCAGCCGGCGCAGCCGCTCCAGCGGCGAGTCCGGATCGCCGAGCTGGGCCGCGACCGTGGGCCGGTCCGGGGCCGGGTCCTGGGGCAGGTAGAGGCGGTCGGCCGGCGCGGTCGAGAAACCGGCGTTGGGCCGGGCCTCGTCCCACTGCATCGGGCTGCGGCAGCCGCTGCGGTTGTAGGCCGGGTCGAAGATGCTGCCCTCCTTGTCGGGCAGGCCGGGCAGGTAGCGCATGCCGATCTCGTCGCCGTAGTAGATCGCCGGCACCGTGCCCCAGGTCAGCAGGAACGCGTACGCGGCGCCGAGCTGCTCGCGGGTCCGGGTGCCGGTGGCCAGCCGGGAGTAGTCGTGGTCGGCCGAGCCCATCACGACCAGCCGGTCCGCGCCGGCGCCGGCGTGGTGGGCGTCCCACAGCCGCAGGAACACCTCCAGGTCGGCGGCGCCGGTGCCGTCGGCGTCGAAGTAGCAGCGCTCGTGGTCCGGCAGCCAGGACAGCGTGCCGGCGCCGCCGTTGTTGAACAGCGCGCTGTGGGCGGCGTGGATGACGAGGAAGAAGTCGGCGTCGAAGCCGCCCCGCACCCCGATGTCGACCGGGGCCCGGTTGTCGCTCTCCGGCAGCAGGATCGCGTCCGGGTAGGTGGTGTGCATCCAGTCGCTGATCTCCGCCCACAGCGCCGCGGTGGCGGCGAAGTCGGGGTCGTCCTTCACCAGCGAGTACGCCATGTCCACGCGGAAGCCGGACACGCCGCGGTCGAGCCAGAAGGCGATGATCTCCCGGAGCGCGGCCCGGTTGGCCTGCGGGCCGGGGGCGTCGACGGGCTCCCGCCAGGGCTCGTCCGGGTCGGTGCGGGCGTAGCCGAAGTTGATCGCGGGCTGGGAGTCGTAGAAGTTGCGCAGATACCAGCCCGGGCGCGGACCGGGGGAGGGCACGAAGTTGGGGCCGGGCCGGTCCGACCAGATGTAGCGGTCGTCGTCGGTGCTCGCGGCCGAACGCCGGAACCACCCGTGCTCGGTGGAGGTGTGCCCGGCGACCAGGTCCAGCACGACCCGGATCCCGCGCTCGCGGGCCGCGGCCACGAAGGCGACCATGTCGTCGTTGGTGCCGTAGCGGGGGGCGATGCGGAAGTAGTCGGAGACGTCGTAGCCGGCGTCCCGGAACGGCGAGGCGAAGCAGGGGTTGAACCAGACGGCGTCCACCCCGAGTTCGGCCAGGTGGTCCAGATGGGACAGTGCGCCGGGCAGGTCCCCGATCCCGTCCCCGTCGGAGTCGGCGAAGGACTGCGGGTAGATCTCGTAGAACACGGCATCGGACAGCCAGTCGGTCACGCGCGTCCTCCTCGTCGGCCGTTCCGACCCTAACCGCGGGCCCGGCCGGACGGTCCGGCGGCCGTTCCGGCCCCCGACCACGGGCCTAAACGGACGGTCCGGAGGTCGGTATTGCAACAATTTGCGGTCACCCGATGTGGTGGAACGTGTCCTTGCTGTAGTGCATCGGGACGGGACAGGCCTTACCGTCGGGACACGGGGACCACGTCCGCCGCCGTACGAGGTGACTGCCATGTCGCGTTCTCGGATCGCCAGCGTCGAAATCGCGGTGCGCCGCAAGGAGCAGGAGCAGGCGGCGGCGGAGGCCCGGAGGGCGGAGCGGGCCCGGCGCAGGATCCGGGACGAGGAAGCGACCCGGAAATATCTTGCGGACCGCGCCGCCGACGCGCAGCGCCGCACCCGGCAGGTCGAGGCGCGCGTCGACGAGCTCCGGACGATCCTGGACCGCGGCCTGCGCCGGACCCCGCGCCTCGACCTGGCCGAGCTGCGCGAGCAGTTCCACCAGCCCGCGCCGGACCTCGGCTCGGTCGGCTGGCGGGCGACCCGCCCGGACTGGTCCCGGTTCGAGCCGGCCCCGCCGTCCGTGCTCGGCCGGGTGGTCGGCACGCTCCGGTACGAGCGGCAGCTCGCGGCCGCCCGGGAGTCGTACGCGGCCGCCGTCGCCGAGTACGAGAAGGTCGAGGCCGAGCGGCAGCGCCGGTTCGCGGCCGCCCGCCAGCGGTACGCGGCCCGACTGGCCGAGGAGCGGCTGCGGGTGGACGAGCACAACCGGTCGGTGGACGCGTTCGCGGCGGCCTGGCGCCGGCGGGAGCCGGAGGCGGTCGGCCGCTACCTGGCCCTGGTGCTGGACGCGGTGCCGCTGCCGCGGACCTTCCCGCGGGCGGTCTCGGCGGAGGGGACCGCGGTCCGGTTCCGGCTGCCCGGCCCGGACGTGGTGCCGGCGGTCCGGGGGTTCCGCTACGACCCGGCCACCGACGAGCAGCCCGAGGTCCCCCGGCCGGCGCGCGAGGTGGTCGCGCTCTACCGGTCGGTGGTGGCCCAGGTCGTGCTGCTGTGCCTGCGCGACCTGTTCGCGGCCGATCCCGGGCTGGACGAGGTGACGTTCCACGGGTACGCCGACGGGGACGGCGTGGTCAGCGTGCACACCCGGCGCGGGGTGTTCACGCCGCTGCTCGCCCGCGGGCTGCCACCGGAGGACGCGCTGGCCGAGCTGGGCGCGGACCCGTCGCTGCGCCGGGCGTCCTGACCCGGTATCGGGGGCGCCGGCCCGGTCCGGCATCCTGGGACGGTGATTCCGTCGGGCAGGCAGACAGAGCTGGTGCACGGAGCCCACCGGGCGGTCGTGGTCGAGGTCGGCGGCGGCCTCCGGGAGTACACAGTGGACGGCGCCGCCCTGGTCGACGGCTACGGCGCCGAGGAGATGTGCAACGGCGGTCGCGGCCAGACGCTGATCCCGTGGCCCAACCGGCTGGCCGGCGGGAAGTACGAGTTCGGCGGTGACACGCTGCAGCTGCCGCTGACCGAGCCGGCCAAGAACAACGCGATCCACGGCCTGACCCGGTGGGTCAACTGGACCGTCCTCGACAGCTCGCCGTCCTCGGTCGTGCTCGGGCTGGTGCTGCACCCCCAGCCCGGCTACCCGTTCGCGCTGGACTGCCGGCTGGAGTACGCGCTCGCCGACGCCGGCCTCACCGTCCGCACCGTGACCACCAACGCCGGCGACCGGCCCTGTCCGTACGGGACCGGTGCCCATCCCTACCTCACGGCCGGGACGGACACCGTGGACGACGCCACCCTGCGGGCGCCGGGCCGGCGCTACCTGCCGGTGGACGAGCAGGGCATCCCGACCGGGATCGCCGACGCCCAGGGCACGCCGTACGACTTCCGCGCGCCCCGGTCGCTGGACGGCGCGCTGCTCGACCACTGCTACACCGACCTGGAGCGGGACGCCGACGGCCTCGCCGTGGTCACGCTGACCGGCCCGGACCGCGGGGTCCGGCTCTGGTGCGACAGCGGCTCGTCCTACCTGCAGGTGTTCACCGGGGACACGCTGCCGCCGTCCCGCCGGCGCCAGGGGCTCGCGGTCGAGCCGATGACCTGCCCGCCGAACGCGTTCCGCACCGGCGAGGGGCTCATCGTGCTGGAGCCGGGGCAGACGGTCACCACCACCTGGGGTATCAGCCCTGTGGTGTGATGTCCGGATGGTCCTCGCCAACTCGGTGGAACTCTGCGCGCAGACCTTCGGCCGGCGCGGTGACCCGGCGATCCTGCTCGTCTCCGGCGGCGCGTCGATGGACTGGTGGGAGGACGGGTTCTGCACCGCGCTCGCCGACCGCGGCCGGTTCGTGATCCGCTACGACGCCCGGGACACCGGGCAGTCCGTGCACTACCCGGTGGGCGAGCCGGACTACGGCTCCCGCGAGCTGGTAGGGGACGCGATCGGGCTGCTGGACGCGTACGGGGTCGGGTCGGCGTGTCTGATGGGGATCTCGGCCGGCGGCGCGCTCGCGCAGCTGGCCGCGCTCGACCACCCGGACCGGGTGCGCGCGCTGGTCCTGGTCTCGACCATGGCGGTCGGTGTGGACGGCCCGCCGATGGACCCCGACCTGACCGCATACTTCGCCGGCGTCACCGAACCGGACTGGTCCGATGTGGACGCCGTGGTCGCCAGCCAGGTCGAGTACGCCCGGGTGCTGGCGGCCCGGTCGGTGGCGTTCGACGAGGCCGGGATGCGGGCGCTGGTGCGCCGGGCGCTCGGCCGGACGATCGACGTCCGGGCCGCGCTGACCAACCCCGACCTGGCCCGGGACGACCGGGCGCCGTGGGCGTCGGAGCTCGGGTCCCTGCGGCTGCCGACGCTCGTCGTGCACGGCGAGGAGGATCCGTTCTTCCGGATCGACCACGGTGCGGCCCTGGCGGCGGCGATACCGGGCGCGACCTTGCTGCGGCTGCCCGGGGTGGGCCACGAGTTCCCGCGCCGGGTCTGGCCCGTCGTCGTCCCGGCCGTCCTGGAGGTCTCCCGTGGCTGAGCGGTATCCGGCGATCGAGCCGTACGAGTCGGGGATGCTCCCGGTCGGCGACGGCCACGAGATCTACTGGGAGACGGCCGGCAACCCGGCCGGGCGGCCCGCGGTCTGGCTGCACGGCGGGCCGGGCAGCGGCGCGTCGGCGGGGATCCGGCAGAGCTTCGACCCCGAGGCGTACCGGATCGTGCTGTTCGACCAGCGCGGGTGTGGACGGTCGCGGCCGCTGGCCGACAGCGCCGCGGCGGACCTGTCCGCCAACACCACCCAGCACCTGATCCGCGACATCGAGCTGCTGCGCTCCCATCTGGGCGTCTCCGAATGGGTCGTCACCGGCGGGTCCTGGGGGGTGACGCTGGCGCTGGCCTACGCGCAGCAGTTCCCCTCCCGGGTGACGGCGCTGGTGCTGGCGGCGGTGACGGCCGGGCGGCGGCTGGAGACGGACTGGATCACCCGGGACATGCGCCGGGTCTTCCCGCGCGAGTGGGACGCGTTCGCAGCCGTGGTCCCACCGTCCGAACGCGACGGCGACCTCTCGGCGGCCTACGCCCGGCTGCTGGCGTCGCCGGACCCGGCCGTGACCGAGCGGGCAGCCGAGCAGTGGTGCATCTGGGAGGACACCCACGTCTCGCTGGCCCCGGGCTCGATGCCGGCGCTGCGCTACGGGGATCCGGCGTTCCGGCAGGTGTTCGCGCGGCTGGTCACCCACTACTGGGCCCACGGCTGCTTCCTCGACGACACCCCGATCCTGGCCGGCCTGGACCGGATCGCGGACATCCCCGGGGTGCTCATCCACGGCCGCTACGACGTGTCCGGCCCGCTGGACACGGCCTGGGACCTGCACCGCGCCTGGCCGGCCAGCCGTCTGGTCGTCTGCGAGGACGCCGGTCACGGCGGCGAGACCATGACCACCGCCATGATCGCCGCCCTGGACGATCTGCGCCGGTGACCCGGATTCCGGCTGGCGCCCGGTCAGCTCAGGAAGTCGCGTAGGGCGGCGGCGAGCTGGTCGGGGGCCTCCTCGGCCATGTGGTGCCCGGAGTCGATCTCGCCGCCGCGCAGGTCGCCGGTCCAGGGGCGCCAGACTGCGAGCACATCGCCGTACAGGTCGGCCATGTCGTCGTGCCGGGACCACAGCACCAGCGTCGGGCAGCCGATCCGCCGGCCGGCCGCACGGTCGGCGTCGTCGGCGGCGCGGTCGGGACCGAGCCCGGCCCGGTAGTCCTCGCACATCGCGTGCACCACGGCCGGATCATGGATGGCGGCCCGGTAGTCCTCGTACGCCTCGGCGCCCATCACCGCCGGGTCGCCGCGATACCAGGCGTCGGGGTCGGCGTTGATGACCCGCTCGGCCGGCTTGGCCGTCTGGCCGAGGAAGAACCAGTGCCACCAGGCGGCGGCGAAGCGGGCGTCGGCCCGGGCCAGCGCCTCGCCGATCGGCACCGAGTCCAGCACGGCCAGGGCGGTCACCGCGTCCGGATGGTCCAGCGCCGCCCGCATCGCCACGTACGAGCCGCGGTCGTGGCCGACGACGGCGAACCGCTCGTGCCCCAGGGACCTCATCAGCGCGACCACGTCGGCCGCCATGGCCCGCTTGGAGTGGGCCGAGTGGTCCTCAGTGGACGGTGGCCCGACCGAGCCGCCGTAGCCGCGCAGGTCCGGGCAGACCACGGTGAATTCGCCGGCCAGCTGTGGAGCGACCTTGTGCCAGGTGGCATGCGTGCGCGGGTGCCCGTGCAGCAGGACGACCGCCGGACCGTCGCCGCCGTGCCGGACCCGCAGCACCGCGTCACCCACGTCCACCCGCTCCAGCGCGAAGCCCTCGAACACCCGGCCACCCTAATATCGGTCGCCCTCGGCCGGGAGCGCCGACCAGGATGGGCCGCATGCCGCCCAGCCCCGTGCCGCCCAGCCCGGTGCCGCCCAGCCGCCTGCACGCCGATCAGGTCGACATCGACGAGTCGGTGGCGCGGCGGCTGATCGCCGCCCAGCTACCGCGGTACGCGAAGCTCCCGCTGCACCGGGTGTCCTCCGGCGGCACGGACAACGCCGTCTTCCGGCTGGGATCGGCGCTGGCGCTGCGGATGCCGCTGACGCAGAGCGCGTCCGCCTCGGTGACCAAGGAGGCGCGCTGGCTGCCGGTCGTCGCCCGGCACGTGTCGCTGGACGTGCCCGAGGTGGTGGCGACGGGTGTGCCGGGCGAGGGCTACCCGTTCCCGTGGGCCGTGCTGAGCTGGCTGCCGGGCCAGGACGCGCTGAGCGGGCGGTTCCGGTCGCTGGCGGACACGGCTGTGGCGCTGGGCCGGTTCGTCGCCGAGCTGCGGGCCATCGACCCGAGCAACGGACCGGTGGGCCGTCGCGGCGGCCCGCTGGCCGGGCGGGACGAGGAGTTCCGGTCGGCACTGTCGCAGTGCGACGGTCTCCTCGACGTCGCTCGCGCCGCCGCGGTCTGGGACGACGCGCTGGCCGCACCGCCGTGGGACGGACCGCCGGTCTGGCTGCACGCGGACCTGATCCCCGGGAACCTGCTGCTGCGGGACGGCCGGCTGGTGGGCATCCTCGACTTCGGCACGGTGACGCGGGGCGATCCCGCCTACGACGTCACGGCGGCCTGGCACGTCCTCGACGCCGCCAGCCGCCCCGCCTTCCTGTCCCTGCTCGACGCCGACGGACCGACCCGCCGCCGGGCCCGCGGCCTCGTCCTCTCCGGCGGCGTCATCGCCCTCCCGTACTACCTCCACACCAACCCGGCCATGGTCGCCACGGCCCGCACCGGCATCGACGCCGTCCTCACCGACGACGACCCGTCCTGACCGGAGGGCCCGACGCGGGCACGCTCGCGGCCGAGCTTGATCCGGCGCTGGGCCGGCGGGTCGTCTTCGTCGCGACCGACTCGCCGGATGCCGGCGACCGGATCGCCGCCGTGATCGGCGATCTCGGCCTGGCCGCACTCCCACTCGGACGGATCGACGAGGGCGGCCGCCTGATCGAGGCCCCGAACGCCCTCGTGCTGCACTACCTCCGCTGCCGCCGGTCGTGCTGCCGGTCCCGGACGGGGTGTGCGATCCGGTCGCGGCCGAGCGGCCGGTCCCGACCACGGAAGCGGCGGCTCAGTTTGACGTCAAGCGCTCGATGGGTTGGCCGGTGACGTCGGCGATGATCTCGAACTCCTCGTCGAGGTGCAGCACCGTCAGCCCGGCGAACTCGGCTGTGGCGGCAATGATCAGGTCCGGAATCGACGGAGCCCGGTGCTGGCCCCGATCCGTGAGCAGCGTCAGCACTTCGACCGACCGGTCTTCGATCGCCGGCGTCTGGTATTCGACCGGCACGGAGGACAGCGGAGGCCGGCGCAGCCCGACACGCAGATCCGGCCCCGATCGGACCGAGTAGCCGATCTCGAGCCGGGTGGCGGTGGCAATTCGGACGAGGCCGCGCTCGATGCGAGCCGCCCACTCAGCGGCGTTCGGGCTCGAAGCGAGACGAACCAGGGCAGACTTGTCGATGAGCCAGGACGTCAGTGCCACGCCTGGGCCATGACATCGGGGTCGCCGAGGTCGACGGTGAGCTGAGCCAGGTCGGACACCGCGACGGAGGAGCCGGACACCTCGGCGTCCTGGGCGAGCCGGGGCGGACGTACTGGCTCCGGGACAACCCCAGCCGGACGGCGTGGGCGTCCACCGCGGCTACGACGGCGCCTCGTCGTCACCCAGGAACAGCACCGCTTCGTCCGGCCGGCTGCAAGGACGCCGGCAGGTGAGTCTCGACGGTCATGTTCCGAATGCGGCGCATCGCATCCGGGGAACGCGAGGCGTACCGCAGGTTGCCATGGCGACTGAAGCCGCCGGTTGGGGCGGTGGGTGCGCCCGGCAGGACTCGAACCTGCGGCCAAGTGCTTAGAAGCCATCCCGCGCTCGGCGCCATGCTGAGCGGCCTCTTCGCAGGTCACCGCTGAGCGAGACCGCCATAGTTATCTGCTTGCTCAGCGATCTTGGTCAGGTTGCTTCGAGGCAGCGGTTGATGGCGTCGCGGACGACGTCGCTGACCCTGCGGTCGTCCCGGTCGGCGATCCGCTGGATCGCCTCGTCGCCTGATCGTCGACGCGGAGGTCTACCCGCTTGGAGTGGCCGGCGCGTCCGGACGGCGAGGCCCGGCCAGCGTGGCAGCGGATCAGGGTCGCAGGGTCGAAGCCGGCCTCGGCCTCGGCGCCCAACCGCCGCTCGTAGTCGGGGTCGAGGCGCGTCCCGGCCGTGGTGACTGCCGGCTCGTCGCCTGGCCGCCCTACTGCCGCCATCTCGTCGCCTCCTCGTACAGGTCGCGGTGGTGCCCGGCTGGCCGAGTCCAGGAGTCTTCGAGCGGTGTCACCGGTGCTCAGAGGTCGACGAGCGCCAGGTCGGTCTTGGTGAAATCTTCGCCGATATACAATAGGGGCTCGTCGGCGAGGCGACTGATGGCATACGTAAGGCAGTCACCGAAATTCAGCGCAGCCGGGTGGCGGCCCTTACCGTACTGCAAGTACGCATCGACGGCGATCGCCCAATGCTCGTAGGAAAAATCGATCTGTCGCATCCCGCTTTCTTGAATAAAGCGCGCGAGCAGGGTCTTGCCCGGTATACCGAGGCGGGCGGCAAGCACTATTCCGGTCTCAACTAGTGTCGGCGTACCGATGCCTGGCGGTTGCTGCGCGGTGGCGATGCGATCGAGCAACGCCTCCCAGCCCGGTTCGCGCAGCAGAATAGCCACCACGGCTGAACTGTCGACGATCACACGCCCTCCGGACCGTATCC
>DATDKW010000505.1:0-5547 GCA_036519715.1 Mycobacteriales bacterium
CGCCTGCACGTCCTGCGGCAGCGCGATGGTGGCCGCGCCGGTCTCGGCCGGGTCGGTGAGCACCCGCATCGCGCCGAGCAGCGCGGCCGGCAGCTGCTCCGGCCGCCAGACCCGGTCGAAGAACCGGGACAGCGGCCGGAAGGCGTCGTTGACGGTCACGTCGGAGCCCGACTCCAGCTCCTGCAGGACCGGCGCGGACACCCGGGTGGCGAACACGTCGCTGGGCAGCAGCAGCACCGGCAGCCGGTTGATGGTGGCCAGGGCGGCGCCGGTGAGCATGTTGGACGAGCCCGGGCCGATGGAGGCCGTGCAGGCCCAGGTGGACAGCCGGTTGCGCATCCGGGCGTAGCCGGCCGCGGCGTGCACCATGCCCTGCTCGTTGCGGGCGGTCACGTACGGCAGCGCGCCGGGACTGAGCAGCTCGGCCTCCAGCAGCGCCTGGCCGATCCCGGCCACGTTGCCGTGGCCGAAGATGCCGAAGCAGCCGGCGAAGAGCCGGTGCCGGACGCCGTCGCGCTCGGTGTGCTGGGCGGCCAGGAAGCGGACGGTGGCCTGCCCGACGGTGAGCCGCACGGTCGCGGTCATGCGGTCCTACCGAACGGCAGGCGGGGATCCACGGGCTGGTCGGCCCAGGTGTCGCGGACCCAGGCGTGGGCCGGGTCGTCGCAGATCAGCCAGGCCCGCTCGGCCGCGGGTCCGGCCATCACGTTGAGGTAGTAGAGGTCGTAGCCGGGGGCGGCCATGGACGGGCCGTGCCAGCCGCTCGGGATCAGCACCACGTCGCCGGTGCGGACCTCGGCCAGCACGGCGGCCGTCCCGTACACCTGCTGGTAGGCCATGCCGCCGCCGGCGACCTCGAACCAGTAGATCTCCTCCAGCACGGACTCGCCGGGCCGGTCCTCGTCGTGCTTGTGCGGCGGGTACGACGACCAGTTGCCGGCCGGCGTGAGCACCTCGCAGGCGATCAGCTTGTCGGTCCCGAACGCCTCGGGCGTGCAGAAGTTGTTGACCTGCCGGGAGCACGCGCCGGCGCCGCGCAGCTCGACCGGCACCTTCCCGGCCGGCTGGACCCGGAACGGCAGCCGCCGGGTGGCCCGGGCCGCCGGCAGCGCGAACCGGCCGCCGTCCACACTGGACACCGTCACGGCCGCACCCACCGGCAGGTAGGCGAAGTCGGTCGGTCCACTGAGGACGCTTGGGCGGCCGTCCAGGGTCGCGGTCTCGCCGTCGCAGCTGACCTCGGCCGCGCCGGACAGCGGCAGCACCAGCATCTCGTCCGGGCCGGTGTCGAAGGCTTTGGACCCGCCCGGCGGCAGCTCCAGGATCCGCAGCCCGGAGAACTCCCAGCCGGCCGTGACCGGGTCGACCACGCAGTCCCAGCCGTCGCGGGCCAGCGTCCCGTGTGGACGGTGCAGGTCGCGGCTCACCGGTGCACCAGCCCGGCCGCGACGTCGACCGCCCGGGCGACGTCGCCGTCCTGGGGATAGAGCAGGGTCCGGCCGACGACCAGCCCGCGCACCCCCGGCAGGGCCAGCGCCTTCTCCCACTCCGCGTACGTCTCCTCGGGGGCGCCGTCGGGGTCGCCGCCGAGCAGCAGGGCCGGCAACGTGGTCGCCGCCATCACCGCGTCCATCTCCGCCACCACCGGCAGCTTCAGCCAGCTGTAGGCGCTGGTCGCGCCGAGCCCGGCGGCGATCGCGACCGAAGTGACCACGGCCTCGGTGGACAGGTCGTTGCGGACCCGCCCGTCCACCCGGCGGGACAGGAACGGCTCGACCAGGGCCAGCAGCTCCTGCCCGGCCAGCGCGGTGACGGCGTGGGCGCAGCTCTCCAGGGTGGACACCGTGCCCGGGTCGGCCAGGTCGATCCGGCACAGCATCTTGCCGCCGTCGAAGCCGGACCGGGCGATCGAGTCGGCGTCGTAGCCGGTGAAGCGGTCGTCCAGCTCGAAGCCGGCCCCGGCCAAGCCGCCGCGGTTCATCGAGCCGAGGACGATCTTGTCCTCCAGCGCGCCCAGCAGCAGCAGGTCCTCCAGCACGTCGGCAGTGCCGAGCACGCCGTCCACCCCCGGCCGCGACAGGGCCAGCACCAGCCGCTCCAGCAGCTCGTGGCGGTCGCCCATGGCGGTCGGCGCGCCGCGGACGCCGAGCGCGCCCCGGGCCGGGTGGTCGGCAGCGATGAGCAGCAGCCGGTCCCCTCCGGCCAGCAGCGGACGGCGGCGGCGGGCCTGTGCGGCCCGGGCGATGGTCTGCGGGTCGCGGGCGCGCAGCTCCCGCACCCGGGCGAGGTCAGGCACGGACGGTCTCCCCCCTGGCCGCCTCGGCCACCGCCGCCTCGACCTCGGCCGTGGTCGGCATCGCGGTCGAGCACTCCAGCCGGGAGGCCACGATGGCGCCGGCGGCGTTGGCGAACCGGATCACCTCGGCCAGCGGCCGACCGGCCAGCAGGCCCGCGCACAGCGCCCCGCCGAACGCGTCGCCGGCGCCGAGCCCGTTGGTCACCTCGACCGGGATCGGCGGCACCTCGACCAGCTCGTCCCGGGTCCGGGCCAGCACCCCGCGCGGTCCCTGCTTGACCACCGCCAGGTCCAGCCCCCGCTCCAGCAGCGCGGCCGCGGCCCGGTGCGGGTCGCTCTCGCCGACCGCGGTCAGGCACTCGTCCTGGTTGCCGACCGCGACGGTGACGTGCTCCAGCGCGGCCGACAGCTGCGCGGCCGCGGCGGCCCGGTCGGGCCAGAACATCGGCCGGTAGTCGAGGTCCAGGATCGTCAGCGGCCGCCGGCCCCGGGCCCCGTACGCGGCGAAGTGCGCGTCCCGGCTGGGCTGCTCGGACAGCGCCGACCCGGTGGTCCAGAAGACCCGGGCCTCCCGGACCAGGTCGGCCGGCAGGTGCTCGGCCGTCAGCTGCAGGTCGGGCGCGGTCGGCCGGCGGTAGAAGTAGAGCGGGAACTCGTCCGGCGGGAAGATCTCGCAGAACGTCACCGGGGTCGGCAGGTCGTCGGTGACCGGGGTGACGTAGCGGTCGTCGACGCCGAGCGCGCGCAGCGCCCGGTGCACGAACCGGCCGAACGGGTCGGCCCCGGTGCGGCTGACCAGGGCGGTGCGCAGTCCGTGCCGGGCGGCGGCCACGGCCACGTTGGCCGCGGTGCCGCCCAGGAACTTCCCGAACGTGCGGACGTCCTCGAGACCCACGCCGATCTGCAGCGGGTAGATGTCGACGCCGGTCCGGCCGACGGTGACCACGTCGTACGGCGCGTCCACGAACACCTCCCGCGGGTCGGCGGCGTTGCCGGGAGCGTCGCTCAGGTGACGAGCGGTTGTCAAGAATTGGTCAGGTTGTCAGGACATACGGACAACCGGTGCACCGGACGTGCGATACGCTCCGGCCGTCACTCGCGTCCGAGGGGGGCGTCCGATGACCGAGCTCACCGTGGACCTCGACCGGTCCAGCCCGGTGCCGCTCTACCACCAGGTGTCCCGGCAGATCGAGGCGGCCATCGACGCCGGCCGGCTGGCCCCCGGCGACCGGCTGGAGAACGAGATCAGCCTGGCCGACCGGTGGGGGCTGTCCCGGCCGACGATGCGCCGGGCCATCCAGGAGCTGGTCGACAAGGGCCTGCTGGTGCGCCGGCGCGGCATCGGCACCCAGGTCGTGCACGGCCGGGTCAAGCGGCCGATGGACCTGACCTCGCTGTTCGACGACCTGGCCCGGTCGGGCCAGAAGCCGGCCACCCGGCTGCTGGACCGGGAGCTGGTGCCGGCGCCGGCCGCGGTGGCCGAGCGGCTCGGGGTGCCGGCCGGGGCGCAGGTGTTGCACCTGGAGCGGCTGCGCAGCGCCCGGGACGAGCCGCTGGCGGTGCTGCGCAACTGGCTGCCGGCCGACCTGGCCCCGGTGCTCACGGCCGAGGCCCTGGAGACCCGCGGGCTGTACGAGCTGATGCGCGGCACCGGCGTGCACCTGCGGATCGCGACCCAGCGGATCGCGGCCCGGGGCGCGACCGCGCCGGAGGCCCGGCTGCTCAAGCTGCGCAAGGGCGCTCCCGTGCTGACCATGGAGCGGGTCGCCTACGACGGCACCGGCCGCGCGGTCGAGCTCGGCACCCACGCCTACCACGCCGGGACGTACTCGATCGAGATGACGGTGGTGGAGCGCTGACCGCCGCTCACACCCGGCGGCGGGCCAGGTCGGCGGCGCCGATCAGGCCGGCGTCGGGGCCGAGGGCGGCCAGCCGGATCGGGGCGACGGGCCGGAAGCCGCGGCCGGTGAGGTTGGCGGCGAAGGTCTCCTGGGCCGGGCGCAGCAGGAGCTCGCCGGCCTCGGAGACGCCACCGCCGATGACGACGACCGACGGGTCCAGGGCCGCGGCCAGGCTGGCGATGCCGCGGCCGAGCCAGCGGCCCATGGTCGTGAAGATCTCGACCGCGGCGGGATCGCCCTCCCGGGCCGCGGTGGTGACGTGCGAGCCGATCAGCGCGGTGGGGTCGCCGTCGGCGAGCTGGAGCAACCGGTGCGCGGCGACCGGGGAGACGTCGGCGAGCTCGCGGGCGTCCCGGGCCAGCGCCGTGCCGGACGCGTACATCTCCCAGCAGCCACGGTTGCCGCAGGCGCACCGCCGCCCGTCCGGCACGACGGCCATGTGGCCCCACTCGCCGGCCACCCCGTACGCGCCGCGGTAGAGCGTCCCGGAGACGACCAGCCCGCCGCCGATCCCGGTGCCGAGCGTGACCATGCAGACGACGCGCTCGCCCCGGGCCGCGCCGTAGCGGTATTCGGCCCAGGCCGCGGCGTTGGCGTCGTTCTCGACCGTCACCGGCAGCCCGATGCGGTCGATGAGCGCGGCCTTGAGCGGCTCGTCCCGCCAGGCCAGGTGGGGCGAGAACAGCACGGTCGCGCGGTCGTTGGCGATCCAGCCGGCCGCGCCGATCCCGACCGCGAGGATGTCGTAGGAGGCGGTGAGCTCGGCCACGCAGTCGGCGATCGCCTCCTCGGTGCCGGCCACGTCGCCGGGCGTCGGCCGCCGGACCAGGGCGAGCACGCCGCCCTCCTCGTCGACCACGCCCGCGGCCACCTTGGTGCCGCCGATGTCGACCCCGATCGCGAGGCTCACGGGCCGTCGTCGATCGGGACGTCGATCGGGATGTCCACCGGGGCCTGGTACGGGGGAGGCCCCGGATCCGGCTCGCGGGCGGGTGCTGTCGTGAGCGCGTCGAGCACGGCGGCCAGCGCGCCGGCCGCGGCGGTGTCGGCGCCAGCGATCCGGTCGGCCGTCTCCGGCGTGCGCAGGGCGGCGACGGCCCGGCACAGCGGGCACCACTGGCACTCGGCCGAGCCGGTGGCCAGGTGCGCCTCCACGTCCGGGAACGTGCGCGCGGCCCAGTCCCGGGCCGCCGCCACCAGCGCCCGGGCCTCGTCGCCGATCGGTCCCGGCGCCGTCACGGGGCGCCGCCCAGCGGCAGGTCCCGGTGCCACAGCTCCGGGTCGGGCCGGAACCGGACCCGGACCGCCCCGTCCCCGGCGGTCGCGCCGACGGCCACGCACCGCCGCAGC
>DATDKW010000506.1:0-9768 GCA_036519715.1 Mycobacteriales bacterium
GGGGCGACGACCACGGCCTCCCGGGCGACCGCGGCCACCAGGTCGGTGGCGGTGACCAGGCCGAGCACCATGCCGTTGCGGCTGACCACCGGCACGGCGTCACACCGGCTCTCGGTCATCACCCGGGCCACGGCGGCGGCCAGCTCGCCCGGGCCGACACAGCGGACGCCGTGCTGGACCAGCTCGCCGACCTGGCTCCGGTGCGGCGCCTCGGGTCCGCCACCCGGCCACCCGGCGGCGAGGGTCCGGTCGTCGAGGACGGCGGCAATGCCGTAGTCGTCGTCGAGGACGACCAGATCGTGCACCTGCCGCTGGCGCATCGCCTCCCAGGCGGCGGCGAAGCTGTGCTCCGCGTTGACCGCGACCACGGGCGTCGACACCAACTGTTCCGCGCTGACCGGGAGTGTGTCGTTCACGTCTTCAGGCTAGGCATCCAAGCCCCCGCCGACCGGAGTCGTCGGTCGGTTCACGCCGGGACCTTCGACCCTGTCCTGCGCCGTCCAGGCCCGGACAGCCGGGGCCTGAACGGCCGGGGGCCTTGACGGCGGCCGGCGTCAGGCGCCGGCGACGCGGACGGCGGTGACAAAGAAGCGCTCGACCTCGGCGAGGTGGCCGCCGGTCGAGACGACGACCGTCACGACCGGCCCGGTGGGCCGGGCGAACTCGACCCGGATGGACCAGGGCGACCCCGGCCGGGATGCCAGCGACCCAGCGTAGCCTCCGGCCGCTCGGGTCGATGATCGCCACGCGCAGATTCTCGTCCACCCCGGTGATGCGACCACCAGCGGTCAGCGGTGAGCGCACGGTCGTCCCGTACGCGGGGGCGGTGATGGAGAGCGTGACCCGGTCGCTGACCTGGGATCAGGGCCATGACATGGCCGAGCACGCGCGGTTCACCATCGACACCGGCGTGGCCGTCTACTTCTGCCACCCGAAGAGTCCCTAGCAGCTGTCATCTATCTACCCGGTGCTGTTGCCGGCGACCACGATCGCGCCGGCACGTTCCCAGGTGACGAACGTGAGCCCGCCCGCGGTGGCGATGTCGGGGCTCAGGTTGAGGCTGCCCAGGCTGGCGAAGACGCGGGACTGCGAGCCGCCGTTGAGATACTTGGCCACCCACACGTCGGCCGGTCCCGGCCGCTCCGGCTGCTGCAGCCGGCTCCAGACCAGCACTGGGATCGTGCCGCTGTAGGCCAGGGCGGGATCGACGTCGGCGAGGTCGGGGCGGTTGACGATACGGCGGAACGGCTGCGCCGACCCGCCCTGGAACAACTCGACGTCTGCGAACTCACCGCCCGGGCCGACCTGCTTGGTCCACACCCCGAACCACAGGCCGTCGCGGGCGACGACGTCCCCGCGCGGCGGCACGACGCCGCTCCAGGTGTCGACGGCGCGGGAGCTGCCCCAGCCGCCGCGTGGACTCGGTCCGCACCACGGCCGGACTGTCGACGTCCACCGCGTACCTACGGAAGTCCGGCAGGTTCAGGTCGCGGGTCAGCAGGCCGCCGTCGGCGTACGGGCTGGCGCTCATCCGCCGGTCACCGCCGGGGTTGTTGGCCCGTACCAGCTCCACCGGCGTCCGGCGAGGTCGAAGAGTTCCTCGGGACGGTAGGACCGCATCCACGACTCCAGCAGGGCCAGGTGCTCGGGGTTCTCCCGGACACCGGAGAGCGGCACCTGATGGGATCGCCACGTCCCGGCGACCCGGACCCCGTCCACCGTCTCCGGCCCGGTCCATCCCTTCGGGCTCCGCAGCGCGATCAGCGGCCAACGCGGTCTGGTGCCGTCCCAGGACCCCGGCGCGCCCGCAGTCTCTTGTGGACGGTGTCGGCCAGCCAGACGATCGGGACGGCCGCCAGCGCAACGGCCCAGCCGGCAGCGGTGGGTGACCGGTGGCCCAGCAGGTCCGCGATCGGCCGCACCTGGAGGAAGGAGGTCAGCAAGAGGAGTTCGATGAGGACGGCGCCGACCAGCAGCGGGTTGCCCCGCCAACCGTACCGGCCGATCCACCGGGACTCACTCCGACAGGCGAAGGCGTTGGCGAGCTGTCCGAGGACTGCGGCGGCGAAGGCCGCGCCGGAGGCCGTCGCGAGCAGACCGTCGGACGGGGTCTGTCCCCACGACCAGCCGCCGGCGATCAGCACCGTGCTGAACGCCGCCATCACCACCACCGCCTCGGTCGGCCCGAGGACCCCGAACACCCGGCGTAGCAGCCGCCCGTCGACCAGACCGCCCGTACGAGGAGCGCCGCGCAACGTGCGAGGGTTCGCGGGCTCTGCACCCAGCGCGAGCGCCGGCAGAAGGTCGGTGCCGATGTCCAGAGCGAGGATCTGGAGCACGCCAAGCGCGAGCGGGAACCGACCCGCGGCCAGGGCCCACACCAGGAAGGGTGTCAGCTCGGCCACGTTGTCGGTCAGGTGGTAGGTCAGGAAGCGGCGGACGTTGGCAAATGTCGCCCGCCCCTGCTCGACGGCGGCGACGATGGTGGCGAAGTGGTCGTCCAGCAGGACCAGGTCGGCGGCCTCCCGAGCCACGTCGGTGCCCGAGCGGCCCATGGCGATGCCGATGTCAGCCGCGCGCAGCGCCGGGCCGTCGTTGACGCCGTCCCCCGTCATGGCCACCACATGACCGCGCCGGCGCAGCGCGAGAGCGATGCGCAGCTTGTCCTCCGGCTCGACCCGGGCGACGACCACGCCGTCCCGGTCGAGCAGCGCACCGAGCTCCTCCTGGCCGGCCGGCAGCTGGGATCCGGTGAGCACGAGGCCGTCGTCGGGCAGCAACCCGACCTCGCGCGCGATGGCTGCGGCGGTGGCCGGGTGGTCGCCGGTGAGGACGGCGATCCGGATCCCGGCCCTCCTGCAACGGCCGATCGCCTCCCGGACCCCCTCCCGGGGCGGGTCCTGGAAGCCGACCAGACCGAGCAGACGAAGGTCGCACTCCAGCTCGCCCGGGTCCTCAGGCAGCTGCCCGGGCGGCCGTGGACGCCGCGCCACGGCCAGCACCCGCAGTCCGCGGGCGCTGAAGTCGGCCAGCGCCGATTCGGCGGCGGCACCGTCCAGGCAGCGCGGCAGCACCGCATCCGGCGCGCCCTTGGTCACCACGGCGTCGCCCACCACCACGGACATCCGCCTCCGCCGGGGGTCGAAGGGGTAGCGGCGGTCCACAGTCGGATCGACGGTGGCTGCACCGGCTCGCATGGCCAACACGTGCAGCGCGACCTCCATGGGATCTCCCCGGGCGGTCCAGTCGCCGTCCCGGCGGACCGCGCGGCCGGTCGAGCAGGAGACCGCCGCGGCCGCAAGATCCCGGACCGCGGTCAGTGCCGGGCCGGAGGCACGCACCTCGCCGACGGGGCGGTAGGCCTCGCCCCGAACCGTCGCCGGACCTGCCGGCGTCCAGACCGCGACGGCCGACATCTCGTTACGAGTCAGCGTTCCGGTCTTGTCTGTGCAGATGTACGTTGTCGAGCCCAGCGTCTCGACCGACTCCAACCGGCGCACCAGCGCGTGCCGGTCCGCCATCCGCTGCGCCGCCCGGGCCAGAGACAGGGTCACGGTCGGCAGCAGCCCCTCGGGCACCAGGGCGACCGTGACGCCGACCGCGAACAGGAATCCCTCTCCGGGCGGGGTGCCGAGAAGGAGGGCCAGGCCGAAAAACGCTCCCCCGACGCCCACCGCCACCGCAGCGATGACGCGGACCACCCGATCCAGCCGGATCGCCAGCGGGCTCGGCGGCCGGGCCCGCCCACGGGTCAGGCCGGCGATCGTCGCGAGCCGGGTACCGGGCCCGGCTGCGTGGACCACGGCCGCGCCTTCCCCCTCGACAACGAACGTGCCGGCCAGCACCGGATCCCCCGGGTCCGGCCGGGCCGGCACGCTTTCCCCGGTCAGCAGCGACTCGTCCACCGCGAGCGCCGCGGCAGTGACCAGCCGCAGGTCGGCCGACACCCGGTCGCCGGCGTCGAGCAGCACCAGGTCTCCGACCACCAGATCGGTGGCCGGCACCTGAATCCGCAGCCCGTCCCGCAGCACGGTCGCCACCGCCGGCAGGAGCTGCTGCAGGGACCGGGCGGCCCGATCCGCGCGCCACTCCTGCGCGAACGCGAACACAGCGTTGATCACGACTACCACCGCGATCGCGACGGCGAGCTGCGGCATCCCGGCCACGGCCGCCAACGCGGCAGCCACCCACAGCATCAGGGCGAAGAAGTGGGTCAGCTGCCGCAGCAGTTCCATCAGGGGCGATGGTGGCCGCTCCGCCGGGAGCTCGTTGGGACCGTCGCGCTCCAACCGCTCAGCCGCTTCCGACGATGACAGACCCGCCGTCGGCTCACCAGCCGACACCGTCGTCTCGAACGCAACCCCCACGACTCCTCCTACGCGGACCGATCAGTGGACGACCGCCACCGAGCACTTGGCGTAGCGCAGCGGTGTCTCGGCGCCGACCGAGCCGAGCACGAGCTTCTCCGAGCCCCGCTCGACGACGTTCCACTCGAAACCGGGGGCGTCAGTCCGGAGCCGTTCGGGCAGCGGGACATCGACCAGGCTCGAGACGCCGCTGACGTAGGAGACCGTCACGTTGTCTCCGGCGGACGCGGCGTCTGCCGCCGCCCAGTCGGCCGCCCGCAGGCTCTTTTCGGCACCGTCGACACCGACGAGCACGCCGAGCTCGTTGTGGGACATCGGTTCCTCCGGGGTCTCGCTGCTGAATCCATCGGATCGCCACCGGACCACGACCGACAGGGCCGTTGGTCCTGCCTCTTAACCTGCGGATTCCCGGCCGTCGGCGAGGACCCCCGTCCGCAGGACTTCCGCCCCTGGCCACCATCCGGCGGCCTTCTAGCGTGACTGTGGTGGCACACAGCGGACGGCCGGAAGGGAGGCGCGAGAGATGTACGCGGAGGTAGGTGACCAGCTCGTCGTCATGTCCAGGACGCTCGACCGCGCCGTACGCGACGGGGAGATCGTTGAGGTTCGTGGGCCGGCCGGCTCACCGCCCTTCCTTGTTCGCTGGGCGGACAACGGCCGGGTGACCCTGGTCTTCCCGGGGCCGGACGCGCGGGTGCACGCGCTCCACCGCCGGAGGGATGACGTCATGCCGACCCCGGCGGCCGCCGCCGGCGATAGCACCCATGACCTGGGACCGGGGTCGCACCGGCCCGAGATCGTCGTGGGCGTTGTGCCCTCATCGTCGATCTCGTGGTCACGACCCGGCCGGCCGCTGAGGCCTTGGTCGACCGGTCCTGTCACGCCGACTAGGACTGCTGGCCCGGCGCCGCGCGTCCAAGGGCAGTAAGTCCCTACCCGGAGCAGCACCCGCGCGGCAGTCTCGGTCCGGTGAGAAGGCAAATAGTCGGGCGTCGCGGCGATCCGCTCATGGCCGCGAGACCGCGGCAGGCGCAGCCTTGGTTTCAGGGCCGGCCGGGTCTCGCGGTCACGATCGCCGCGGTGCTGTATGTGGCCGTACTGGCGCTGCGGTGGGTGGTATCGGATCCGCAGCCCATCACTCTGTTGTTCTGCTTCCCGGTCGCCTTGCTGGCGGTCGCCTTCGGGCTTCGAGTCGGCCTGCTGGCCGGGACAGCGGGCATCGTGTCGGTGGCGATCTGGGTCGGCGCGGGCGAGATGGAGCTGTCCTTCTGGGGCTGGGTAACCCGAGCCGCGCCGATGCTGCTACTGGGAGGCCTGCTCGGGGACGCCGCCGACCGGTTGCGCCGATCCGAAGAAGAGCGAACCAGACTGCAGGCGGCGGCATTGCGCCATCGGGACGCGGCGGAGCTGCAGGACCGGATCGTGCAGGAACTTGCTGCGGCGAAGTGGGCTTTCGAGGCCGGCCGGAACGAGCGCGGGCTGGAGCTCCTTACCGGGACCCTCGAATCCGCGCAGAGGATGGTCTCGCAGCTGCTGCGGGAGGCCGACGCCGATCCGGGAGGATGATTCAGGTTGGTGGCCGGGCGCGTACCTCGGGGAAGTAGGCGCCCGGCCGGTGCTCCCGAGGGGTTCAGTGCTGGTGGCTCGCGGCGAGAGTCATGGCACGGACGGCGACCCCCGCTCCAAGTCGTAGGCGCTGTCGGCGTCGTCCTGGACCTGGGCGGCGCTGGTGATGGCTTGCAGGATGCCGCCGGCGGTGCGCTGTCCGCCGCCGAGGTAGTGGTCGAGGACCGAGTTCTGCTGGTCCTCGGTGGAGTGGATGCCGGTGGCGGAGATGACGACGTCGAGCTTGGCGTCATTCTGATGCCGGAGCGTGGTGACGAGGTCGGGCCGCGCGATGCTGCGGCGAACAAGCTGGCTGCTCATCGTGGACATGAGCCAACTCCTTTGGGGCGAAGGTGCAGCCGGGCCGGTGGCCGAGCCGGCCCCAGGCGCCGACGGCAGGAGCGTGTCCCGCCCGGGCTGGGGCGCACTCCCCGGGCCGGCGACGGCGGACCGGCCGAGGACACCGGGCGCTCGCCCGACCGGCGTGAATCCCCGCAGGGGCGTCAGTCTCACCCGGTCGGCGCGACCGACCCGGGCCTCGTCCGCAGAGTTTCAGTGTGTTGCGCAGGGCGGTGACCAAGTCGCGCGCTTCGGCCAGCGAATCCCCCCAGCCGTCCACCGGAGCCCGGTACAGGAAGACGACCTCGTCCACCGGTTCATGCACCATCGGCTCGGGCGCCACTCCTCCTCCGGCCGGTTCGGGGCTGTTGTCCAGCCCGGTCACCACCGCGACCCCTTTCGAACGACCCCGGACACAAATCTAAATCCGGCCGCGCCGGTGGCCGCAGCGCCGGATCGACCCCGGTCACGTTGGCCACCAGGAGATGCTGCGCGTCGTCCTTCTCACCCGCTCTCGCAGCGTAGCCATGGACGCCGATCCACCCGCCCCCTAAGTCCACCCCGGCCCATCCCGTTCCTGGTGCCGATAAAGGAGTCGTCCACCATCTACGGCGGCACCACCGGCAGGCACCACCGAGCAACCAGCGGTGCGGGCTCAGGCGGGAGACGACGATCTGAAGGCTGCTGACTCCACCAGCCCGCAGGCGACCAAGGCTGCCGTCGAACGACAACCCGATTGCCGATCCGTTGGTTGGCGATGTGTTGGTTGTCGAGTGTTGCTGTCACGAGGCTCGGTGGTCGGGACTTGTGCCTCTGCACGGCCGCCGCCGTTGGCCGGAGAGTGGACGTGGGCCGGAAGTGGACCTAACCGATCCCGGCGTCTTCGGCCGTGGGAGGTTGCCATGATCGGACAACCAACTTCGTCCTCCGTTTGCCCAAGGGGCCGGGTGGCCGGTGACGAGCGGCAGGCTGCGATCCGGCGGATCGCCCACCGGAAGCACACCGCCTTGAGACCTGTCAGCCTGGTCGTGGCTGTGGTGCTGCTGTTGGCTGCGGCGTGCAGCTCGTCCGGGGCGCCGACGTCCGCGGGACCGGCTGTCCAGTCATCGGCAGCGGGATCCGGGAAGGTCGTCGTCCCGCCCGATACGCCCGCTGGGGCCCAGCTGGGGTGGCTCATCGCGGCGACGGCTCACCTGCCCCTGTCCGACGCGGAGGTACGCGCCCACTTCAATCCGGGCTTCCTGGCCATGGTCAGCCCGGCCACGCTCAACCAGTCGCTGCAACCAGGGCGGGTCCGGCTGGTCTCGGTCAAGGTCAGTGAGCCGACCATGATCATCGCTGTTGTCTCCGCCGGCGGTGAGGGCAGGCAAGATCGGGTAACCCTCGTTGTCGATAGCCGGGGGCTCATCAGTGGGCTGGACAGCGGCCCGGTCATCCCTGAGCCGGTGCCCACCACCTGGGCTGGCGTCGATGCCGCCCTCCGCTCGGTCGCCCCGCAGATCCGCCTGCTCGTCGCCAACGTCACCGACGGCTCGTGTCGTTCGGTGCACAGCATCGACCCGGCCACCCCCGCGCCGATCGGCTCGGTCCTCAAGCTCTACGTGCTCACCGCGCTGAGCACCGCCGTCGCCGCGGGCACGGTGCGCTGGGATCAGACACTGGCCATCACCGCGCAGGTTAAGAGCCCGGGCTCTGTGCTCCAGTATGAGCCGGACGGCACCCAGATCTCGGTGCGGGACACCGCCACCAAGATGATCTCCATCAGTGACAACACCGCCAGCGACATGCTGATCAATCTGGTCGGCCGGTCCGCGGTGGAGGCGGCGCTGACCACGGCCGGCATGGCCAACCCGGCTCTGGACCGGCCGGCCCTGACCAGCCGTGAGACGTTCATCCTCGAGCTCCAGCAATGGCCGACACTCGCCCAGCGCTACCTGGCCACCAACGAAGCCGGCCGCCGGGCGCTGCTGGCCGACACCATCGACCGGCTCCCCCTGCCCGACGCGGCGACAATGAGAGCGTTGGGCACCCACACCACGGCCCCGGGGTGGGTTGCCTCGGCCAGCGACCTCTGCCGCGCCTACACCAAGCTGGCCGCCCTCACCCGCCGACCGGGCCTGTCCCCGATCGGCCAGGCGCTCTCGCTCAACGACCTCGGCCTCGAACTCGACCCGGCCCAGTGGAGGACGACCTGGTTCAAGGGCGGAACCGCGCCCGGCGCCGGCGCCCTGACCTACCTGGCCACCACCCGCACAGGACAGAGCTACGTCGTCACCGTCCTCGTTCGGAACCCGTCTCCGCCCAAGGACGACAGGGGGAGAGTCAACGCCATCCTCCTTTCGGCGATCAAGGCGGCATTCACACTGGCGGCGCACGGCTGACGCCACGGGCGACAGCCGTCTGCACGGCGACCGCGCCCACGCCACCGGCACCCTCGTCGGCGACGAGGACCTCGCCGGGCTCGACGCCGAGCAGGCGAAGACCGCGCTCGCCGGTCTTGCCGGCCACGCCGGCGGCCGCCGCCACGGCCCAGTCCGTCGACGGCGGCTCGGCCGACCAGGCGTCTCGCACCGCGTGCTCCGCCTGGGTGTTCCGGCCGCGTCCAGCACGTCGTCATCCATACCGGGCCGGTTCCCGCGCTGCTCTACGACCGACTTGAGCCGGCGGAGATCCTTGCGGTTGGCTCGGCGCATGGCCGTCGCCATCAGCGGCGCGAGGACCCGGGCGAAGCCGGCCGGCTGACTGCCGTCGCGCAGGGTCATCCGGGTGCCGCCGCCCGGTGCGTCCTGCCAGCGGTGGGTGGTCTCCACGGGGAAAGGTCCCTGCGCCGTGCTCATCGCGAAGCGCTCGCCCGGCCGTAGGTCCCGCACTCCCATCGGACCGACTCGAGGTTCTCGGACCACCCGGTCGCGTTCGCCGGAACGGACGCGTACTCGGGCGACCTGCCCGCCGGGCGCTCGATGACGATCTCCGTCGCCACGTCGACCGGCATGGAGGGTGGTGGGCTCAGGGTCCGGCTAGCGTTCGCGATGTGATGAACACGGCGCGGGGCCGAGGCGGGCGGCCGCACGTGCTGCGACTCCTGCGGGGTGTCGACCTGCTCCGGCGGTACGAGCGCGGGTGGCTGCGGGGCGACGTCCTGGCCGGCATCACGGTCGCCGCCTACCTGGTGCCGCAGGTCATGGCGTACGCCGAGGTCGCCGGGCTGCCGGCGGTCGCGGGCCTGTGGGCGATCATCGGCTCGCTGGCCGCCTACGCCGTGCTGGGGTCGTCCCGGCAGCTGTCGGTCGGGCCGGAGTCCACCACCGCGCTCATGACGGCGGCCGCCGTCGGTCCGCTGGCGGTCGGCGATCCGGCCCGGTACGCGGCGCTGGTCGCGGCGCTCGCGGGAATCGTGGGCGTCCTGTGCGTCCTGGGCTGGCTGGCCCGCCTGGGCTTCCTGGCCAGCCTGCTGTCC
>DATDKW010000507.1:0-4168 GCA_036519715.1 Mycobacteriales bacterium
TGCACCGCTGCGCCACCGGCCCGGACCAGCGCGCGGGCCCGCTCGACGCACAGCTCCAGCAGCAGCGACGGCTGGGCCGGGGCGCAGGCGATCTCCTCGATCGCGTCCAGCGCCGTGACCTGCCGGGACAGGCTCGTCCCAGCAACCGGCCGATCTTGCTCGCTGGTCACCGTCGCCCTTCGTCTCGACCCCGACCGCAGCGTACCGTCGGATGTGGCGCAGGGAACGGGGCGAGCGGGGTTGGATCCGGGCGGATCGGGGATTCTCCAGGCATGAACGGTCACCCTTCGTCACCACTGGCAGCAGCAGTCGGACTCGTCGCCACCGCCGCGGACGGGGTCCGGCACCTGCCCCGTGTCCTGATCTCCGCCCGCCGCCGGTACGACGAGCTGGCCCAGCACGGCCGCGACGTGCTCTCCGGCCGGACGTCCGCGCCCACCTTCGATGACGCCGGGCCCGGCCCGGTCGCGGTCCCGCTGACCGACGAGCCCGGCTCCTGGCGGGACGCGGTCGACGAGGACGCGCTGATCTCCGACGAGCCGGCGGACGGTCCGGCCGGGCCGGGCCGCGGTACGAGCGGGGTGCGGTCGGGGCTGACCGCGCCGGTGCCGCCGATCGGCCGGACCGAACCGGTGGAGCTGCCGGAGGAGGTCCAGGACGACGTCGCCCAGCTCACCCCGGGCGCCGACCTGGCCCACGCCGACCTGCCGCTGGCCGATTTCGACCACCTGACCGTGCCGCAGCTGCGCGGCCGGATCCGCCGGCTGGAGCTGGCCGAGCTGGTCCAGCTGCGGGACTACGAGCAGGCCCACGCGCACCGGCTGCCGGTGCTGACCCTGCTCGACAACCGGGTCGCCACCCTGCTGGCCGACACCGGCGAGTAGGAGCTAGTAACGCAGGAGCTCCTCGGTGGCGGGGAGGCGGCCGTTGACGCTCAGCCGGCGCAGCCAGGCCTCCCAGCCGGGGCGCTCCCGCAGCGTGCGCAGCGCGTCCCGGGCGCCCTCGCGGTCGCCCCGGGCCGCTGCCGCCAGCGCCCCGTGCAGCTCCCGGACCCCCTCCGGCGCCGCCGTCGCGAGGAACTCGTAGTCCCCGGTCTCGTACGCGCGCTGCAGCCGCAGCAACCGGTCCAGCTCGCCGACCGGGTCGGCGGCGTCGTCGACCCGCAGGTCCACCAGCACGCCCTCCCACGGCACCGCGTCGTCGCGGGTGCCGGACACCACCAGCAGCGCGGCCGACTGGCGGCCGCGCAGGTCGCCGCCGGCCGCGTCGCCGGCCCGCAGAGCCGCGACCAGCCGGGCGGCGAGGTCGCCGGTGGCCTCCGCGTACCCCTCGGCCACGGACGGGACGACCGACCGGGAGGCCAGCATGTTGCCCTGGGCGCCGAAGTCGGGGCCGACCCGGTGCCCGCAGGCGGACAGGCAGCCGACACCGGTCCAGGCCGCCGGCGGACCGGCCGGCCCGACCACGCCGACCTGGCGCTGGTCGGCGTCGGCGTCGGCGGCCAGCTGCGCGTCCAGGGCGGCACCGGCGGGCTCGCCGGCGGCCAGCCGGGACAGCAGCCAGGGCCCGTACCCGCGCTGGGACTGGGCCTGGGTGGCCACGGCGCCGACCCCGGCCCGGGCCCAGGGCGCGGCCCGGCCGACGGCCAGCGCGCAGGTGGCGACGGCCACGCCGAGCTGCCCGGTGGCGGGGTCCCGGGCCACGATCGAGAAGGTCATGTGCTGCCAGCCTAGAGCGGCCGCACCCCCGGCACGGACAGGCCCAGGGTGGCGGTGACGCGCTCGGCCTCGACGCGGTGGCCGAGCGTGTCCGGGTCGGGGTTGGCGACCAGCACGATGGTGGCGCCCGCGGCCAGCGGCACCAGCAGGCCGTCGACCCAGCTGGTGGGGGAGTCCCAGGCCAGGGTGCTGAGCACCCGGTCGCCGGCGATCATGCCCAGCTCCGAGGCCCGCCGCAGCGCGACCTCGACCAGGTCGCCGGCCGTGACCGTGTCGGTGCCGGTGTCCAGGGCCGGCACCGCGTCCGGCACCGGCCGGCCGGCCCAGCGGTCGCCCTGCCCGAGCACGTCGACCGAGTAGTCCCGGGTCCCGGGCGGCGGCCCGGCCCGGAACGGGCGGCCCAGCGGGGCCAGCGACAGCGCGAACACCTCGCCCGCGCCGGCCGCCTCCGCGGCCCGGTCGGCGGTGCAGAACGCCGCCTCCGCGCCGGCGGCCGACCCGCTCACCACCGCGGCCGCGGTCCAGGCCCCGAGCAGGATGGCTGCGGTCTGCCAGTGCGCCGGCAGCAGTACGCCGACCCGGTCGCCGGGGGAGGTGCCGACGTCGTCCCGGAGCAGGTTCGCGGTCTTGGCCACCCAGTTGGCCAGCGAGGTCGCGGACAGCTCGGTCCGCTCCCCGGTGGCGTCGTCGTAGAAGGTCAGCAGCGGGCCGGCCGGGTCACGGACGAGGGCGGAGGCGACGAGGGCGTCGGGAGCGGACACAGCCCGCAACCATAGGCCCCGGCCCACGATGCACCGTTCGGCGGTCGGGCCGACGGTCTAGTTGATGCAGCCCGCGTCGGCGGCGGTGCGGGAGTCGCCGGGGGCCTTGGGGGACGCGCTCGCCGCCGGCTTGGCCGAGCTCGCGCCCAGCGTGGTGAAGTCGGAGCCCAGCACCAGCTGCACCCCGTCGATGCCGCTGCGCTGCACCAACTTGGCCGTCGGGATCGCGGCCAGCACGGCCCGGGCCTGGGCCTCGCCGTCGGCGCCGTACCGGATCTCGGTCCGGCTGTAGTCCTGCCGGTCCGCGTTGCCGGCGTTGCTGGCCTTGAAGCCGGCCTTGGCCAGCGCGGCCGACGCCGTCGCGGCCAGCCCGGACCGCCCGCTGCCGTTGAAGACGGCGACGGTGGTGTCGGACCGGGCGGCCGGCTTGGCCGCGGCCTTGGGCTTGGGCGGGTTGACCACCGTGGTGAAGAAGTTCTTGATCGCGGCGTCGTCGACCAGCACCACGGACTGGCCGGACCGGGTGCCGAGGCCCTGGGTCGGGATCGTGGTGAAGGTGACGTTGCCGGCGGCCAGCCCGCGCAGCTGACCGGCCAACTGCAGCGGGTCGAGGCTGTCGTCCATCCGCAGCGACGAGCCGATCGCGTCCAGCAGCCGCTTCAGCTTGATCGGGTTGGTCAGCGTGCCGAGGCTGGTCACCTTCCGGAACACCGCCGACATGAAGTACTGCTGGCGGACGATCCGGTCCAGGTCGCCGCGGGGCAGGCCGTGCCGCTGCCGGATGAAGGACACCGCCTGCTTGCCCTCGATGGTCGAGGTGCCCTTGGGCAGGTCGATGCCGGAGAACGGGTCCTTCTGGGCCTGGTTGAGGCAGACCTGGACGCCGCCGACGGCCTTGGTGATCCGGTAGAAGCCGAGCAGGTCGACCTCGACGTAGTGGTCGATCTTCACCCCGGACAGCTCGCTGATCGTCTGCACCAGCTTCTGCCGGCCCCGGTCCGGGTCGAGCTTGGTGGTGTTGCAGTCGGTCCCGCCGTTGATGAACGCCGAGTTGAGCTTGTGCTCGCCGCAGCCGGGGATGGGCACCCAGGAGTCGCGCGGGAACGAGACCGCGGTGGCCTTCCGGCCGTCGGCCGGGATGTGGACCAGGATCATCGTGTCGGTCGAGTTGGTGACCGCGTCAGTGGTGGACAGCTCGGCCAGCTCGGCCGGGGTCGCGTTGGTCCGGTCGTCGCTGCCGACCAGCAGGATGTTCTGGTCCTTGCCGTCGACGTCGTCGGAGGTCGCGCCGATCGCGTTGACCCGGTCGACCTTGGTGCTGAAGTCCCGGTAGAGGAACCACATCACCCCGCTGGCCACCAGCACCAGCACGGACAGGAAGGCCGCGGCGAACCGGGCCGCCCGCAGGACCGGGTTGCCCCGCTGCGGGCCGCCGGCGGTGCCGCGCCGGCCGGGCGGGGGGCCGCCGGGGGGCCGGCCGCCGGGCACGTCGTACCCGGACAGGCCCTCGGGGCTGTACGAGCCGGCCTGCCGGCCGCGCGGGTCGAGGTCCGGGGGCAGGCCGCGGGAGCCGGGGTAGCCGCCGCGAGGGTCCTGGCCCCGCGGGCCGCCGGCGCCGCCGCGGGCTCCGGACCCGCCGCGGGCTCCGCCGGAGTAGCCGCCGCGGGGGTCGGGGCCGCCGCGGGACCC
>DATDKW010000508.1:0-5885 GCA_036519715.1 Mycobacteriales bacterium
CGATGCCGATCATCACGTCCAGCACCCAGTCCGGCGGCTCCATCGGCGCCAGCCGGGACCGGTCGGCCGGCATCGACCGGAGCTCCCGGACCAGCTGCCCGGTGGCGTCCCGGGCGCCGGCCGCGGCCAGCCAGTCCGGCCGGGGTGGGTCCCGGAAGACCAGGAACGTCACCGACCGGCCGACGGCGGTGCCGCGCAGGACCCCGAGCAGGTTGACGGCCGCGTCCGGCCGGTCCCGCGGCGACGGCGGCGCCGGCCGCAGGTCCCGCAGCACCTTCCGCAGCCGGGTCGGGGACTGCGTCCGCAGCTCGCCCTGGGCCCCGGTGAGCAGGTCGACCAGGGCGCCGGGCTCGTCCCGGTCCACCGCCACGTACGGGTAGGCGCTGCGGCCGAGCAGCAGCACCTCGCCGGTGAGCGACCGGCACCAGGCCGCCCACAGCACGTCGAAGGCCCGGTGGTCGGCGCCGCGGTCGGTCGCCAGCGAGACCCGGGCCCGCCGCCGCCGGAACAGCACGCTGTGCTCGTCGGCCAGCCACCGGATCCAGACGTGGCAGGCCACCTGCAGCACGACCGCGGCGATGGCCGCGCCGAGCAGCCGGGCGCCCTCGGGCGCGAACGCCAGCACCCCGGCCAGCCCCAGCCCGGGCACGGCGGTGAGCAGGCCGACCCGGAAGTGCCGCATGGTCAGCAGCCCGGCCAGCCGGGTCGAGTCGGGCTGCTCCAGCCGGCTGGCCTGCAGGGTGGGGAAGATCGTCAGTAGCGTGGCCAGCACGTCGGCCCGGTCGTCGGTGGCCGAGTGCGCGACCGCCAGCAGCACGACCACGCCGACCAGCACCAGGATGTTGATCCCGTTCACGGCCCGGGCGGTGCCGAGGGTGGGCGAGTCGCCGGAGGCGACCACCAGCTCCACGTACGCCTCGGTCGGCTCGGAGCGAAGGGTGAACTCCTCGATCGCGGTGGCCCGGAACCGGATCGAGCCCGGGTCGGTGGTGCTGCGGTCCAGCCGACGCAGCAGCCGCTCCGGCAGCAACGCCCGGGCCGCGGTCCAGGGTCCGGCCAGCTCGGCCGGGCGGCCGTGGGCCTCGGCGTCCAGCGGCTCCCGCAGCTCCCGCAGGGCGTCCAGCAGCCGCTCGGTGCCGGCCTCGTCCTCGGTCCGGTAGTGGTGGCGCAGGCAGTGGATGGCGGCGTGCAGCTTGACCACGGCCAGCTCGGCCAGCTGCTTGCGGACCCAGCCGTGCGGCGGGTTCCGCGCCCGCAGCATCCGGTCCAGCAGCAGCGTGAGCTGCTCGAACTGCTGCGGCGCGAGCATCTCGATGCGGGCCTGCGGGTCCTCCACGCTGCGCACCCCGTCCGGCACCACGACCTCGATCACCCGGTCCGCGTGCGTGCTCGGGATCAGCAGGGCGACCCGGATCCGGGCCACCGAGGCGTACCGGCCGGGCGGGGTGCGGGTCAGCGTCCGGGCCGGCATCGCCACGGTGAACGAGGTCGGCGGACCGTCCGGGTCGACCGGCGCGACCACCAGCCGGCAGCCGCGCAGGGCCCGGACGATCTCGGCCTCGCGGGAGGTCAGGGTCGAGCGGGCGTCCTCGTCCACGGCGGCCAGGTCGGCGTCGGGCTGGGCCTGCCGGGCCTCCTCGGCCTCGGCCGCGGCCAGCTCGGCGTCCAGCCGCTCCCGCAGCCGGCGCTGGGCCAGCTGCAGCCGGTTGCCGCGGGCGGCCGCGGCGGCCGGGGCGCCGGTGGCGGGCGGCTCGTCCCGGGCCGGCCCCGGCAGCAGCCGGGCCAGCACCGCCGCCAGCAGCACCTGCAGGTCCCGGGTGGCCTGGCCGGACTCGGCCGGACCGCGCCGCTGCAGCCGGGTCACCAGCGTCTCGGCCAGCGCGGCGGCCAGCTGGTGGCCGACCTCGGCCTGCGGCACCTCCGCGACCCGGTCGCCGGCCCGGTCGGTGACGTCGATGCTGACCGGCCGCCCGGCCCGGTCCGGGTCCTCCTCCACCGGCCGCGGCAGGGCCAGCAGCGGCAGCCAGATGGGGCCGTCCAGGGTGCGCAGGGCCTCGTGCGCGATGTAGCCCGGGTCCACGTCCACGACGACCCGGCTCTCCACCGCGGCCACCCGGGACACGTCCACGATCTCGGTCGTCCGGCGGATCCAGCCGCTGTTGGACAGCAGGTAGAGCAGCTCCCGGCCGAGCCGGGAGTCGGACTCGAACCGGGACTCGGTGAGCCGGAACTCCTCCAGCGTCACGTCCAGCAGCTCCCGGGTCAGCTCCTGGCCGAGTACGTACGAGTCCGACGCCACGGGCGCATTCTGGCCGAATCGACGCGCCCGTGGGCCGAACCCGGCTCAGTAGCGGGCGCCGACGACCTGCTGGCTCAGCGGCTCCAGCCGGGCCAGGTCCTCCTCGGTCAGGGTGACGTCGAGCGCGCCGACGTTCTCCTCCAGCCGGGAGACCCGCCGGGTGCCCGGGATCGGCACCACGTCGTCGCCGCGGCCGTGCACCCAGGCCAGCGCGACCTGGGCCGGGGTGATCCCGCGCGCGGCCGCGACCTCCTTGACCACGTCCACGATGCGCATGTTGGCGTCGAACGCCTCCTGGGCGAAGCGCGGGTTGATCGAGCGGAAGTCGTCCTCGCCGAACTCCGCCGGGCTCTGGAAGCGCCCGGTCAGGAAGCCGCGGCCGAGCGGCGAGTAGGCCACCGTTCCGATGCCGAGCTCGCGCTGCACCGGCAGCAGCTCCTCGACGTCCTCGCGGGTCCAGAGCGAGTACTCGCTCTGCACCGCGGTCAGCGGGTGGGTGGCGTGCGCCCGCCGGACCAGCTCCGGGGTCACCTCGGACAGGCCGTAGTAGCGGATCTTGCCGGCCTGGATCTGCTCGGCCAGCGCGCCCACGGTGTCCTCGATGGGCGTCTTCTCGTCCGGGCGGTGCTGGTAGAAGAGGTCGATGTGGTCGGTGCCGAGCCGCTGCAGGGCCCCGTCCACCGACGCCCGGACGTTGGCCGGGCTGCCGTCGGTGACCCGCTTGGTGCGGTCGTCCGGGTGGTCCGGGTCCGGGATCACGCCGAACTTGGTCGCGATCGTGACCTGGTCCCGGCGGCCCTTGAGGACCCGGGCGATCAGCTCCTCGTTGGCGCCCCAGCCGTACATCTGCGCGGTGTCCCAGAAGGTGACGCCCAGCTCCAGCGCCCGTTCCAGGGTCGCGACGGACTCCTTCTCGTCGTCGGAGCCGTAGAAGGCGCTCATGCCCATGCAGCCCAGACCCTGCTTGCTGACCCGGAGCCCCTGCCCGCCCAGCGGGACGATCTCGATGCTCATGGTGGAGATCAACCCCGCGGGCGGGCTCGTTGTGCCCGGCAGGTGGATCTTCTGGATCCGATGGTGGCGGCGGCGGGGGACGATCCCGGCCGCCGGCACCGGCTTCCGGGGGACCGCCACTGACTCTCTAGGGGACCGCTACCGGCTTCTAGGGGACTCTGCCGGAAACGCTAGACGGCCGTAGAGAAGCCGATTCACGCCGCCGGGAGGCCGTTCAGCTCCCGGGCGCGGGCCCGGGCCCAGGCGTCCGCGGCCAGGATTTCCTCGACCGAGTCGGCCGCGGTGGCGGTCTGCTCGTCGACCACCCGCTGCACGGTGTCGACGATGGCCAGGAACGGCAGCCGCCCGGCCAGGAACGCGTGCACGCAGACCTCGTTGGCGGCGTTGAAGACCGCCGGCGCGCTGCCGCCGATCCGGCCCACGTGCGCGGCCAGGTCGACCGCCGGGAACGCCTCCCGGTCCAGCGGGAACAGCTCCCAGGTGTGGGCCCGGGTCCAGTCCAGCCCCGGCACGGCGCCCGGCACCCGGTCCGGCCAGGCCATGCCGAGCGCGATCGGCAGCCGCATGTCCGGCAGCCCGGTCTGGGCGATGGTCGAGCCGTCGGTGAACTCGACCATCGAGTGGATGATCGCCTGCGGGTGGACCATGACCTCGATCGCGTCGAACGGCACGTCGAAGAGCAGGTGCGCCTCGATCACCTCCAGGCCCTTGTTCACCAGCGTGGCCGAGTTGGTGGACACCACCGGACCCATCGACCAGCGCGGGTGGGCCAGCGCCTGCTCGGGCGTGACGTCGGCCAGCTCGCTGCGGGCCCGGCCCCGGAACGGGCCGCCGGTCGCGGTGATGACCAGCCGGCGCACCTCGTCCCGGGTCCCACCGCGCAGGGCCTGGGCCAGCGCCGAGTGCTCGGAGTCGACCGGCACGATCTGGCCCGGCTTGGCCGCCCGCTTGACCAGCGGGCCGCCGACGATCAGCGACTCCTTGTTGGCCAGGGCCAGGGTGCGGCCGGCGGTGAGCGCGGCCAGCGTCGCGGGCAGGCCGAGCGCGCCGTCGAGCCCGTTGAGCACGACGTCGCACGGGTGCGCGGCGATCTCCTCCAAGCCCTCCGGCCCGGTCAGGACCGCCCCGATCAGCTCCCGCACCGCGGCCGCGGCCTCGGGCCGCCCGACCGCGACCACCTCGGGCCGGAACTCGGCCACCTGCGCAGCCAGCGCCGCCGGATCGCGGCCGCCGGCGGCCAGGCCGACCACCCGGAACCGATCGGGGTTGCGCCGGATCACGTCCAGCGCCTGGGTGCCGATCGACCCGGTCGACCCCAGTACCACCACCGACCGGCACGCCACCATGCGCTCCCCCTCCACTCCCGGCCCTAGGACCGCTGGTCCCGCACCCAGGCCGCCGGGTCGTCGTCCCACTCGTGCCCATCGTCCCCGATGGACCCGAACGCCTGCCGCAGCGCCTCCGCATCGGCCGCGTCCAGGATCCAGGTCCGCCATCCGGTCTCCACCAGTCCGGCGACCCGGTCCAGCGCCGGCAGCCCACCTCGTGCTGCACCTGGTACGGCGCCCCCGGCCCAGGGCGGTCACGTCCGCGGCCCCGTGCTGCCGTACGGAGTCGGCCAGCGTCTCGGCCGCGGCGGCGAACCGCTGCCGGGTCTCGTCGGTCCACTGTGCGGTCCTCCGGCTCCATGCCCGAACCGTACGGCGGGTGCATCCGGGCCGCAGCCGAGTTGATCACGCCGTGCGACACGCCGGATCGGGTTTTCTACCGGGTTCTACGGTGATTGCTAGAAGGGCCAATACAGTCCGATCGTGGATCCTGTGCGGAACCCGTACGCGCCGGGAGCGGGGCAGCGGCCGCCCGAGCTGGCCGGGCGGGACCGGGAGCTGGGCCGGTTCGACGTGGTGCTGGAGCGGGTCGCCCGGGGTCGCCCGGAACGCAGCCTGGTGCTGACCGGGCTGCGCGGCGTGGGCAAGACCGTGCTGCTCAACGCGCTGCGGTCGCAGGCGATCGGGCGGCTGTGGGGGACCGGCAAGATCGAGGCCCGGCCGGACCAGTCGATCCGCCGGCCGGTCGCGGCCGCGCTGCACATGGCGCTGCGGGAGATCGCCGGGCGGCACCGGGACCCGGAGCGGGTGGATGCGGTGCTCGGCGTGCTCAAGGCGTTCTCGCTGCGGGAGCCGGACCAGCCCGGCCGGCCGGCCCGGACCGCCGCCCGCACCGGCCCGCGCTGGCAGCCTGGGATCGACGTGCCGGCGGCGATGGGCCGGGCCGACACCGGCGACCTGGAGATCGACCTGGTCGAGCTGTTCGCCGACGCCGCCTCGATCGCCACCGACCTGTCCGTCGGCATCGCGCTGTTCATCGACGAGATGCAGGACGTGCCGGCGCCGGACGTGTCGGCACTGTGCGCGGCCTGCCACGAGCTGTCCCAGACCGGGGCGCCGCTGATCGTCGTCGGCGCCGGCCTGCCGCACCTGCCGTCCGTGCTGTCGGCCTCGAAGTCGTACTCGGAGCGCCTGTTCCACTACCTGCGCATCGACCGGCTGGAGCGGGAGGCGGCCGACCTGGC
>DATDKW010000509.1:0-4951 GCA_036519715.1 Mycobacteriales bacterium
CCGCCGGCCGGGACCGGGCCCAGGCCGGCCGCGACCACCAGCGGCACCGGCGAGCCGGCGCCGGCCGCCAGCTTGACCACGTCGTCCTCGGCCCCGGTGGCGCCGACCGCGGTGAGCGCGTCGAGCAGCCGGCCGTCCAGCGCCGCGTCGGCCGCGTCCGCGCCGGCGGCCAGCTGCACGCCGTCGGGCGAGGAGAAGGTGCCGACGACGATCGCGTCGGCGGCCAGGCCGTCGAGTTCCGGCGGGGCGAAGGTCAGCTCGGCCACGGTGCTCCGTTCAGAGGTCCGGGTGCGGCGGGACCGACCCGCGGGCGGCGGGGACCAGGAGGGCCGGGCTGCACCTGGCCAGATGCTATGCCGTCGGTCCGCACCCCTCGGTACACCCCCTGACCGGCCGCGCTGGGACACTGCCGGGCATGACGACGGACCTGCTGCGCTCGCCCCTGCACGACCGGCACGTCGCGCTGGGGGCCAAGCTGGCCGACTTCGGCGGCTGGGAGATGCCGATCGAGTACGCCGCTTCCGGCGGCGGCGTGCTGCGCGAGCATGCGGCCGTCCGGGAGGCGGTCGGCGTCTTCGACGTCTCGCACCTGGGCAAGGCCCGGCTGCGCGGCCCGGGGGCGGCCGCCTTCGCCAACGCGACGCTGAGCAACGACCTGGGCCGGATCGGGCCCGGGCAGGCGCAGTACACGCTGTGCTGCGACGACGCCTCCGGCGGCGTGGTCGACGACCTCATCGCCTACCTGTTCGGCGACGACCACGTCTTCCTGGTGCCGAATGCCGCCAACACCACCGAGGTGGTGCGCCGGCTGGCCGCGGCCGCGCCGGAGGGGGTCACGGTCGCCAACGAGCACCGCGACTTCGGCGTGCTGGCCGTGCAGGGGCCGCGGTCGGCCGAGCTGCTCGGCCGGCTCGGGCTGCCGTACGAGCACGACTACATGAGCTACACCGTCTCCCGCTGGAACGGCGACGAGCTGGTGGTGTGCCGGACCGGATACACCGGCGAGCACGGCTACGAGCTGCTGCCGCCGGCGCGGCAGGCCGGCGCCCTGTGGGACGCGCTGCTGGCGGCCGGGGAGGACCTCGGCGTCCGGCCGTGCGGGCTCGGCGCCCGCGACACCCTGCGGACCGAGATGGGCTACCCGCTGCACGGCCAGGACCTGTCGCTGGAGATCACCCCGGTGCAGGCCCGGTCCGGCTGGGCCGTGGGCTGGAAGAAGCCCGAGTTCTGGGGTCGGGCGGCGCTGATGGCGGAGAAGGAGCAGGGGCCGGCCCGGCTGCTGTGGGGGATCGAGGCGCTGGAGCGCGGGATCCCGCGGGCGCACCTGCCGGTGCTGGCCGGCGGCGAGCCGGTCGGCGAAGTCACCAGCGGGACGTTCTCGCCGACGCTGAAGAAGGGGATCGGGCTGGCGCTGCTGTCGACCGCGGCCGGGGTCGGCGAGGGCGACGAGGTCGTGGTCGACGTCCGGGGCCGGCCCGCGCCGGTCCGGGTGGTCAAGCCGCCCTTCGTGCCGCCGCACGTGCGGGACTAGAGCCCGGGGTCGATCCGGGGGAGCTTGGCCTCCTCGGCCGTGCTGGTCTCGGCGCAGGCCCGGACGGCGGCGTGGATCAGCGGCAGCACCGCCAGCGCGCCCGCGCCCTCGCCGGACCGGATGCCGAGGTCGAGCACCGGCTCCAGACCGAGGTGCTTCAGCGCGATCGCGTGGGCCGGCTCGGCCGAGCGGTGCGCGGCCCGCCACCACGCCGGCGCGGCCGGCGCGATCGCGCTCGCCACCAGGGCCGCCGCCGCCGACAGCACCCCGTCCAGCAGCACCGGCGTGCGCCGGACCGCGGCCTCGACCAGGAACCCGGTCATCGCGGCGACGTCCGCCCCGCCGGCCACCGCCAGCAGCGCCACCGGGTCCGCGGTGAACGGCTTGGCCCGGCGCAGCCCGTCCCGGATCGCCACCACCTTGCGCATCCAGGCCCGGTCGTCGATGCCGGAGCCGCGGCCGATGACCTTGACCGGCTCGGAGTCGGTCAGCGCCGCGATGAGCACCGCGGCCACGGTCGTCCCGGCCACCCCCAGCTCACCCGGGATCAGCAGGTCCGCGCCGGAGTCGACCTCCTCGTCGGCGATCGCGATCCCGGTGCGGAAGGCGGTCTCGGCCTCGGCCAGGGTCAGCGCGTCCTCCTGGTCGATCCGCCCGCTGCCCCGCCGCACCTTGAACTTGGTCAGCTCCTCGGGCGTCGTCGCGTCCACGGACAGGTCCAGCAGCCGGATGGTGGCGCCGACGGTCCGGGCCAGCGAGTTGACCGCCGAGCCGCCGGAATGGGCCAGCGTCAGCTGCCACGCCGTCGCCTCCGGCGGGTACGCGGAGACGCCGGCGGAGGCGACGCCGTGCTCCCCGGCGAACACCACCACCCGGGCCTGCTCCGGGTCCCGCGGCGGCGACACGCCCTGGACGCCGGCCAGCCACACCGTCAGCTCGTCCAGCCGGCCGAGGGCGTCGCGGGAGCGGGCCAGCGAGTCCAGCCGCTCCCGGGTCGCCGCCGCCGCGTCGTCGTCGAGGGGCTGGACCAGCGTGCCCAGCGCGTCCAGGTCGAGCGGTGCGGTCACGGGATCCCTCCGTCGCTGCCGGGCTGTGCCAGCTGACCGGCGAGACAACCAAGACTCAAGCCGGGGACGCTACCGGAGGCGCCCCGGGGCACGACCGGTAGCCTGCGGGCGTGACGTGGAGCTGGCGCTATCAGGACGCCGACGGCCGGCAGGTGCCGCCGCCGGACAACGACGAGACCTTCGGCGCCAAGGGCGACGCCGAGTCCTGGCTCGGTGAGGTCTGGCGGACCCTGCTCGACTCCGGCATCACCCAGGTCCAGCTGCTCGAGGACGACCGCGTCGAATACTCCATGCCCCTGACCCCGGCCGACGGCTGATCCCCCGAGCCGGCCGAGGCTGATCCCCGAGCCGGCGAGCGGCCGGCTCGGGGACGCTGATCAGCCGATCTTCGACGGGTCGCGGACGACGACGTCGCCGAGGATCTCGTCGATGCGCTCGAGCACGCCCTGCTCGAGCGACACCCCGGCCGCCTTGACGTTGTCGGTGACCTGCTCGGGCCGGCTGGCGCCGATGATCGCGGCCGACACGTTCGGGTTCTGCAGCACCCAGGCGATGGCCAGCTGCGCCATCGTCAGCCCGAGATCGTCGGCCACCGGCCGCAGCTGCTGCACCCGGGTCAGCACGTCGTCGTTCAGCATCCGGGTGATGAACCGCGACCCGGTCTCGTCGGTGGCCCGGGATCCGGCCGGCGGCGCCGCCCCGGGCTGATACTTGCCGGTCAGCACGCCCTGCCCGACCGGCGACCAGACGATCTGCCCGATCCCGGCCTTCTCGCTGGCCGGCACGACCTCGGACTCGATGACCCGCCAGAGCATCGAGTACTGCGGCTGGTTGGAGATGAACGGCACGCGGAGCTCCCGGGCCAGCTCGGCCGCGGCGGTGATCTGCGGGCCGGACCATTCGGACACGCCGACGTAGAGGATCTTGCCCTGCCGGACCAGGTCCGCGTACGCCAGCATCGTCTCCTCCAGCGGAGTCGACGGGTCGTAGCGGTGGGCCTGGTAGAGGTCGAGGTAGTCGGTGCCGAGCCGGCGCAGCGACGCATGGCAGCTCTCGACCAGGTGCTTGCGGCCGAGGCCCTTGTCGTTCTCGCCCGGCCCGGTCGGCCAGAACGCCTTGGTGAACAGCTCGTAGCTCTCCCGCCGGACGCCCTGCAGGGCCCGGCCGAGCACCGACTCGGCCTTGGTCTGCGCGTACACGTCGGCGGTGTCGAAGGTGGTGATACCGGCGTCGAGGGCGGCCCGCACACTGGCGTGCGCGGCGTCCTCCTCGACCTGACTGCCGTGAGTGAGCCAGTTGCCGTACGCGATCTCGCTGACGGACAGGCCGCTGCGGCCCAGGCGACGGAATTCCATTCCACCGAGCCTAGTGCGACCTAGATCCTGTCGCCGACCTCCACCATCGGCTTGGGGGTGCGCCACCGGCGGATCATGGTGGCCCGGGTCGCCCCGTAGAACACCAGCGAGGAGGTCTTCTGGGTGGAGTCGGGGAACCGCTCCCGCATCAGCTTCCGGATCCGGAACCCGATCACCGTCGAGTCCACGATGAGCAGGATCAGCACGGTCAGCCACAGCGCCGTGATCGCCGCCTTGACCTGCACGCTCGGCACGATGAGGCCGACGAAGTAGACCACCGCGGACATCAGGAACAGCGTGCCGGCGTTGCGGCGGGAGTCGATGATGTCGCGGACCAGGCGGCGCTCCGGTCCGCGGTCGCGGGCGCCCAGGTAGCGCTCGTCGCCGCTGCGCATCGCCTCGCGGACGGTGGTGCGCCGGTCGCCGCCCTGCTCCCGCATCCGCTTGTACGCCTCGCGGCGGGTCCGGGGCGGCGGGGCCACCGGGCCGGTCCGGCGGCGCTGCGCCTCGCGGCGGCGCGGGGTCGGCCGGCCCTTGCCGGTGGACCGGGTCGATCCGTCCGCCGCGCCGACCGGCTCCACCGGGTCGGCATCGGCCGGAGTGTCGCTCCGGCGGCGCAGCAGTCTCACCCTGGCGAGCCTAGTGCAGCGGGGCCACACAACCCGAGCCGGTACGGGACCGTATTCCCTGCGACATCCCGACAAGGAGGCCGCGTGTCCCCACCCGAGCAGTTCGCGGAGTTCGTCCGCGGCGCCTCGCCCCACCTGCTGCACACGGCTTGGCTGCTCACCGGCGACCGGCACCGGGCCGAGGACCTGGTCCAGACCGCGCTGGTCCGGACGTACGCGGCCTGGAGCCGGGTCCGGACCGAGGACGCCACCGCGTACGCCCGGCGCGTGCTGGTCAACGCGCAGACGGACTGGTGGCGGCGCAAGCCCTGGTGGGAGCAGCCGGTCGGCGAGCTGCCCGAGACCGGGACCGGCGACGAGACCGGCCGG
>DATDKW010000510.1:0-8200 GCA_036519715.1 Mycobacteriales bacterium
GCCCTGTCGGTGTGGCACTTCGGCACCGGCGAGGCCGAGTTCGCGGGTGTACGGGACGGCACCGGGTCCGGTCCCGGCGCCCGCTGGGCCGCCGTCGCCGGCGTCGGGCTGCCGGTCGTGGCGGTGGCCGTGCTCGGCGACCCGGCGCGGACCGGCGACGTGCTGGCCGCCCTGCGCATCTCCGGCTGGCCGCTGGAGTCCCCCGGCCTGCGCGCGGCGGTGGTCGCGGCCGCGGTCGCCGGCGTGCTCGCGGCCGCGGTCCTGGCCCTGCGGGCCGGCCGGCCCGGGGTCGCCGCCGAGGTGCTGCTGGTGGCGGCCGTGCTCGCGGTCGCTCCGCCGGCCGCGGCGTTCGGGACCTACTTCGGCGGCTGGCACGCGCTGCGGCACACCGCCCGGCTGCTGGCCCTGACCCCGGCCGGGCCCGGCCGGGACGCCCCGGCCCAGGTGCTGGCCCGGTTCGCCCGGGCCGCCGCGCTGCCCTCGGCCGCCGCCCTGGCCGTCCTGGCGCTGCTGTGGTCCCGGCGGCAGGTCGCCGACCCGGCCGCCGCGGTCGCGGTCCTGCTGGCCCTCACCTTCCCACATGCCGCGGTCGTCGCCTGGCTCGACCGCCGCGGCGTCCCGACCGGACGGGCCGGTGCCGCCAGGACCGGTGCCGGGCCCGCCGGGACCGGGCCGGCCGGGACCGGATGGGTCGGGGGCGTCAGGCCGGGGTGATCCGGACCGGGAGGCCGGTGCGCCAGGACCGGTCCGCCGCCACCGCCAGGTCGTACGCGGCCAGCGCGTCGGCCCCGCCGACCGCCGGCGGCTCCCCGGCCAGGACCGCCCGGGCGAACCCTTCGAGCTCGGCCGCGTACGCCACCGGGTAGCGCTCCTGGAAGTCGCGCACGATCCCCTGCGTGCTGGCGCCCGGGGTGAGCCAGCGGTAGTGCCGCGGCGGCGGGTTGTCGATCCGCACGGTCGCGGCCGAGCCGACCACCTCGGTGGAGCACTCGTAGCCGTACCCGGCGCAGCGGCTGTTGTCGATCACCCCGAGCGTGCCGCTGGCGAACCGCAGGGTCACCAGCGCGGTGTCGATGTCGCCGAGCTCGGCGAACCGCGGGTCGGACAGCGCCGCCCCGGTCGCGGTGACCTCGACGATCTCGCCGGCCATCCAGCGGGCGGTGTCCAGGTCGTGGATGGTGACGTCGACGAAGAAGCCGCCGGAGGAGGCCAGGAAGGCCGGGTCGGGCGAGCGCATGTCCCGCAGCGACGTCCGGAACAGGTAGACCTGGCCGAGCTCGCCGGCCCGGATCCGCGCCGTGGCGGCGGCGTAGTCCGGGTCGAACCGGCGGTGGAAGCCGACCTGCAGCGGCACGCCGGCCTTCTCGACCGCGGCCAGCGCCGCCACCGTGGCCGGCCGGTCCAGCGACACCGGCTTCTCGCAGAACACCGCCCGCCCGGCCGCGGCCGCCGCCGTGATCAGCTCGGCGTGCGTGCCGGTGGGGGTGGCGATCGCCACGGCGTCCACTTCGGACAGCAGCGCGTCGAAGTCCGGCACCACCGGCACCCCGAGCTCGGCGCCGACCGCGGCCGCGACCGCCGGGTCGAAGTCGGTCACCGCGGCCAGGGCCGCCGACGGGACCCGCCCGGCCAGGTTGGCGGCGTGGATCCGGCCCATCCGCCCCAGCCCGGCCAGCCCCACCCGCAGCTCTCGCGCCATCAGGCCGACCCGCCGAGCGGCGGCCCACCGAGCGCCGGCCCGTACAGGGCCGGCGGCGACGCCAGCTCGACCCCGGTACGGACCCCGCTGTGCAGGGAGCTGACGCAGGCCTCGGCCACCGCGGCCGCGGCGTACCCGTCCCAGGCGGTCGGCCCGGTCACCCGGCCCGCCGCCAGCCCGTCCACCCAGTCCTGCAGCTCCCGGTGGTAGGCCTCGGCGAACCGCTGCCGCCAGTCGGCCGGCACCGGCGTGGACCGCGCGCCCGCCAGCGTGACCGCCCCCGTGGCCGGGGTGTCCAGCGCCGCCGTGCCGGTCGACCCGACGACCTCGCACCGCACCTCGTAGCCGTACCGGGCGTTGACGAAGCTCTCGACCTCGACCACCACCCCGGCCGCCGTCTCCAGCAGCACCAGCTGCGGGTCGCGGATCCCCGGCCCGGCCAGCGGACTGGGCCGCACCGCGATCACCGTGACGGCCGCGAACTCGGCCCCGAGCAGCCACCGGCCGGCGTCGATCTCGTGCACCACCGAGTCGGTCAGCGACATCTCGCTGGTGAACCCGGGCGGGGCGGAGGCGTTGCGGTGCACACAATGCAGCAGCAGCGGCTCGCCGACCGCACCGGAGTCCACTGTGGACTTCAGCTGCACGTAGCCGGGGTCGTACCGGCGCATGAATCCGACCTGGACCAGCCGGCGGCCCAGTTCCGCCTCGGCCCGCACCACCGCCAGCGCGTCCGCGGCCGTCTCGGCCAGCGGCTTCTCGCACAGCACCGGCTTGCCGGCGGCCAGGCAGTCGAGGACCAGGCCGGCGTGGGTGCCGCCGGGGGACGCGATCACCACCGCGTCGACGTCCGGGTCGGCGATGACGTCGCCGGCCCGCCGGTGCGCGGTGGCACCGGCCGCCGCCGCGACCTCGGCCGCCCGCTCGGCCGCGACGTCGAAGACGGCCGCCACCCGGCTGCCCGCGACCTGCGCGGCCAGCCGCCGGACGTGGTCGGTGCCGATGCTCCCGGTGCCGATCACCCCGACCGAGAGCGTCACGCCGCCCCTCCGAGCCCGAGCCGGCTCAGGTAGTCCCGGGTCCGGGACGCGATCGGCAGCGGGACGTCGAAGTCGCAGGGGTAGAGGTCCTGCTCCACGATCGCGAACAGGTCGGTGTGCAGGGCGGCCAGGGCCGCGATCACCGGCTCGAAGTCCGGGATGCCCTTCGGCGGCTCGACCATGACCCCGGCCCGCACCGCCTCGGCCAGCGAGATCCCCTCCGCCGCCACCCGCCGGGTCACGGCCGGGTCGACCTGCTTGAGGTGCACGTAGCCGATCCGGTCCGGATACCGCTGCAGCAGCTGGAGGTTGTCCCCGCCGTAGTAGGAGATGTGGCCCGTGTCCAGGCACAGCGAGACCCACTCCGGGTCGGTGTCGGCCAGGAAGCGTTCCACCTCCGGCTGGGTGCCGACGTGGGTGTCGGCGTGCGGGTGGAACACCAGCCGCACGTCGAGCTCCTCGGCCAGGATCCGGCCCAGCCGGGTGGCGCCGCCGGTGAGGTCCGACCACTGCTGCGGGGTCAGCTCGGCCGGCTCCAGGACCCCGCCGGTGCCGTCCTCCGTCCGGTAGAGCGTCGGCAGCAGGACCAGGTGCCGGGCCCCGGCCGCCCGGACGAGCCGGGCCGAGTCGAGCACGTCGGCCAGCGCCCGGTCCCAGCCGGCCGGGCCGTGGTGCAGCGCCGCGAAGACCGCCTGCCCGCTGGCCCGCAGCCCCCGCCGGCCGAGCTCGTCGCGCAGCCGGCCCGGGTCGGTCGGCAGGTAGCCGTACGGGCCGAGCTCGATCCACTCGTACCCGGCCCCGGCCACCTCGTCGAGGAACCGGGACCACGGCGTCTGGGCCGGGTCGTCGGCGAACCAGACGCCCCACGAGTCGGGCGCGGTCCCCAGCCGGATGCGGTCCACCGTCACGGGCTCAGCCGCCCTGCTTGAGGCCGAGCGCGGTCACGTCCTCGTCCAGCTGCGCCGCCACCGCGCGAGCGCCGGGGTCCCCGGCCAGCTCGTGGGTCAAGGCCTCCAGCTCGGCGCCGCCGGCCATCATCCGGGTGATCTCCTCGATGCTCACCTCGGACTTGGCGAAGTCGCCGAGGCTGCGGCCGCGCTTGAGGAGCACGAACCGGTCGCCGACCGGGTACGCGTGGTGCGGGTTGTGGGTGATGAAGATGACCCCGAGGCCGCGGTCGCGGGCCTGCACGATGTAGCGCAGCACGACCCCGGCCTGCTTCACACCCAGCGCCGACGTCGGCTCGTCCAGGATGAGCAGCCGCGCTCCGAAGTGGACGGCCCGGGCGATGGCCACCGACTGACGCTCGCCGCCGGAGAGCGTGCCGACCGGCTGGTCGGGATCGCGGATGTCGATGCCCATGTCGCCCAGCTCCTTGCGGGTGACGGCCTTGGCCTTCTCCCGGTCGAAGCGGCGGAACGGGCCCCAGCCGGTGGTCGGCTCGGAGCCGAGGAAGAAGTTCCGCCAGATCGCCATCAGCGGGATCATCGCCAGGTCCTGGTAGACGGTGGCGACGCCGGAGTCCAGGGCGTGGCGCGGGGTGTCGAAGGCGACCGGCCGGCCGTCCAGGACCAGCTCGCCCTCGTCCGGGCGGTGCACCCCGGACAACACCTTGATGAAGCTGGACTTGCCGGCCCCGTTGTCGCCCAGGACGCAGGTGACCTGGCCGGCCCGGACGGTCGTGGAGATGTCCTTGAGCGCGATGACGCTGCCGAAGAACTTGGAGATGTTGCGGATCTCCAGCAGCGGCGCGTCCGTGGCGGGGTCGGGAGAAGACACGCCTACCTCCGGCTCTGCTCGGCGTACCGGCGGACGAACTGGTTGGCCAGCACGGCCAGCAGCAGCATCGCGCCGAGGAAGAACTTGAACCAGTCGGCGTCCCAGCCGGCGTACACGATCCCCTGTGACGTCATGCCGAAGATGAGCGCGCCCAGGGAGGCGCCGATGACCGAGCCGTAGCCGCCGGTCAGCAGGCAGCCGCCGATGACCGCGGCGACGATGAAGGTCAGCTCCAGCCCGACGCCGGTGTTGGCCTGCACCGAGGTCAGCCGGACGGCGTTGACGGTGCCGACGAACCAGGCCGCGGCCGAGACGGCCATGAACAGCGCGATCTTCGTCCGGGCCGCGGGCACGCCGACGTTGCGGGCCGCCCCGGTGTCGCCGCCGATGGCGAACGTCCAGTTGCCGAACCGAGTCCGCAGCAGCACCCAGGCGCCGATCGCGGTGACCAGCACCCACCACAGGATCGCGATCTGGAACCGGGTCCCGCCGATCGACACGGTGCTGGCCAGGATCGCGTGCGCGGCCCGGTAGCCGGTGGTCTGCTCGATCGCGCCGACCTGCACGGTGTCGGTGACCAGCTTGGTGATGCCGATGTTCAGGCCCTGCAGCATCAGGAACGAGCCCAGGGTGATGATGAAGCTGGGCAGGCCGGTGCGCACGACCAGGTAGCCGTTGCCGAAGCCGATGGCCAGCGCCAGCAGCAGCGAGACCAGGATCGCGGCCCAGAGGTTCCAGCCGTAGTAGGTGGACAGCAGCCCCGTGGTCAGGCCGGAGGTGCCGGTCATGACCCCGGCGGACAGGTCGAACTCGCCGCCGATCATGAGCAGCGCCACAGCCACCGCGACGATGCCGAGCGTGGAGGCGGGGTCGAGCCAGTTCGCCACCCCGCTGGCGCTGCGGAACACGTCCGACAGCGCGGCGAAGAACACGAACACGATGACGACGCCGATCAGCGCGCCCAGCTCGGGCTTGAGCAGGATCCGGCGCAGCACGCCGATCCGGGCGACCCGTTCGTCGACGACGCGGTCACCGACCACAGTGGTCACGAGGCACACTCCCTCCCGTACGGGGTGGGGCGGGCGGGGCCGGAGCCCCGCCCGCCGGCGAGGTCAGCGGGTGCCGGCCTTCGCGAGGTCGGCGACCTTGGCCGCGTTGTCCTTGGTCACGTAGCCCGGACCGGTCAGCACCGGCAGCCCGCCGCCGACCGTGTTGAGGTTGGACTTGTACTGGGTCAGCAGCACCACCGGCAGGTAGCCCTGCTGGAACTGCTGCTGGTCCACGGCGAAGTCGATCTTGCCGCCGGTGATGGCGGTGACCACGTCGGCGTTGAGGTCGAAGGTGGCCAGCTTGGCCTTGGAGCCGGAGTCGGCGACCGCGGTGACGGCGACGGCCGCGACCCCGGGGTTGAGGGTGAGGACGCCGTCGACGCTCTTGTCCGACTGCAGCTTGGCCTTGATGGTCGACTGCGCCGACTGCAGGTCGGTCCCGTTGACCTGGAGGTTCTCGACCTGGCCGATCGCCTTCTTGGCCCCGGCGCAGCGCTGCTCCAGGCCGATGTTGCCGGCCTCGTGGATGACGCAGAGCAGCTTGGTCACGCCCTCGGACTTCAGCCGCTGCCCGGCGCCCTCGCCCGCGATCCCCTCATCCTGGCCGACGTGGGTGATGGCGCCGAACGAGGCCGACTTCTCCTGGCCGGAGTTGATGGTGATGACCGGGATGCCGGCCGCCACGGCCTTCTCGATCGAGGACTTCAGCGCGTCCGGGTTGGCCATGGACACGACCAGCCCGTCGACCTTCTGGTTGACGGCCGCGTCGATGAGCTGCGACTGCTTCTGCGGGTCGCCGTCACTCTGGTAGGAGACCTTGTCCCCCATGTCCTTGCCGGCCTTCTCCGCGCCGGCCTTGACGACGCTCCAGAAGGCGTCGCCGGGGGCTCCGTGGGTCACCACCGCGATCGAGTATCCGTAGCCGCCCGACCCGTTGCCGGTGTCGGTGCTGGCCGCCGGGGCGTTGTTGGCGGTCTTGGAGCAGCCGGCGAGCACGGCGAGCGGCACCACCAGCAGGCCGGTGAGCCACCGGGTCCGGTTCCTCATGGGTTCCTCCGTTCCGGGCCGTCCGCGGGGACGGCGCGCGTGCGTTCGGTCCGACCCTCAGGTCGCGGTCGGGAAGTGGTAGCTGGCCCCGGAATCGTGCTCGACCCGGGGCCAGCGTGCGGTGACGACCTTCGCACGGGTGTAGAACGAGATTCCCTCGGGGCCGTGCACGTGCTTGTCCCCGAACAGCGAGTCCTTCCAGCCGCCGAAGGAGTAGTACGCCATCGGCACCGGGATCGGCACGTTCACCCCGACCATGCCGACGTGCACGCCGCGGACGAACCGCCGCGCGGCCTCGCCGGAGTTGGTGAACACCGCCGTCCCGTTGCCGTACGGGTTGGCGTTGACCAGCTCGATGGCAGCGTCGGTGGAGTCGGCCCGCAGCACCGAGAGCACCGGCCCGAAGACCTCCTCCCGGTAGACCTCCATCTCCGGGGTGACCGCGTCGAGCACCGTCGGACCGACGAAGAAGCCGTCCTCGTGGCCGGGCACGACCAGGTCGCGCCCGTCCACCGGCACCGACGCGCCCTGCCGCTGGCCGGAGCCGATCAGGCCGACGATGCGGTCGCGGGCGGCGGCGGTGATGACCGGGCCCATCTCGCTGCCGGCGTCGCGGCCGGCGCCGACGGTGACCTTGCGGGCCTTCTCGCTGACGATGTCCACCAGCGCGTCGCCGACCGAGCCGACCGCGACGGTGGCCGAGACGGCCATGCACCGCTCCCCGGCCGATCCGAACGCGGCCGCGACCAGGTGGTCGGAGGTGAAGTCGAGGTCGGCGTCGGGCAGCACGATCGCGTGGTTCTTGGCCCCGCCCAGGGCCTGCACCCGCTTGCCGGCCGCGCTGGCCTTCTGGTGGATGTAGCGGGCGATCGGGGTGGAGCCGACGAAGGACACCGCGGCGATGCCGGGGTGGTCGAGGATCGCGTCGACCGCGACCTTGTCGCCGTGCACGACGTTGAACACGCCGTCGGGCAACCCGGCCTCCTGCCAGAGCTGGGCGACCAGGGTGGACACCGACGGGTCGCGCTCGCTCGGCTTGAGCACGAACGTGTTGCCGCAGGCGATCGCGACCGGGTGCATCCACATCGGCACCATGGCCGGGAAGTTGAAGGGGGTGATCCCGGCGCAGACCCCGAGCGGCTCCCGGATCGAGTAGAGGTCGATCCCGCCCGAGACCTGGTCGGAGTAGTCGCCCTTGAGCAGCGTGGGCAGCCCGCAGGCGAACTCGACGACCTCCAGGCCGCGCTGCACCTCGCCCATGGCATCCGACAGCACCTTGCCGTGCTCGTCGGACACGATCTCGGCCAGCTGACCGGCGCGGGCGTTGACCAGCTCCCGGAAGGCGAACAGCACCTTGGTCCGGCGGCTGAGCGACGTCTGCGACCAGTCCGCGTACGCCGCCGTGGCCGCGGCCACGGCGGTGTCCACGTCGGACGGTTCGGCCAGCACGACCTCGGCCTGCTGGGCCCCGGTCGCCGGGTTCCACACCGGCGCCCGGCGGGTGCCGGCGCCGGCGGTGTTGCTGCCGTCGATCCAGTGCTCGATCGTCCTCATCGCTGCTCCAGGTAGGGTCGCTGACCGGCCTT
>DATDKW010000511.1:0-2411 GCA_036519715.1 Mycobacteriales bacterium
CAGGCCGGTCACCCAGGCCGGCAGCGACCGGCCCGAGAGCAGGAAGTCCTCGCTGGTCGCGATCGCCCGGCGGGCCATCACGCCGATCCCGATCACGACGACGAAGTAGATCGCCAGGATCGTGTAGTCGAGCGTGTTGACGGGCAGTCGCGGACCGCCTGCCGCAAGGATCGTCGCTGACGGGTGAGTGCCCACGGCGGCCTCCCGGGATAGGGACCGGGCAGAAGCCCGAACCGATCTTCCCGACACTTACACCCCTCCGGCGGAGATCAAACCCGCCAGAGGGGTGAGAAGTGCGAATCAGGCGGTCTCGGTGATGGGCCGGTCGACCCAGGACATCAGCCCGCGCAGGTGCGCGCCGGTGGTCTCGATCGGGTGGGCCGCGCCCTTGTCCCGCAGGGCGGCGAAGTTGGGCCGGCCGGCGTCGTCCTCGGCCACCCACTCGCGGGCGAACGTGCCGTCCTTGATCTCGCCCAGGATCTGCTGCATCGACGCCTTGACGTGCTCGTCGATGATCCGCGGGCCGCGGGTGAGGTCGCCGTACTCGGCCGTGTCGGAGATGGAGTAGCGCATCCGGGCGATGCCGCCCTCGTACATGAGGTCGACGATGAGCTTGAGCTCGTGCAGGCACTCGAAGTAGGCCACCTCCGGCTGGTAGCCGGCCTCGACCAGGGTGTCGAAGCCGGCCGCCACCAGCGCGGTGGTGCCGCCGCAGAGCACCGCCTGCTCGCCGAACAGATCCGTCTCGGTCTCCTCGGTGAACGTGGTCTCGATGACGCCGGCGCGGGTGCCGCCGATCCCCTTCGCGTAGGCCAGCGCCAGGCCGAGGGCGTGGCCGGAGGCGTCCTGCTCCACCGCGACCAGGCAGGGCACGCCCTTGCCGTCGGCGAACTGGCGGCGGACCAGGTGGCCCGGGCCCTTGGGCGCGACCATGGCCACGTCGACGCCCTCGGGCGGGGTGATGAGGCCGTAGCGGATGTTGAAGCCGTGGCTGAAGAACAGCGCGTCGCCGGGGACCAGGCTGGGCGCCACCGCCTCCGCGAACAGGCTGCGCTGCACGGTGTCCGGCGCCAGCATCATCACCAGGTCGGCCTCCTCGCAGGCGTCCGCGGGGGTGAGCACCCGCAGCCCCTCGGACTCGGCCTTCTCCCGGCTCTTCGACCCCTCGGGCAGGCCGATCCGCACGTCGACGCCGGAGTCGCGCAGCGACAGCGCGTGCGCGTGGCCCTGGCTGCCGTAGCCGAGCACGGCCACCGTCCGGTCCTGGATCAGCGACAGGTCGGCGTCGTCGTCGTAGAACATCCGGGCTGCCATGAGTGTCCTCTCTGGACTGTCTTCAGTGGACTGTCTGGGATGGGGCGGCCGTCAGGCCGGGCGGTCGAGCGCGCGCAGGGCGGTGCCGGTGATGGAGCGGGGCCCGCGGCCGACGGCGACCATGCCCGACTGCACCAGCTCGCGCACCCCGTACGGCTCCAGGACCTTGACCAGGGCCTCGAGCTTGTCCGCGGTGCCGGTGGCCTCGATGGTGACCGACTCGGTGCCGACGTCGACGACCTTGGCCCGGAACAGCGTGGCCACCTCGAGCACGGCGCTGCGCACGGCCGCGTCGGCCCGGACCTTGACCAGCAGCAGCTCCCGCTGCACGGACTGGGCCGGGTCGAGCTCGACGATCTTGATGACGTTGACCAGCTTGTTGAGCTGCTTGGTGACCTGCTCCAGCGGTAGCTGGTCGACGGCCACGACGATGGTCATCCGGGACACGTCGGCGTGCTCGGTCGGGCCGACCGCCAGCGACTCGATGTTGAAGCCGCGCCGGCTGAACAGGCCGGAGACGCGGGCCAGCACGCCCGGCTTGTTCTCGACCAGCACCGACAGCGTGTGGTGTGTCGTCATCTGCTCTCTCCCTGGGCCTGCGCCAGCGGTGCGTGCGTCATCTCAGCCCTCGACCTCGTCCCGGATGGGCCGCACGGCCACAGTGTCGGCCATCATCCCTCCACCTCATCCCAGATCGGCCTGACCCCGCGGGCGGCCATGATCTCGTCGTTGCTCGTGCCGGCCGCGACCATCGGCCAGACCTGCGCGTCCTGCCCGACGATGAAGTCGACGACCACGGGCTGGTCGTTGATCTGCATCGCCTTCTCGATCACGCCGTCCACATCCTCCTTGGACTCGCAGCGCAGCCCGACGCAGCCGAGTGCGTCGGCCAGCTTCACGAAGTCGGGGATGCGGTGCTTGTGGGTGCCGAGGTCGGTCTGGCTGTAGCGCTCGGAGTAGAAGAGGTTCTGCCACTGCCGGACCATGCCGAGGTTGCCGTTGTTGATGATCGCGACCTTGATCGGGATGCCCTCCAGGGCGCAGGTGGCCAGCTCCTGGTTGGTCATCTGGAAGCAGCCGTCGCCGTCGATCGCCCA
>DATDKW010000512.1:0-4598 GCA_036519715.1 Mycobacteriales bacterium
GTGAGGTCGGTGACCTTCACCAGCGGCATGATCGCCACGTTGCGGCTGAAGATGCCGGTCAGCAGCAGCAGCCGCTTGTCGGTGACGATCAGCACCTCGTGGTTCCAGTCGACCAGCTTCCAGATCCACCGGGCGACCACGAAGATGCAGAAGTAGACCGCCACCATCTCGGCGAAGCCGACGGAGGACAGCACCCGGGCCAGCAGCACGCCGACGACCAGCAGCAGGATCGTCTGCAGCGTGTCCCCGGCCAGCACGGCCCAGTGCCGCCGGATCTTGACCTCGACCCGCTCCGTCGGGAGCAGGTATTTGCCCGCGTCGGTCACCGGGGCTACCGGACCAGCATCGTGCCGGCCGGCGACATGCTGACCGCGTTGCGGAGCGAGGTGCCGATCGACGGCTGGAACAGCAGCAGCGCGATGAGCAGGCACAGGAACGCGGAGACCGCGAAGCCCCGGCCGTTGCGCGTGGCCGGCACCAGCAGCATGAGCGCGACGAAGATGATCAGCCCGATCACCAGCGCCTTGCCGAGGTTGCCGGCGGTGTCGACGTTGACGCCGATGCGCGAGATCTGGTCGCCCGCCCAGGCCAGCACGGACTTGCCGGCGTTGAGCACCGAGGTGCCGGCCGACCGGCCGGTCCCGGTCTGCAGACCGGAGATCACGGCAATCAGCAGGATCGCGGCGAGGAGGGCCCCACCGATCTTGTTGAGGGCGTTCACGTCAGCAAACCTCCGGACAGTGCCTGCGGCGTACGTCCCAGTCTGTAGCGAGCAGCCTACGGTACGTACTCATGCTGGACCAGCGCTCCAGGGCCCGGTGGCCGGGAAGCGCTGCGGCGATCATGCCTGATGCCTTGACGAGACCCAACTCCCCACGTCGGCGCGCGCCGGAACGAGCGACGGCTTCACGTTCCCCGCTACCGGACCGTACGTCAAGCTCACGTTGACCCTGAGTCACCATCGCATCCGGATACCGTCGGAGAGTGACGTCCGAGCTGGTGCCGTGTGCCGGTGCCATCGTCCATGACGCGGCCGGGCGGCTGCTGCTGGTCCGGCGCGGGCGGGAGCCCGGGCGCGGGCTGTGGTCGCTGCCGGGCGGGCGGTGCGAGGCCGGCGAGGACGCGGCCGCGGCCGCCGTCCGGGAGACGTACGAGGAGACCGGGCTGGTGGTGACGGCCGGGGCGGTGGCCGGCCGGGTACGGCGGCCGGGCCCGGGCGGGGTCACGTACGAGATCGTGGACGTGACCTGCGCGGTCGCCGGCGGCGAGCTGCGGGCCGGGGACGACGCGGACGACGTGCGGTGGGTGGACGCGGCCGGGCTGGCCGCGCTGCCGGTCACCGACGGGCTGGTGGCGGCGCTGACCGAGTGGTCGGTGCTGCCTCGCTGAGCGTTCACCGGCCGCCCCCGGGACAGAGATGGTTGCGGCGGGTACATTCGGCTGTCGGCCTGTCCGGCCCTGACCCGAGGAGGTGACGCGGTGCGCAACGACCGCCCAGCCAGTACCAGCCGCGTCCCGCATCCGGTCACCGCCGGGCCGCGCGGCTGATCCTGCCGCTGCCAGCCCGACCGGCCCGACCCGCCGCGGGGCGCGCACTGCCCGCACCTTCCCCTGCGCGCCCAGGAGTCCTGCCGTGTCCATGCTCCCCCACCTGCGCAGCCCGCACCTGCGGCCGCCACGCCGGCTCGCCCGCGCCACCGCCCGCCCGGCCGCCACCGCGGTCCGGGAGCGGTCCGGCACCCTCATCGACTGCGGCGTGTACGTCGACGGGCTGCGCCAGCCCGGCCGCTGTGAGCCCGGTGTCATCGACGAGGTCCGCCGCACCGGCGAGGGCTTCGTCTGGCTGGGCGTGCACGACCCGTCCGAGGCCGAGCTGGCCGAGCTGGCCGAGCGCTTCGACCTGCACCCGCTGGCGGTCGAGGACGCGATCCACGCCGCGCACCAGCGGCCCAAGCTCGACCGCTACGAGGACACGCTGTTCGCGGTGCTGAAGACGGTCCGGTACGTGCACCCGGAGTCGCCGGCCGCGGATGTCGAGGTGGTCGAGACCGGCGAGATCTCGGTCTTCGTGGGCCGCGACTTCGTGATCACCGTGCGGCGCGGGGAGCCGCGGGGCCTGCAGGGGCTGCGCCGCTCGATGGAGCAGGACCCGGAGCGGCTGGCGATGGGCCCGTCGGCGGTGCTGCACGCGATCATGGACCGGATCGTGGACGACTACATCGGCGTGACGAACTCGATGCAGCTGGACGTGGACGCGGTCGAGTCGGCCGTGTTCGGCGGTTCCGGCCGGTCCAACCGGGACGCCGAGCGGATCTACGTCCTCAAGCGCGAGGTGCTGGAGCTGCGCCGGGCGGTCGGGCCGCTGGCCGCGCCGCTGCGGACGCTGTCGGAGCGCCCGATCCGGCTGGTGCACCCGGAGATCCGGGAGTACTTCCGGGACGTCGAGGACCACCTGGCCCGGGTGACCGAGCAGATCGGGGCGTTCGACGAGCTGCTGACCACGATCATCCAGGCCAACCTGGCCCAGGTGACGGTGGAGCAGAACGAGGACATGCGCCGGATCTCGGCCTGGGTGGCGATCCTGGCCATCCCCACCGCGGTGGCGGGCATCTACGGCATGAACTTCCAGCACATGCCCGAGCTCAACTGGGAGTACGGCTATCCGTTCACGCTGGCCCTGATCGCGGTGGCCTGCCTGGTGCTCTACCGGGGCTTCCGCCGCAACGGCTGGCTGTGAGGAGCACCGGCTGGCTGTGAGGGGGGATGCGCCCAGGGCCGGCCGCCCGCACCGAGCGGGGACGACCGGCCCTGACGGCGTGCGGTCGGACTAGTTCCCGCCGGTGAACGCAGCGCGGACCTCTTCCTCGCGGGACGCGTAGTTCTTCGCCGCCGCGTCCGTGGACTGGGAGAAGAAGGAGGTGCTCTCCTTCACGTCCCGCCCCGCCTTGTCCAGCTTGGCGTGCAGGTTGGCGGCCTCGTTGGCGGCCACGCCGCCCCAGCCGGAGCCGACGACGCTCTCGACGGCGTTTTTCAGGAAGGCGAGGTGACCCTCGATGTTGCCCGCGCCGGTCGCGATGCGGGTGGCGTCACCCTGCAGGGTCTCCGCCGTGACGTTGAAGCCAGCAGCCATGGTGTTCCTCCAGACGTAATCGGTGGGGTGGCGGGACCTAGCCGGCGAACATGCCCTTGATCTTGGACTCGGCGTCGCCGTAGGCCGCGTTGGCCCGGCCCACCAGCCCGCCGAACTGGGTGATCGCCTCCTGCACGTTCTTCTGGGCGGTCTCCAGCTGCGCGTAGCGGGCACCGAACTGGTCCTGCGCGGCGCCGGTCCAGTAGGCCTGGGTGCCGCTGACGGTGCGCTTGATCTCCTCGATCTCGGTGAGGATCTTCTGCGCGGACGAGTTCACCTGGCTCTGAAGCTCCGAGAGGGAGCTGAAGTCGACCTTGATCTGGCCGGACATAAGGTGTGACCTCCATGATCGATCGCCCTCCCCGGAGGAAGCGCGTACCCGATGGCGGGTGAAGGATAAGCGCAGTCGAGGGACATTGAAAGGGTTGGCGAAGAAAATCTTGTAAGTGCCTTATGTCCGGATGTGTCCGGGGCTCACAGCGCGGAGCGCACGTCCCACAGCTCCGGGTAGAACCGCAGGTCCAGCCGGCCGCGCAGGTAGGGGGCGCCGGTCGAGCCGCCGGTCCCCGACTTCGTCCCGATCTGCCGTTCGACCATGAGCACGTGCCGGGACCGCCAGCGGGCCCACATCGCGTCGTGCTCGACCAGCGCCTCGGCCAGGTCCCAGAGCGGACCGTACGCCATCCGGTCCCGGGAAATGGCCAGCAGCGCGTCCCGGCGGGTGTCCGGGGTGGCCACGTCGAAGCCGGCCTTGGCCATCAGGGCCAGGAACCCGTCCCACAGCGTGGGCTCGTCCAGCCGCCGGCGCATGCGCTCCCGCTCGGCCGGCGAGGCGTCGTGCAGCCGCTTCATGTAGGCCGGGTCCTTGGCCCCGGACAGGAACTCGATCTCCCGGAACTGCACCGACTGGAACCCGCTGGCCGGCGCGAGCGAGGCCCGGAAGGCCAGGAAGTCCTGCGGGGTCATCGTCTCCAGCACGTCGACCTGCTCGATCAGCACGCGCTGCACGACCTGGGCCCGGCGCAGCCGCAGCTGGGGCAGGTAGTCGTCGCCGGCCAGCATCAGGTCCCGGGCGTCGCCGAGCTCGTGCAACAGCAGCTTGAACCACAGCTCGTAGACCTGGTGGATCGTGATGAACAGCAGCTCGTCATGGGCCGGGGGGTCCGAGACCGGGACCTGCTGCTCCAGCAGGTCCGGGACGTGCAGGTAGCTGCCGTACGAGAGCCGGCCGCCCTGCTCGCCGAAATTCCGATCCACTCAGGACCCCTGGTGGGGGTAGCGGATGTCGGTCGGTGGGGACAGGGTCTCCTTGATCGTGCGGGGCGAGACCCAGCGCAGCAGGTTGAGGATCGAGCCGGCCTTGTCGTTGGTGCCGCTGGCCCGGGCCCCGCCGAACGGCTGCTGCCCGACCACGGCCCCGGTCGGCTTGTCGTTGACGTAGAAGTTGCCGGCCGAGAACCGCAGCGCC
>DATDKW010000513.1:0-3301 GCA_036519715.1 Mycobacteriales bacterium
CGTCGGCCAGCCCGGTGTCCACCAGCAGCTCCAGCCCCCGCCGGGGGTGCTGCCCGAGCAGCAGCTTGGAGAACTCGGCCTGCACCCGCTCGGCCGTGATCCGGCCGATCTCCGGCGCCAGGTCGGTCATCGCGGCGACCAGGTCCGCGGTCGGGGTGACGCCGAGCTGGGACACGAACCGGGCCGCCCGCAGCATCCGCAGCGGGTCGTCGGCGAACGACTCCCGCGGGTCGGCCGGCGTCCGCAGCACGCCGGCGGCCAGGTCGCGCAACCCCCCGTACGGGTCGGTGAAGACGTGGCCGGGCACGGACAGGGCCATCGCGTTCATGGTGAAGTCGCGCCGGCGCAGGTCGTCGTCGAGCGACTCGCCGTACGCGACGAGCGGGTTGCGGCTGATCCGGTCGTAGCGGTCGGCCCGGTAGGTGGTGATCTCGCAGCGCCGGCCGCGGACCAGCACCCCGACCGTGCCGAACTCGATGCCCGTGGTCCAGGTCGCACCCAGCCCGCCGACCAGCGCCAGCACCGCCTCCGGCCGGGCGTCGGTGGCGAAGTCGAGGTCGTCGGAGCCGCGGCCGAGCAGCGCGTCCCGGACCGTCCCGCCGACCAGGTGGAGGTCGTGACCGGCCCGGGCAAAGGCGTCGCCCAGCTCATCGGCGACCTCGGGCACCGGCACGAGATCCGCGGGGGAGGTCACGGGAACCCCTGGGGATTGCACGAACGTGGACACGACGGCCGAGCGTACCGAGAACGACGCCGGTGCCGCGCGGCGCTTACGATCGACTGCATGGCCCGTCCACGTCGTCCCCGGGTCCGCCGGGTCGACGAGACGTCCGCCGGTGGACTGGTCGTGGACAACTCCTCCGGCCGGGCTGTCGCGGCGTTGATCGGCCGCAAGGACCGCCGCGGCCGGCTGCTGTGGTCGCTGCCCAAGGGTCACATCGAGGCCGGGGAGAGCGCCGAGCAGGCCGCAGTCCGGGAGGTGGCCGAGGAGACCGGCATCGCCGGCACGATCGTCGGCCGGCTCGGCACCATCGACTTCTGGTTCATGGCCGACGGGCGGCGGGTGCACAAGACCGTGCACCACTTCCTGCTGCGGGCCGAGGGCGGCGAGCTGTCCGACGCGGACGTCGAGGTCACCGCGGTGGCCTGGGTGCCGCTGGACGAGCTCGGCAGCCGGCTGGCCTACGAGGACGAGCGGACCCTGGTCGCCCGCGCCCCGGAGCTGCTCGACAGTGTCTGACCGGATGCGCCGCTTCGGCGGGGCCGTCGCAGTGGCGATCGCCCTGGTCGCAGGGCTGCCGCTGACGGCCGCGCCGGCGGCCGCGGCCGCCCCCACCGCGCCGGCCGCGCCGGTCAGCGTGACGCTGGAGACGCTGGAGCCGCACGACGTCACCGCCGACTCGACCATCCGGGTCACCGCGGTGCTGAAGAACACCAGCGCGCAGAGCACCGGCCCGCTGACGGTCCGGCTACGCCGCGGTTCCGTGCTCGACACCCGGGGTGAGCTGCAGGCGGCCGACACCGACGTGCCCGGCACCGCGTTCGCCGGCGGACCGGCGCTGCCGCTGCCGGCCGGGCTCGACCCCGGCCGGTCGATCCGGGTCCGGTACGAGACGGCGGCGGCCGACCTGGCCCTGACCGGGTTCAGCTCGACCGGGGTCTATCCGGTCGCGCTGACCGTGCAGCGGGTGGACGACGGGATCGAGCTGGGCCGGCTGAGCACGCTGCTGCCCTACCTCCGGTCCGGCATCGCCGGGATCCGGGCCACGCTGCTGTGGCCGCTGCTGGACCGGCCGCACCGGCTGACCGGCACCGCCCCGGGCAAGCCCGAGATCTTCATCGACGACCAGCTGGCCCGGTCGGTGTCGGCCGGCGGCCGGCTGGACACGCTGCTGGGCGCGGCCGAAAGCGTCACCGGCCGGGTCAGGCTGACCCTGGTGGTCGACCCGGAGACCATCGAGGCGCTGGACCGGATGCGGTCCCCGGCCGGCTACCGGGTCAGCGCCGGCGGCCGCCAGGCCGTCGGGACGGGCGGTGCCGCGGCCACCGCCTGGCTGGCCCGGCTGGCCGCGATCGCGCCGAAGCACCTGCTGGTGGCCACGCCGTACGCGGATCCCGACCTGGTCGCGCTGGAGCGCGGCGGCAACGCGGCTCTGGGCCGGTTCCAGGCGCCGGACGTGGCCGCGACCAAGCGGGTGCTGGGCGTGGCCCCGTCGATGGGGGTGTCCTGGCCACCGGACGGCCAGCTCACCGACACCGCCCTGGACGACGTGGTCGCGCAGGGCGCGAGCGCGGTGGTGCTGGACCCGACCGCGCTGTCGAGGTCGGGCGAGCCCGACTCGGGCCGGACCCCGAGCGGGGTGTCGCCGCTGCCGGCACTGTCCGGGCAGGCGGTCGCGCTGGTGTCCGACCCGGTGGTGGAGAGCCTGCTGCGGCGCGGGTCGCTGCGGAAGGGCGGCTTCGCCGGCGGCTCCCGGCAGGCCGAGCAGCGGCTGCTGGCCGAGCTGGCGATGATCACCGCCGAGGCCCCGAACGACAACCGGACCTTCGTGCTGGCCCCGCCGCGGCGCTGGGACCCGCCGGCGGCGTACGCGCGGGCGCTGGCCGCCGACCTGGCCCGGATCCCGTGGCTGGCGTCGGCCGACGCGCTGGACGCGGCCGCCAGCACGCCGCCGGTGGACCGGGGTGCACTGGTCTACCCGGCCGACGCCCGCCGCCGGGAGCTGCCGGCCACGCAGCTGACCGGGCTGGGCTCGGTGCAGTCCCAGGTGGCCGACTTCCGGGGCGCGCTGAGCAACGAGGACGCGGCCACCGAGCTGGGGCCGTACGGGGACGCGGTGCGGCGGGCGAGCTCGTCGGCCTGGCGGACGGCGCTCCCGTCCGGGCAGTCGTACGTGAACCGGCTGCTGCGGCAGATCGGCGCGCTGCGGGGCTCGGTGACGGTGAGCACGTCGGCCACCGGCGACTACACGCTCGCGTCCTCCGACAGCCCACTGCTGCTGACCGTGGAGAACACGTTGACCGTGCCGGTCAACGTGCGGATCCGGCTGAACACGCCGGCCGGGTTCACGACCGACGACGTCGGCGTGCAGCAGATCCCGCCCCGGGGTAAGCGGTCGGTGCAGGTGCCGGCGTCGGTCCAGCGGACCGGGACGTTCTCGGTCACCGTGCAGGCCACCACCCCGACCGGGGGGCCGCTGGGCCGGGACGTGACCCTGTCGGTGCGGTCGACGGCGTACGGGGGGCTGGCGCTGGGGATCACCGGCCTGGCCTTCGCGGTGCTGGTGCTGGCCGTGCTGCT
>DATDKW010000514.1:0-23382 GCA_036519715.1 Mycobacteriales bacterium
CTCCGCCCTGCCCAAGTCCGACGTGGTGATGATGCTGCGGGTGCAGCGGGAGCGGATGGGCCAGGCCTACTTCCCGTCCGAGCGCGAGTACAGCCGGCGCTACGGGCTGGACCGGCACCGGATGGGCCTGCTGCCGGACGAGGCCATCGTCATGCACCCGGGCCCGATGAACCGCGGCATGGAGATCGCGGCCGAGGTGGCCGACGACCCGCGCCGCTCCACGATCGTCGAACAGGTCTCGAACGGAGTGTCGGTACGGATGGCAGTGCTGTACCTGCTCCTGGGGGGAGCGCAGTGAGCACGTGGTTGATCAAGGGTGCGGCGCCGTACGGCGAGGCGCCGGCCGACCTGCTGGTGAAGGACGGGGTCATCGCGTCCGGCTCCGGCCGGGGCGCCCAGGCGGTGGACGCGGCCGGGCTGGTCGCGCTGCCGGGCCTGGTCGACCTGCACACCCACCTGCGCGAGCCCGGCCGGGAGGACGCGGAGACGGTGGAGACCGGATCCCGCGCGGCCGCGCTCGGCGGCTACGCGGTCGTGCACGCGATGGCCAACACCGACCCGGTCGCCGACACCGCGGGCGTGGTCGAGCAGGTCTGGCGGCTGGGCCGGGAGGCCGGGCTGGTCGACGTGCGCCCGGTCGGCGCGGTGACCGTCGGCCTGCGCGGGGAGCGGCTGGCCGAGCTGGGGGCGATGGCCGACTCGGCCGCCCGGGTGCGGATCTTCTCCGACGACGGCATGGCCGTGCACGACCCGCAGCTCATGCGCCGGGCGCTGGAATACGTCAAGGCGTTCGACGGGGTGATCGCGCAGCACGCCGAGGAGCCGAAGCTCACCGCCGGGGCCCAGATGAACGAGGGCGTGGTCGCGGCCCGGCTCGGACTGGCGGGCTGGCCGGCCGCGGCCGAGGAGGCGATGATCGCCCGGGACGTGCTGCTCACCGCGCACGTCGGCTCCCGGCTGCACGTCTGCCACGTGTCGACCGCGGGCTCGGTCGACATCCTGCGCTGGGCCAAGGCCAAGGGCACCCGGGTCACGGCCGAGGTGACGCCGCACCACCTGCTGCTGACCGACGACCTGGCCGAGACCTACGACCCGGTCTACAAGGTCAACCCGCCGCTGCGGACGGCCGAGGACGTGGCCGCGCTGCGGGCCGGCCTGGCCGACGGCACCATCGACGCCGTCGCCACCGACCACGCGCCGCACGCGCTGGAGGACAAGGAGACCGAGTGGGGCGCGGCCCGGCCCGGCATGCTCGGGCTGGAGACGGCGCTGTCGGTGGTGGTGCTGGCGATGGGCGGGAGCCCGGACTGGCGCCTGCTGGCGTCGCGGATGTCCACGACGCCGGCCCGGATCGGAGGACTGACCCCGCCGTCGCTGGAGGAAGGTTCCCTGGCCTCCTTCACGCTGGTCGACCCTGCGGCTCGGTGGACCCCCGATCCGGCCGCGTCGGCGAGCCGCAGCCGCAACACCCCTTACGCCGGCCGGGAGCTGCCGGCCCGCGTGGTCGCGACGTTCCTGCGCGGCGAACCTACGGTGCTCGACGGGAAGGCGGTCCGTTGACCCCCGAGCGCGAGGGCTCGCAGCGCGAGTGGGAGAGCGACGACGGCCGCCCGGCCGCTCGCGGTCGGGCTGTCGGAGGAGCGGGCACAGCGCTGCTTGTGCTGGAGGACGGGCGGACGTTTCGCGGTGAGGCGTACGGCGCGGTCGGGGAGACCGTCGGCGAGGCCGTCTTCGCCACCGGGATGACCGGCTACCAGGAGACGCTCACCGACCCGTCGTACCACCGCCAGGTCGTGGTGATGACCGCGCCGCAGATCGGCAACACCGGCGTCAACGACGAGGACGCCGAGTCCGGCCGGGTCCAGGTGGCCGGGTACGTGGTGCGTGACCCGGCCCGGGTGCCGTCGTCCTGGCGGTCCCGGCGCCCGCTGCAGCAGGAGCTGGAGAACGCCGGCGTGGTCGGGGTGTCCGGTGTGGACACCCGCGCGCTGACCCGGCACCTGCGCGAGCGCGGGGCGATGCGGGTCGGGCTGTCCTCTGTGGAGTCCGATCCGGAAGCGCTGCTGGCCCGGGTCCGGCAGGCGCCGGGGATGGCCGGCGCCGACCTGGCCCACGAGGTCACCACCCGCGAGCCGTACGTGGTCCCGGCCGAGGGGGCCAAGCAGCGGGTGGTGGCCGCGCTCGACCTCGGCATCAAGCGGATGACTCCGGCCCTGATGGCCCGGCGCGGCATCGAGACCCACGTGCTGCCGGCCTGGTCGACCGCGGCCGACCTGCTGGCGCTGGACCCGGACGGGGTCTTCGTCAGCAACGGCCCCGGCGACCCGGCCGCGACCGACGGCCCGGTGGAGGCGGTCCGGGAGATCCTGGCCGCCGGCGTCCCGGTCTTCGGGATCTGCTTCGGCAACCAGATCCTCGGCCGGGCGCTGGGTTTCGGCACGTACAAGCTGCGGTACGGGCACCGCGGCATCAACCAGCCGGTGCGGGACAAGGCGACCGGCCGGGTCGAGGTCACCGCGCACAACCACGGCTTCGCCGTGGACGCCCCGCCCGAGTCGGACACCGAGTTCGGCCGGGTCGAGGTCTCCCACGTCAACCTCAACGACGGGGTGGTGGAGGGCCTGCGCTGCCTGGACCGGCCGGCGTTCGGCGTCCAGTACCACCCCGAGGCGGCGGCCGGACCGCACGACGCCGCCCACCTGTTCGGGCGCTTCGAGGAGCTGATGGCCCGTGCCGAGGCGTGACGACGTGCGGCACGTGCTCGTGATCGGCTCCGGGCCGATCGTGATCGGGCAGGCGTGCGAGTTCGACTACTCCGGGACCCAGGCCTGCCGGGTGCTCAAGGCCGAGGGGCTGCGGGTCAGCCTGGTCAACTCCAACCCGGCCACGATCATGACCGACCCGGAGTTCGCCGACGCCACCTACGTGGAGCCGCTGACCCCGGACTTCGTGGCGAAGGTCATCGCCCGGGAGCGGCCGGACGCGGTGCTGGCCACCCTGGGCGGCCAGACCGCCCTGAACATCGCCATCCAGCTGGCCGAGGACGGCGTGCTGGACAAGTACGGCACCCGGCTCATCGGTGCCGACGTGGAGGCGATCCGGCGCGGCGAGGACCGCGAGCGGTTCAAGGAGATCGTGCGCAAGGTCGGCGGCGACGTCCCCCGCAGCGCGGTCTGCCGGTCGCTGGAGGAGGTGCTGGAGGCGGCCGGGGAGCTCGGCCTGCCGGTGGTGCTGCGGCCCTCGTTCACCATGGGCGGCGCCGGTTCGGGCGTGGCCCGGGACCCGGAGCACCTGCGCCGGATGGCCGTGGCCGGGCTGGCCGCCAGCCCCGTGCACGAGGTCCTCATCGAGGAGAGCGTGCTGGGCTGGAAGGAGTTCGAGCTGGAGCTGATGCGCGACCGCCACGACAACGTGGTCGTGGTCTGCTCCATCGAGAACGTCGACCCGATGGGTGTCCACACGGGAGACTCGGTCACCGTCGCCCCGGCGATGACCCTGACCGACCGCGAATACCAGGCCATGCGGGACATGGCGATCGCGGTGCTGCGCGAGGTCGGGGTGGACACCGGCGGCTGCAACATCCAGTTCGCGGTGCACCCCGGCACCGGCCGGATGGTCGTCATCGAGATGAACCCGCGGGTGTCCCGGTCCAGCGCGCTGGCCTCGAAGGCCACGGGCTTCCCGATCGCCAAGATCGCGGCCAAGCTGGCCATCGGCTACACCCTGGACGAGATCCGCAACGACATCACCGGCGAGACCCCGGCGTCCTTCGAGCCGGCCCTGGACTACGTCGTGGTCAAGGTGCCGCGGTTCGCGTTCGAGAAGTTCCCGGGCGCGGACCCGGAGCTGACCACGCACATGAAGAGCGTGGGCGAGGCGATGGCCATCGGCCGCAACTTCCCGGAGGCGCTGGGCAAGGCGCTGCGCTCGATGGAGACGACCGAGGCCGGTTTCTGGACCGTGGCCGACCCGGCGCTGGACGCCGCGGCGCTCCTGGCCGACCTGCGGGTGCCGACCAGCGGCCGGCTCTACCAGGTCGAGCGGGCCCTGCGGGCCGGGGCCACGGTGGCCGAGGTGGCCGAGGCCAGCGGGATCGACCCGTGGTTCGTGGATCAGGTCTCGCTGGTCGGCGAGGTCGGGGCCGCGGTCCGGGACGCGCCCACGCTGGACGGGGCGCTGCTGCGCCGGGCCAAGCGCCACGGCCTGTCCGACCGGCAGATCGCGGCCCTGCGGCCGGAGTTCGCCGGGGAGGCCGGGGTCCGGACGCTGCGGCTGCGGACCGGGATCCGCCCGGTGTTCAAGACCGTGGACACCTGCGCGGCCGAGTTCGCCGCGGCCACGCCGTACCACTACTCGACGTACGAGGAGGAGACCGAGGTCACGGCCCAGCCGGACCGGCCCAAGGTGCTCATCCTGGGCTCCGGGCCCAACCGCATCGGGCAGGGCATCGAGTTCGACTACTCCTGCGTGCACGCGGCCCAGGCGCTGCGGGCGGCGGGCTACGAGACCGTGATGGTCAACTGCAACCCGGAGACCGTCTCCACCGACTACGACACCTCCGACCGGCTCTACTTCGAACCGCTGACGCTGGAGGACGTGCTCGAGGTCGTGCACGCCGAGCGGGAGTCCGGCACGGTGGCCGGGGTGATCTGCACCCTCGGCGGCCAGACCCCGCTCGGGCTGGCCCAGCGGCTCAAGGACGCCGGCGTGCCGATCCTCGGCACCCAGCCGGAGGCGATCCACCTGGCCGAGGACCGCGAGTCGTTCAGCCGGGTGCTCGCCGACACCGGGCTGCCGGCGCCCCGGCACGGCACCGCGTCCTCCTTCGAGGAGGCCCGGGCGGTCGCGGCCGAGATCGGCTACCCGGTCCTGGTCCGGCCCTCGTACGTGCTGGGCGGCCGGGGCATGGAGATCGTGTACGACGAGGGCGCGCTGGAGGCGTACCTGATCCGGCACCTGGCCGAGATCGGGCTGGTCGGCCGGACCGAGCACCCGATCCTGGTCGACCGGTTCCTGGACGACGCGGTCGAGCTGGACGTGGACGCGCTCTACGACGGCGAGCAGCTCTACCTGGGCGGCGTGATGGAGCACATCGAGGAGGCCGGCATCCACTCCGGCGACTCCGCCTGCGCGCTGCCGCCGATCACCCTCGGCGCCACCGACGTCGCCGCCGTCCGGCACGCCACCGGCGAGCTGGCCGCCCGGATCGGCGTCCGCGGCCTCATCAACGTCCAGTACGCGCTGAAGGACGGCGTGCTGTCGGTGCTGGAGGCCAACCCGCGGGCGTCCCGTACGGTGCCGTTCGTGTCCAAGGCGACGGCCGTGCCGCTGGCCAAGGCCGCGGCCCGGATCGCGCTGGGCGCGACGGTGGCGCAGCTGCGGGACGAGGGCCTGCTGCCGTCCACAGGCGACGGTGGCGACCTGCCCGCCGACGCGCCGGTGGCGGTGAAGGAGGCGGTGCTGCCGTTCCACCGGTTCCGGCGCGCCGACGGGTCCGGTGTGGACACCGTGCTGGGCCCGGAGATGCGCTCCACCGGCGAGGTGATGGGGTTGGACTCGGCCTTCGGGACGGCCTTCGCCAAGTCGCAGGCGGCCGCGTACGGGTCGCTGCCGACCGGCGGGCGGGCGTTCGTGTCGATCGCCAACCGGGACAAGCGGGCCGCGATCCTGCCGGTGATGCGGCTGGCCGACCTCGGCTTCACCCTGCTGGCGACGGAGGGCACCGCGCTGACCCTGCGCCGGCACGGCGTGCCGGTGGAGGTGGTGCCGCGCTACCGGCAGGGCTCGCCCGAGCGGCCCGACTGCGTGCAGCGGATCCTGGCCGGGGACGTGGCCCTGGTCTTCAACACCCCGTGGGGCGCGGCCGGCAACTCCGGGCCGCGGCTGGACGGGTACGAGATCCGCACCGCGGCCGTGTCGGCGGGCATCCCCTGCATGACCACCGTCCAGGGCATGACCGCCTGCGTGCAGGGCGTCGAGGCCCTTCTCCGGGGCGACCTCGGGGTCCGCTCCCTGCAGGAGCTGCACCAGCAACTGAGGAAGGCCGACCAGTGAGCCCCGTTCGAGCCACCCCGGTGCAGGTGCGCGGGGAGGTGCTGGCGCGCAAGCGGGTCGGCGCCTACCACCTGATCGAGATCGCGGCCGGAAGCGTGGCCGAGCGGTTCCGGCCCGGGCAGTTCGTCGCCGTCTCGGTCGGCGGGCCGGCGTCGTCGCTGCTGCTGCGCCGGTCCTTCGCCGTGTACCGGGCCACCCCGGTCGGGGCGTACTCGGGGACGGTGCAGATCGTGGTGGGCGTGCACGGCCGGGGCACCGAGTGGCTGGCCGGGGTCCGGCCGGGGGAGCCACTGGACGTGGTCGGTCCACTCGGGACACCGTTCCGGCTGCCGGCCACGCCGGTCGGGGCGCTGCTGGTCGGCGGCGGCTACGGCTCGGCCCCGCTGTTCTCGCTCGCCGACGCGCTGCGGGCCCGCGAGTGCCGGGTCGACTTCGTGCTCGGCGCCGGCACCCAGGACCGGATCTTCGGCGAGCTGGAGGCCAAGCGGACCGCCGGCGCGGTCACCGTCACCACCGACGACGGCTCGTACGGGCGGCGGGGCACCGTGGCCGACGCGCTGCCGGACGAGATCGAGCGGACCGGCGCGCTGGCCGTGTACGCCTGCGGCCCGATGCCGATGCTGCGCGCGGTCGGCGCGGTCGCGGCCTCGTACGGGCTGCCGTGCCAGGTGGCCGTGGAGGAGTCGATGGCCTGCGGGATCGGGGTGTGCATGACCTGTGTGCTGCCGGTCATCGGCGACGACGGGCTGACCCGGATGACCCGGTCCTGTGTGGACGGCCCGGTCTTCGAGCACGACCGGGTCCGCTGGGACGACGTCGGCACGGTGCCGGCCGACACACTGGGGGCGCTGTGAGCCGACGAGCGAGTGAGCATCGCTGGGCTGCCCACGGCGGTTCGCCGGGACTGCCGCCCGAGCAGCGGAGCGACCGACGAGGCGAACGAGAGGCAGCACAGTGAATCTCGCGACCGCACTGGGGACGGCGAAACTGCCGAATCCGATCCTCACCGCGTCCGGGTGTGCCGCGGCCGGGCGGGAGCTGGAGCCGTTCGCGCCGGTGGCGTCGCTCGGGGCGGTGGTGACCAAGTCGGTCACGCTGCGGCCCCGGGCCGGCCGGCCGACCCCGCGGATGGCCGAGACCCCGAGCGGCATGCTCAACTCGATCGGCCTGCAGAACCCGGGCGTGGACTCGTTCCTGGCCCACGACCTGCCCTGGCTGGCCGACCACGACGCCCGCGCGGTGGTCTCGATCGCGGGCGGCTCGGTCGCGGACTACGCCGAGCTGGCCCGCCGGCTGGCCCACGCCCCGGCGCTGGTCGCGGTCGAGGTCAACATCTCCTGCCCGAACGTGGAGAGCCGGGGCGAGGTGTTCGCCTGCGACCCGGCGGCCGCGGCCGCGGTGTTGACCGCGGTCCGGGCCGAGACCCCGCCGGGCATCCCGGTGCTGGCCAAGCTGTCACCGGACGTGACCGACATCGTCGCCGTCGCCCGGGCCTGCGTGGGCGCCAGCGCCGACGGGCTGACCCTGATCAACACGCTGCTGGGGCTGGAGATCGACCCGGTGACGCTGCGGCCCACGCTGGGCGGGATCACCGGCGGGCTGTCCGGGCCGGCGATCCGGCCGGTCGCGGTCCGCTGCGTCTGGCAGGTGCACGCGGCCCTGCCGGAGGTGCCGATCCTGGGCGCGGGCGGGATCCGGACCGGGCTCGACGCGCTGCAGTTCGTGCTGGCCGGGGCGTCGGCGGTGTCGGTCGGGACCGCGGTCTTCGGCGACCCGTCGGCGCCGGTGCGGGTCCTGGCCGAGCTGGGCGCGGCGCTGGAGGAGCGCGGCTTCACCTCGGTCGCCGACGCCGTCGGGTATGCGCACCGGCCGGCCGGGGAGGACCCGGTCCAGCCGGCTCCGGCCGCGCCCCGGCCCGAGGGCCCGCCCGTCCCGGTGACCGCCGGGGGCAAGCAGGCCTGGAAGCTGGGAGGGGACGAGTGGTGAGGCCCTTCGGGGAGCGGCTCAGCGGGCTCGTGGCGGCCCGGGGACCCCTGGTGGTGGGGATCGACCCCCACCCGCCGCTGCTGGCCGCCTGGGGGCTGTCTCCGGACGTCGCCGGGCTGGAGCGGTTCGCGCTCACCGTGGTCGAGGCGGTCGGGGACCGGGTGGCGGTGCTCAAGCCCCAGTCGGCCTTCTTCGAGCGGTTCGGCAGCCGGGGCGTGGCGGCGCTGGAGCGGACGCTGGCCGGGATCCGGGACGCCGGCGCGCTGAGCATCGCCGACGTCAAGCGGGGCGACATCGGCTCGACCACGGCCGGCTATGCCGCCGCGTACCTGGACCCGGCCTCGCCGCTGGCCGCGGACGCGATGACGGCCAGCCCGTACCTGGGCTTCGGGTCGCTGGGGCCGCTGCTGGAGGCCGCGTACGAGCACGGCGGCGGGGTGTTCGTGCTCGCGCTGACCTCCAACCCGGAGGGCGCGGCGGTGCAGCGGGCGGCCGGGGCGGACGGCCGCACGGTCGCCCAGGCCGTCCTGGACCAGGCGGCCGCGGCCAACGCGGCCGAGCTGGCCCGGACCGGCGGCGCGCTGGGCTCGGTCGGCGTGGTCGTCGGAGCGACCGTCGGGCGGCACGGGCACCGGCTGGAGCACCTGCACGGCCCGGTGCTGGCGCCCGGCCTCGGGGCCCAGGGGGCCGGGGCCGCCGACCTGCCCGCGGTCTTCGGCCCGGCGCTGCCCTGGGTGCTGCCGGCGGTGTCCCGGGAGCTGCTCGGGGCCGGTCCGGACCCGGACGCGCTGCGCGCCGCCGCCGACCGGATGGCCGCCGAGATGCGCTCGATGGGTGCACCGGCGATGACCGGAACGGGCGGTTAGTCGCTCATCTGGGCCAGCCACGTTGCCGGTGGGGCCCCACGCTCGCTAAGTTGCCGCCAGTCGTCCACCCCTTGTTCGAGGAGAACTCAGGTGCCCCTCCCGCCTCTGACCCCGGAGCAGCGTGCTGCCGCGCTGGAGAAAGCCGCCGCGGCCCGCAAGGCCCGGGCTGAAGTGAAGGAGCGTCTCAAGAAGTCCGGGGTCTCCATCACCGAGGTCCTCAACCAGGGCGACTCCGACGACGTCATCGGCAAGATGCGCGTCTCGGCCGTGCTGGAGTCCATGCCCGGCGTGGGCAAGGCCCGGGCCGCGAAGATCATGGAACGGCTCGAGATCTCGCCGACCCGCCGGGTCCGCGGTCTGGGCGCGAAGCAGCGCACGGCTCTCGAGCGTGAGTTCGGTGCTGGGGAGTCCTGACGTCATACTCGACGGCGTGCCGCTGCTCCCCGAAGCCGGAGACGCGGGCGAGGCGCGCTTGACGGTCCTGTCCGGGCCCTCGGGTGTCGGCAAGGACGCGGTGCTCGCCGCCGTCCGCCGCCGGCACCCGGAGGTCTGGGTGTCGACCTCGGTCACCACCCGCAAGCCCCGCCCGGGCGAGACCGACGGGGTGGAATACCACTTCGTCACCCGGGACGAGATCGAGAAGATGATCGAGGCCGGCGAGCTGCTCGAGTACGCCGAATACGCCGGCAACGTCTACGGCACACCCCGCGCCCCGGTGCTGCAGCGGCTGGCCGAGGGCCGGCCGGCGTTCCTGGTGATCGAGCTGCAAGGCATGCGGCAGGTCCGCAAGCTGATGCCGGACGCTCAGTTCGTGTTCCTGGCGCCGCCGTCGTTCGATGAGCTGGAGCGGCGGCTGGTCGGCCGGGGCACCGAGCCGGAGGAGGTCCGCCGGGAGCGGCTGGACCAGGCCCGGATCGAGCTGGCCTCGGAGTCGGAGTTCGACGTGGCCCTGGTCAACGACTCGGTCGAGCGCGCAGCCGACGAGTTGGTATCCTTGATAGCTCATCCCGTTCCCAGCAGGAAGTAGGCCCAGTTGGCCGGCACCGTCGCGGTTCCCGAGGGCATCACCAACCCGCCCATCGACGAGCTGCTCGAGCGCACCAGCTCGAAGTACGCGCTCGTGATCTACGCGGCCAAGCGCGCGCGCCAGATCAACGCGTACTACTCCCAGCTCGGCGAGGGCCTGCTGGAGTACGTCGGCCCGCTGGTCGACACCCAGCCGCAGGAGAAGCCGCTGTCGATCGCGCTCCGCGAGATCAACTCCGGCCTTCTGACGCACGAAGCGGGCGCGGGCGACTAGCTGTTGCGGGCCAGCGTGCTCCGCTGGCTGCCAGCTTGATGCTGACCGGGGGGACGACCCCCCCGAAACCCCCCGACGTGGCCGGCTTCCGGAGCGGCCACCTCGAGTTCGCCGCTGACGGCCGGTACGGGACTTGGTCCCGTACCGGCCGTTCGCTGTCTCTAGGCTGGCACCGTGAGTGACGCAGACCGGCCCCGGGTGGTGCTCGGGGTGGCCGGGGGGATCGCGGCGTACAAGGCGGCGGAGCTGCTGCGGCAGCTGACCGAGACCGGGCACGACGTGCGGGTGGTGCCGACCGAGGGCGCGCTGCGGTTCGTCGGCGAGCCGACCTGGGCCGCGCTGTCCGGGCACCCGGTGCACACCGGGGTGTGGGCGGACGCGCACGAGGTGCCGCACGTGCGGATCGGCCGGGAGGCCGACCTGGTCGTCGTCGCCCCGGCCACCGCCGACCTGCTGGCCCGGGCCGCCTCCGGGCTGGCCGACGACCTGCTCACCAACGTCCTGCTGACCGCGCGCTGCCCGGTGCTGCTGGCTCCGGCCATGCACACCGAGATGTGGGAGCACCCGGCCACCCGGGCCAACGTGGCCGCCCTGCGCGACCGCGGCACCGTCGTCCTGGACCCGGACGTCGGCCGGCTGACCGGCGCCGACACCGGCCGGGGCCGGCTGCCCGACCCGGCCGGCCTCGCCACGCTGGCCCGGCTGCTGCTGCGGCACCCGGGTGCGCTGCCCCGGGACCTGACCGGCCGCCGCGTGCTGGTCACCGCCGGCGGCACCCGGGAGGCGCTGGACCCGGTCCGGTTCCTCGGCAACCGCTCCAGCGGCCGCCAGGGCTACGCGCTGGCCCTGGTCGCCGCCGCCCGCGGGGCCGAGGTCACCGTGGTCGCCGCCAACGTCGCGCTGCCCGACCCGGCCGGCTGCACCGTGCTGCGGGTCGACTCGGCGGCCGAGCTGCACGACGTCACGCTGGCGGCCGCGGGCGACGTGGACGCGGTGGTGATGGCGGCCGCGGTCGCCGACTTCCGCCCGGCCCTGACCGAGTCGGTCAAAATCAAGAAGGACGCCGGGCCGCCGGCCCCGGTCGCGCTCGAGCGCACCGAGGACGTGCTGTCCGACCTGGTCGCCGGGCGCAAGCCGCACCAGCTGGTGGTCGGCTTCGCGGCCGAGACCGGCGACCACACCGCCGGCTGGCTCGAGCACGGCCGCCGCAAGCTGGCCCGCAAGGGTGCCGACCTGCTCGTGGTCAACCCGGTCGGCGACGGGCTGGCCTTCGAGCAGGCCGACAACTCCGGCGTGGTGCTGACCGCGGACGGGGCCGAGATCGAGATCCCGCCCGGGCCGAAGGCGGCGCTGGCCGCGACCGTCTGGGACCTGGTCGCGGACCGGTTCGGCCCGGCTACCTCGTGAAGCCGGGCTTGCCCGCGGTGTAGAGCCAGGCGTCGAACAGCCCGTCCAGGTCGCGGTGCGAGACCCGCTCGGCCAGTGCGATGAACTGCGCCGTGGTGGCGTTGCCGTAGCGGTGCCGGGACGCCCAGGCCTTGAGCACGGTGAAGAAGGCCCGGTCGCCGATCCGGTTGCGCAGCACCTGCAGCGTCATGGCGCCCCGGTCGTACGAGGGGGTGCCGAAGAGGTTGGCCGGGCCGCCCGGGTCGCCGGCCGGCGGCGTCCACAGGTCGTCGTCGGAGGCCGGGGTCCGGTAGAGGGCGTCGAACAGCTGCTGCGGCGTCCTCCCGCCGGTGTGCGCCGACCACAGCCACTCCGCGTACGTCGCGAAGCCCTCGTTGAGCCAGATGTCCTTCCACCGGGTGATCGAGACCGAGTCGCCGTACCACTGGTGGGCCAGCTCGTGCACGAGCGTGGCGATGTCCGGGGCGGAGTCGAAGTTGGGCTTGGTCTGGCTCTCCAGCGCGTAGCCGACGTCGGGGGCGCGGTCGACGATCGCGCCCACCGTCTCGAACGGGTACGGCCCGAAGACCGACTGCTCCCAGGCGATGATCTCGGGGATCCGGTCCGTGACCGGCTTGGCCTTCGCCGCCTCCCGCGGGTCGAGCGCGACGTACACCGGGATGTGGCCGGCCCGGGCGCGGTGCACCTGGAACTTCCCGAGCGTGATGGTGGCCAGGTAGGTCGCCATCGGCCGGGACTCGTGCCAGACGAACGTGCTGCGGCCGCCCGCGGTCCGCTGCGACACCAGCCGGCCGTTGCCGACCGCGGTGATCCCGGCCGGCACGGTCATCCGGACCGTGTACGTGGCCTTGTCGTTGACCGTGTCGTTGGCCGGGAACCAGCCCGGCGCGCCCTGCGGCTCGCCGACCACGAACGCGCCGTCGTCGGTGGGCACGAAGCCCTCGATCGACTCGTCCGGGTCGGTGATCACCGCCGGCACCCCGCCGTAGGCGACCGTGACCAGGAACGGCCGGCCGCGGCGGAGGGCGTGCGAGGGGGTGATCCGCAGCTCCTGGCCGGCCCGGCTGAACGCGGCCGGCCGGCCGTTGACGGTGACCGACCGGACGGTGAACCCGCGCAGGTCGAGGTCGAAGCGGCTCAGCGCCTGGGTCGCGGTGGCCAGGATCGCGGCCCTCCCGTCCAGCCGCCGGGTGGCCGGGGTGTAGCGGAGGTCGAGCCCGTAGGTCGCGACGTCGTATCCGCCGTTGCCCTGTTGGGGGAAGTACGGGTCGCCGGCGCCGGGTGCGCCGGGGCTGGGCCGGGGCGGCGCGGCGCCGGCCGGTGTGGCCGCGACCAGCGCGAACACGGTCGTGGTGGCGAGCAGGGCCAGGCGCAGTCGCATGCGTCCTCCCGATCCGGTGAGCGGCAGGATCACCGGCCCGGCGGGGGCCGGCAACTCGGCGGATGCAGGTCCCCCCGCACCCGCCGGTAGAGTGCCTCAGAACATCCTGTCAACGAGCAAGGTCGATCGCTAGAGGAGTGCCGTTGTCCCGGCGTCTGTTCACCTCCGAATCCGTCACGGAGGGCCACCCTGACAAGATCGCCGACGCGATCAGTGACGCGATCCTGGACGCGCTCCTCCGCGAGGACAAGCACAGCCGGGTCGCCGTCGAGACCATGATCACGACCGGTCAGGTGCATGTGGCCGGCGAGGTCACCACCGAGGCGTACGCGGACATCCCGGCCATCGTCCGCGACACCGTGCTCGGCATCGGCTACGACTCGTCCAAGAAGGGCTTCGACGGCGCGTCCTGCGGCGTCAGCGTGTCGATCGGCTCGCAGTCGCCCGACATCGCCCAGGGCGTCGACTCGTCGTACTCGACCCGCGAGGAGGGCGAGGTCGACGAGATCGCCAAGCAGGGCGCCGGCGACCAGGGCCTGATGTTCGGCTTCGCCTGCGACGAGACCCCCGAGCTGATGCCGCTGCCGATCGCGCTGGCCCACCGGCTGGCCCGCCGGCTGACCGCCGTCCGCAAGGACGGCACCGTGCCCTACCTGCGGCCGGACGGGAAGACCCAGGTCACGATCGAGTACGGCGAGGACGGCAAGCCGGCCCGGCTGGACACCGTGGTGGTGTCGTCGCAGCACGCGGCCGACATCGACCTCAAGACGCTGCTCGAGCCGGACATCCGGGAGCACGTGGTGGAGCCGGAGCTGGCCGCGCTGGAGATCGACACCAGCGGCTACCGGCTGCTGGTCAACCCGACCGGGCGGTTCGAGATCGGCGGCCCGATGGGCGACGCCGGCCTCACCGGCCGCAAGATCATCGTCGACACGTACGGCGGCTACGCCCGCCACGGCGGCGGCGCGTTCTCCGGCAAGGACCCGTCGAAGGTCGACCGGTCCGCGGCGTACGCGATGCGCTGGGTGGCGAAGAACGTGGTCGCGGCCGGGCTGGCGTCCAAGTGCGAGGTCCAGGTGGCGTACGCGATCGGCAAGGCCGAGCCGGTGGGCCTGTTCGTGGACACCTTCGGCACCGGCGCGGTGTCCGACGACAAGATCCAGGACGCGGTCACCCAGGTCTTCGACCTGCGCCCGGCGGCGATCATCCGCGACCTCGACCTGCTGCGGCCGATCTACGCGCAGACCTCGGCGTACGGGCACTTCGGCCGGGAGATGCCGGACTTCGGCTGGGAGCGCACCGACAAGGCCGACGAGCTGAAGGCGCTCGTCCTCGGCTGAGGTTTCTTGGTCGTCCGCCGGTCGGCCAGCACAGCTGAGGTTGTCCTCGGGGCCGGTCACCGTTCGGTGGCCGGCCCGGGGTCGTTCGTCGGCAGGGTCTGGTAGACCCTGGGGCCGTGGGGACGGGGACCGCGCGGCGGGCGAAGCGGCCGGAGGTGCGGGAGCCGGCCGCGACCGACCCGGTCGCGCACGTGGTCGTGGACGTGCCGCTGGCGCACCTGGACCGGCCGTTCGACTACCTGGTGCCGGCCGGGCTGGACGACTCGGTGGTGGCCGGCTCGCGGGTGCGGGTGCGGTTCGCCGGGCAGCTGGTGGACGCGGTCGTGCTGTCCCGGTCGGCGGGGTCGGAGCACGGCGGCCGGCTGGCGTTCGTGGAGCGGGCGACCTCGGCCGAGCCGGTGCTGTCGCCGGTCGTCGCGGTGCTGGCCCGGGCCGTGGCCGACCGCTGGGCCGGGTCCATGATCGACGTGCTGCGGCTGGCCCTGCCACCCCGCCACGCCCGCGTCGAGGCCGAGCCGCCCCCTACGCCGGCCGAGCCGCCCGCTCCGGCCGGGCCGGCCGCCGGTGGCGGGGGCTGGGGGGCGTACCGGGCCGGCGACGGGTTCATCCGGGCGCTGGCGGACGGGCGGGCGCCGCGGGCGGTCTGGTCGGTCCGGCCGGGCGACGACTGGCCGGCCCGGCTGGCCGAGGCGGCCGCGGCGGCGCTGTCGGCCGGGCGGGGCGCCCTGCTGGTGGTGCCGGACCGGACCGACCTGGACCGGCTGGACGCCGCCCTGACCGCCGCCCTGGGCCCGGGCCGGCACGTCGCGCTGGCCGCCGACCTGGGCCCGGCCGAGCGCTACCGGCGCTGGCTGCGGGTCCGCCGCGGCGGCGTCCGGGTCGTCGCCGGCACCCGGGCGGCCGCGTTCGCGCCGGTGGCCGAGCTGGGCCTGGTCGCGATCTGGGACGACGGCGACGACCTGCACGCCGAGCCCCGCGCGCCCTACCCGCACGCCCGCGACCTGCTGCTGCTGCGGGCCCACCTGGAGGGCACGGCCGCGCTGCTGGGCGGGCACGTGCGCACGGCCGAGGCCGAGCAGCTGCTGTCCACCGGCTGGGCCCACCCCCTGGCCGCCGACCGGGACGCGATCCGGGCCGCCGCGCCGCGGGTGGTCGCGGCCGGCGACGACGCCGAGCTGGCCCGGGACGCCGCCGCCCGCACCGCCCGGCTGCCCACCCTGGCCTGGCGCACGGCCGGGGAGGCGCTGGCGGCCGGGGCGCCGGTGCTGGTCCAGGTGCCGCGGCGCGGGTACGTGCCCGCGCTGGCCTGCGCCCGCTGCCGCACGCCGGCCCGCTGCGCGTTCTGCTCCGGGCCGCTGGCGGCCGGGTCGGGGTCGGCGATCCCGGCCTGCCGCTGGTGCGGCCGCCCGGCGGCGGACTGGGCCTGCGCCCACTGCGGCTTCACCCGGCTGCGGGCGTCCGTGGTCGGCGCCGGCCGGACCGCGGAGGAGCTGGGCCGGGCCTTCCCGGGCGTGCCGGTGCGGACCTCGGGCGGGGCGACCGTGCTGACCGAGGTGCCGGGGGAGCCGGCCCTGGTCGTGGCCACCCCGGGGGCCGAGCCCCGGGCCGCCGGCGGCTACGGCGCGGCCCTGCTGCTGGACGGCTGGGCCCTGCTCAGCCGGCCCGACCTGCGGGCCGGCGAGGAGGCGCTGCGGCGCTGGGCCCACGCGGCCGCGCTGGTCCGGCCGGGCCCGGCCGGCGGGCGGGTGGTGGTCGGCGCCGACGCCGGTCTGCCGGTGGTGCAGGCGCTGGTGCGCTGGGACCCGGCCGTGTTCGCCGGCCGGGAGCTGGGGGAGCGGACGGAGCTGGGGTTCCCGCCGGCCCGCCGGTTCGCCTCCCTCACCGGCACTGCGGACGCGATCGCCGACCTGCTCGCCGCCGCCCGGCTGCCGGCCGGGGCCGAGCCGCTCGGCCCGGTCCCGGCCGGCGACGACGCCGAGCGACTGCTGCTGCGCGTCCCCCGGTCCGAGGGCACCGCACTGGCCGCGGCCCTGCACGCGGCGGCCGCGATCCGGTCCGCCCGCAAGGCCCCGGACCCGGTCCGCATCCAGCTCGACCCGCTGGAGCTGTTCTGAGCCGGCCCGGACCGGTCCGCGGTCGGCTCGACCGCCGGAGCTGTTCTGAGCGTGTTCGGATCCGTACGAACTGTTGCCGAACCGGGAGTGTTCGACGCCGTTCGAACGTTGTGTGAAGTATGAAGGGCGACAGGGTGGAGGTCGTCATCGATGCAGGTGGCGACACGAAGACGTACGAGGTCATGGCGACCAGGGCGGGCCGGCGGGTGGACATCCGGACCGGGCGCGGACTGGTCGAGGTGACGGAGGTGACCCGCGGCGGGACCCCGGTCCGGACCGCGCGGTTCATGGCGAGCAGGGTGCTGGCGCTGGTCGAGCACCCGGCGAAGCGACCCGCACTGGAGGACGATGCCGACTCGGAGGTGGTCCGGATCGCGGGCTAAGTAGACTGGGCGGTCCCCGACCCCCTTGGAGAAGACCCGTGGCCGTACAGCCGATCAGACTGTTCGGCGACCCCGTGCTGCGCACCCCGGCCGAGCCGGTCGTCGACTTCGACAAGCAGCTGCGCACGCTGGTCGACGACCTGTTCGAGACGATGCTGGCCGCGCCCGGGCGGGGTCTGGCCGCGCCCCAGATCGGCGTCGGCCTGCGCGTGTTCACCTACTTCATCGACCAGGACGAGCACGGCCACCTGGTCAACCCCGAGCTGACCTTCCCCGACGACGAGGAGCAGTTCGGCGAGGAGGGCTGCCTGTCGATCCCGGACCTGTCCTGGGACTGCCGGCGCTACCGCAACGTCGTCGCCCGCGGCTTCAACATGCACGGTGAGCCGATCACGGTGGCCGGCTCCGACATCCTGGCCCGCGCCGTGCAGCACGAGACCGACCACCTGGACGGGATCCTGTTCGTCGACCGGCTCGACGCCGAGACCCGCACGCGGGCCATGGCCGAGATCCGGGACGCACCCTGGGCGGCGGACGCGACGGTCCGGGTCAGCCCGCACCCGACCTTCGGGCGTGCGCTCTGAGGCTCGTCTTCGCCGGCACCCCGGCGCCCGCGCTGCCCTCGCTGCGCGCGCTGCTGGCCTCCCGGCACGAGGTGGTCGCGGTGGTGACCCGTCCGGACGCGCCGGCCGGTCGCGGCCGGCAGGAGCGGCGCTCGCCGGTGGCGGTGCTGGCGGCCGAGGCCGGGGTGCCGGTGTTGACGCCGCGCCGGCCGCGGGAGCCGGAGTTCCTGGACGCGCTGGCGGCGCTGGAGCCGGACTGCTGCCCGGTGGTGGCGTACGGGGCGCTGGTGCCGCGGGTGGCCCTGGACATCCCGAAGCAGGGCTGGGTCAACCTGCACTTCTCGCTGCTGCCGGCCTGGCGCGGGGCCGCGCCGGTGCAGGCCGCGCTGCTGCACGGCGACGAGGTCACCGGCGCGTCGACGTTCCTGCTGGAGGAGGGCCTGGACACCGGCCCGGTCTTCGGCGTGGTGACCGAGACCGTGCGGCCCACCGACACCGCCGGGACCCTGCTGGAGCGGCTGTCGGTGTCCGGCGCCGGGCTGCTGGTCGCCACCCTGGACGGGATCGAGGACGGCACGCTGGTGCCCCGGCCGCAGCCGGCCGAGGGGATCTCGCTCGCGCCGAAGGTCACCGTGGAGGACGCCGAGGTCGACTGGTCGGCGCCGGCGCTGCGGGTGGACCGGCAGATCCGGGCCTGCACGCCGGCTCCGGGGGCGTGGACGACGCTGGGCGCCGACCGGCTCAAGCTCGGCCCCGTGCGGGTCGTCGAGGCGCCCGCGCTGGCGCCGGGGGAGCTGTCGGTGTCCAAGAACAGCGTGCTGGCCGGGACCGGCACGACCCCGGTCGAGCTGGGCCACGTGCAGGCCCCGGGCAAGCGATCGATGCCCGCCGCCGACTGGGCCCGCGGCACCCGCCCCGCCCCCGGCACCCGGCTCGGGGCATGACCGGGCGGCCGCCGGGAGGGCGGCGCGGCGGCGGGGCCGGGCGGCGGCCCGGGAACGTGCGGCCGGCGCCGCGGCGGGAGGCCGACCCGGCCCGCCGGGTCGCGTACGACCTGCTGCGCGCGGTCGACGAGCGGGACGCGTACGCGAACCTGACCCTGCCGGCGCTGCTGCGCGAGCGCGGCCTCACCGGCCGGGACGCCGCCTTCGCGACCGAGCTCGGGTACGGCACGCTGCGCGCGGCCGGCACCCTCGACGTGTTCCTGGCCCGGTGCGCCGACCGGCCGGTCCACCAGATGGACAGCGCCGCCCGGGCCGCGCTCCGGCTCGGGGCCTACCAGCTGCTGCGGACCCGGGTCCCGCCGCACGCGGCCGTGTCGGCGACGGTCGACCTGGCCCCGCGGCGGGCGGCCGGGTTCGTCAACGCGGTGCTGCGCCGGGTGTCCCGGCTGGACTGGGACGGCTGGATCGCCGAGACGGCGCCCGCGGACCCGCTGGCGGCGCTGGCCCAGGAGCACTCCCACCCGGTCTGGATCGCGGCCGCGTTCCGGGACGCGCTCGGCGGCGACCTGGCCGAGACCGAGGCCGCGCTGGCCGCCGACGACACCCGGCCGCAGACCCACCTGGTCGTCCGGCCGGGCCGGGTCGACCGGGACGCGCTGGCCGAGCAGGCCGGCGGCGAGCCCGGGCCGTACTCGCCCTATGCCGTGCGGCTGCCGGACGGCGGCGACCCGGGCGCGCTGGCCGCGGTCCGGGACGGCCGGGCCGGGGTGCAGGACGAGGGCAGCCAGCTCTGCGCCCTCGCCCTCGTCAACGCCCCGCTGGACGGCCCGGACCGGCGCTGGCTCGACCTCTGCGCCGGCCCCGGCGGCAAGTCGGCCCTGCTGGGCTCGCTCACCCCCGGCCGGCTGGTGTCGGTCGAGGTGGCCGCCCACCGGGCCCGGCTGGTGGCGGCGTCGACGGCCGGCCTGCCGGTCAGCGTCGTGCAGGCCGACGGCGCCAACCCGCCGTGGCAGGACGGCTGGGCCGACCGGGTGCTGGTCGACGCCCCCTGCACCGGGCTGGGCGCGCTGCGGCGCCGGCCGGAGGCGCGCTGGCGGCGTACCGAGGCCGACCTGGGCGAGCTGACCGTGCTGCAGAGAAAGCTGCTGCGCCAGGGCATCGCGGCGACCCGGCCCGGCGGCGTCATCGCGTACGTGGTCTGTTCGCCGCACCTGGCCGAGACCCGCGAGGTGGTCGAGGACGTCCTCGGCGACGGCACCGGCGAGCTGCTCGACGCCGGGCCGTACTTCCCGGCCGACGGGCCGATGGTCCAGCTCTGGCCGCACCGGCAGGGGACCGACGCGATGTTCTGCGCCCTGCTGCGTCGTCGCTAGGGTTGGCCTGTGTCGCCCGACCCCCGGATCGCCCCCAGCCTCCTGTCCGCGGACTTCGCCCGGCTGGCCGAGGCCGCGGCCGCGGTCCCGGGCGCGGACTGGCTGCACGTGGATGTCATGGACAACCACTTCGTGCCCAACTTGACCATCGGCCTGCCGGTGGTGAAGGCGATCAGGGCGGCGACCGACCTGCCGCTGGACTGCCACCTGATGATCGACGACCCGGACCGCTGGGCCCCGCCGTACGCGGAGACCGGCGCCCGCAACGTCACGGTGCACGCCGAGGCCGCCGCCGACCCGGCCAAGCTGGCCCGCGACCTGCGCGCGGCCGGGGCGCTGGCCGGGCTGGCGATCAAGCCCGGCACCCCGCTGGAGCCCTACCTGGAACTGCTGCGGGGCTACGACACGCTGCTGGTGATGACCGTGGAGCCCGGCTTCGGCGGGCAGGAGTTCATGGCCGAGGTGCTGCCCAAGGTCCGCGAGGCCCGGCGCCGGGTCGAGTCCGGGCACCTCACGCTCGCGGTCGAGGTCGACGGAGGGATCAACGCCGACACCATCGCGGCCGCGGCCGAGGCCGGCGCGGACGTGTTCGTGGCCGGCTCGGCCGTGTACGCCGCCGACGACCCCGACAAGGCTGTTCAAGAGCTGCGCCAGACCGCCCGCCGGGCGCAGGGTTAGGCCATGTTCACCGGCATCGTCGAGGAGCTGGGCGAGGTCGTCGCGACCGAGCCCGGCGAGATCACCCGGCTCACCCTGCGCGGCCCGCTGGTCAGCAGCGACGCGGCCGAGGGCGACTCGATCGCCGTCAACGGCGTCTGCCTGACCGTGACCGGCGTCGCCGGCGACACGTTCACCGTGGACGTGGTGGCCGAGACGCTGCGGCGCACCTCGATCGGCGGCGCGAGCAGGGTCAACCTGGAGCGGGCCGTCACCCCGGCGACGCGGCTCGGCGGCCACCTCGTGCAGGGCCACGTCGACGGCGTCGGCACCCTGCTGGAGCGGGGCGCGGACGGCGTGATCCGGGTCGGCCTGCCGCCGCAGCTGTCCCGCTACCTCGTGGAGAAGGGCTCGATCACCGTGGACGGGATCAGCCTGACCGTGGTCGAGGCGGCCGACGACTGGTTCACCGTCGCGCTCATCCCGACCACCCTGGCCTGCACCACGCTGGCCAGCACGCCCCTCGGCGGCCCGGTCAACCTGGAGGTCGACGTGGTCGCCAAGTACGTCGAGCGCCTCCTGGGCGCCCGCGCGAGTAGCGTCCAGGCGTGAGCGCCGGCGGGTCCATCGAGAGGGCGGTCGCCGACATCGCCGCCGGGCGGCCCGTGGTCGTGGTCGACGACGCCGACCGGGAGAACGAGGGCGACCTGGTCATGGCGGCCGAGCTGGCCACCCCGGAGCTCATCGCTTTCTTTGTCCGGTGGACCAGCGGCGTCCTCTGCGTGCCGCTGACCGGCCCGGACTGCGACCGGCTGGCGCTGCCGCCGATGCACCACACGAACGAGGACGGGAAGCAGACCGCGTACACCGTGTCGGTGGACGCCCGGGCCGGGGTCACCACGGGCATCTCCGCGGCCGAGCGGGCCCGCACCATCCGGCTGCTGGCCGACCCCGGGGCCAAGGCCGAGCAGCTGACCCGGCCCGGGCACGTCTTCCCGTTGCGGGCCAAGGACGGCGGCGTGCTGCGCCGCCCCGGGCACACCGAGGCCGGGGTCGACCTGGCCCGGCTGGCCGGGCTGCAGCCGGCCGCGGTGATCGGCGAGGTCGTCAACGACGACGGCAGCATGCAGCGGCTGCCGGAGCTGACCGTCTTCGCGGCCGAGCACGGGCTGACGCTGGTCACGATCGCCGACCTCATCGCCCACCGGATGCGGACCGAGCGGCAGGTGCACCGGGTGGTCGAGGCCCGGATCCCGACCGCGCACGGCCGGTTCAGCGCGGTCGGCTACTCCTCCGACCTGGACGAGCGCGAGCACGTCGCGCTGGTCGTGGGCGAGCTCGGCGACGGCGAGGACGTGCTGGTCCGGGTGCACTCCGAGTGCCTGACCGGCGACGTGTTCGGCTCCCTGCGCTGCGACTGCGGGCCGCAACTGGACGCGTCGCTGGCGGCGGTGGCGGCCGAGGGCCGCGGCGTGGTCCTGTACGTCCGCGGCCATGAGGGCCGCGGCATCGGCCTGCTGCACAAGCTGCAGGCGTACCAGCTGCAGGACCTGGGCGCCGACACCCTGGACGCCAACCTGGAGCTGGGGCTGCCCGCCGACGCCCGCGACTACGGCACCGGGGCGCAGATCCTGGTCGACCTGGGCGTACGGACCATGCGGCTGCTCAGCAACAACCCGGCCAAGCGGGCCGGCCTGGAGGGCTACGGGCTGCGCGTGCTCGGCCGGGTGCCGCTGCCGGTCCACCAGACCCGCGACAACACCCGCTACCTGCTGACCAAACGGGACCGGATGGGCCACGACCTGCCGGGACTGACGTCATGAGCGGAGAGGGGCGGCCGGACGGGGGGACCGTCGACGCGGCCGGGCTGCGGCTCGGGATCGCGCTGACCCGGTGGAACGCCGAGCTGGTCGGGGTGATGCTGGACCGGGCTCTGCAGGCGGCGGAGAAGTGCGGCGTGGCCGACCCGCTGGTGGTGCAGGTGGCCGGGGCCGTCGAGCTGCCGGTGGTGGTGCAGGAGCTGGCCCGGCAGTGCGACGCGGTCGTGGCCCTGGGCGCGGTGATCCGCGGCGGCACCCCGCACTTCGACCACGTCAGCCGGGCTGTCTTTGACGGCCTGACCCGGGTCGCGCTGGACGAGCGGGTTCCCGTTGGCAACGGCGTGCTGACCTGTGACACGGTGGAGCAGGCCCGGGCCCGCAACGGCGGTCCGGGCAGCACCGAGGACAAGGGCTGGGAGGCGACCGTGGCGGCACTGGACACGGCGCTGGTGATCAACGGGCTGCGACATCGGCCCGGCCGCCGTCCGCTGTAGCCCGCTGTAGTCCCGCCCCACCCTGGAGAAACCGTGCTCTCGCTCGTGCTGCCCAAGGGCTCGCTGGAGAAGGCGACCCTCGACCTCTTCGACGCCGCCGACCTGACCGTCCGGCGCGGGTCCGACCGCGACTACCACGCCTCGGTCGACCACCCCGGCATCGAGCGGGTGCGCTTCCTGCGCCCGCAGGAGATCCCCCAGTACGTCGAGGAGGGCCTGTTCGACCTGGGCATCACCGGCCGGGACTGGATCTCCGAGACCGACACCGACGTGGTCTCCCTGGGCGAGCTGCAGTACAGCAAGGCCACCTCCGACCCGGTCCGGGTCGTGCTGGCCGTGCCCAAGGAGGCGCCCTGGCAGACCGCGGCCGACCTGCCCGAGGGCATCCGGATCTCCACCGAGTTCCCGATGCTGACTCGGCGCTACCTGGAGCGGCACGGGGTCAAGGCTGTCGTCGTCCCCTCGTACGGGGCGACCGAGGCCAAGGTGCCGGACATCGTGGACGCGATCGTCGACCTGACCGAGACCGGCTCGTCGCTGCGCAAGAACGGGCTGCGCATCCTGGACACGCTGCTCACCTCGTACACGGAGCTGGTGGCGAACAAGGCCGCGTACGAGGACCCGGCCAAGCGGGCGGCGATGGAGGACGTGTCGCTGCTGCTGTCCGGGGCGATCCGGGCCCGCGGCCACGTGCTGGTCA
>DATDKW010000515.1:0-10883 GCA_036519715.1 Mycobacteriales bacterium
CCGTCCGAGCTGGACGGGACCGCGGTCGCCACGTCCGGTCTGGCCAAGCGGTTCCGCGGCGGCCAGCTGGCCGTGGCCGGGATCGACCTGGCCGTCCCGCACGGCAGCGTGTACGGATTCCTCGGCCCCAACGGGTCGGGCAAGACCACCACCATCCGGATGCTGCTCGGCCTGGTCACCCCGACCGCCGGCAGCTACAGCCTGCTCGGCCGGCCGATGCCGCGGTCCGCGGCCGAGGTCCTGCCCCGGGTCGGTGCGCTGGTCGAAGGGCCGGCCTTCCACCCGTACCTGTCCGGCCGGGCCAACCTGGCCCGGGTCGACGCGGCCGACCGGACCGCCGACCCGCGCACCGCGGCCCGCCGGATCGACCACGCGCTCGACCGGGTCGGGCTGACCGCCGCGGCCAAGAAGCGCTACCGGGCCTATTCGCTGGGCATGCGGCAGCGGCTCGGCATCGCCGCCGCCCTGCTGCAGCCGCGCGAGCTGCTCATGCTGGACGAGCCGACCAACGGGCTCGACCCGCAGGGCACCCGCGAGGTCCGCACCCTGATCCAGGAGCTGGCCGCCGACGACGTCACCGTGCTGGTCTCCTCCCACCTGCTGTCCGAGGTCGAGCAGGTGTGCACGCACGTCGGCGTCATGACCGTGGGCAAGCTGGTCGCCCAGGGCACCATCGACGAGCTGCGCCGGACCCAGCAGCCGCGGGTGACGGTGGAGACCACCGACGCCGCCGCCGCGGTGCGCACGCTGGCCGAGCTCGGCCTGACCGGCGTCGACGCGGACGGCCGCCGGGTCGCGGGCACGCTGGGCGCGGCCGAGCCGGAGAAGGTGCTGGCCGCGCTGGTGCACGCGGGCGTGCCGGTCCGGCAGTTCATGGTCGACGCGGCCGGCCTCGAGGACGTCTTCGTCGCGCTGACCGGGGAGGGCTTCGATGTCAGTGGCTGAGCTGGCGCCCGTCCGGCCCCGGCCGGTGAGCACCCGGTTCTTCCGGTCCGAGCTGGCCATGGTGTTCCGCCGCCGCCGCAATCAGGCGCTGCTGGCCGTGCTGGCCGGCATCCCGATCGTCATCGCGATCGCGATCAAGGTGACCGCGCCGGTCGACGACGGCGAGGGCGGCCCGCCGTTCCTGTTCTCCATCACCGGCAACGGGATCTTCGTCGCGCTGACCGCGCTGACCGTGGTGCTACCGCTGTTCCTGCCGCTGGCCGTCGCAGTCGTCTCGGGCGAGTCGGTGGCCGGCGAGGCCTCGATCGGCACCCTGCGCTACCTGCTGGTGGTCCCGGTGTCGCGGACCCGTCTGCTCGCGGTCAAGTACGCCGCCGCCCTGGTCTACTGCCTCGTCGCCGCGCTGCTGGTGGCCGTGGTCGGGGCGCTGATGGGCGCGCTGCTGTTCCCGGTCGGCCGGGTCACCCTGCTCTCCGGCGCCCAGGTCTCGTACGGGGACGGCCTCGGTCGGCTGGCCCTGGTCGCGCTCTACATCGCCGCGATGATGGCCGGGCTGGCCGCGATCGGGCTGTTCGTGTCCACGCTGACGGAGTCCTCGATCGCGGCCATGGCCACCACCGCGGTGCTCGCCGTGCTGAGCCAGGTGCTCAACCAGGTGCCGCAGCTGGACTGGCTGGCGCCGTGGCTGTTCAGTCACTACTGGCTCAACTACGGCGACCTGCTGCGCACCCCGGTCGCCACCGGCGGCGTGACCGACGGCCTGCTCGTCACGGCCGCGTACGTGCTGGTCTTCGGCTCCCTGGCCTGGTCCCGGATGACCACCAAGGACGTCTCCAGCTGAGGCCTACTGCAGGTAGGTCTCGACCTGGTTGGCGTCGCGCTCCTGGGCGTCGTCCGGGTTCTCGCCGAACTCAGACCGGGCCCGGCGCTGCCGCAACAGGTCCCAGGCCCGGTCCAGCTCCACCTCGAGCTGGGTCATCCGCTGCCGCTCGTCGTCCGACAGGCCGCCGCCGGAGTGGCGGGACCGCAGCTCGTGCTCCTCGGCGACCAGCTCGTCGATGTGGCTCAGGATGGTCCGTTCGCTCTCGCTCATCGTGTCCTCTGTGTTCGTGCGGGTTGCACCGTCTCCAGGTGGGGCCCGTCCAACGGGCAGGAGAAGCAGTGTTCGGTCTCGAGCTCGTCCTCGGTGTTGCGGATGCCCACCGCGGACAGTAATCCACCCAGGACCAGCATCCCGGTCCCGATGAGGACCGCGATCCGGAAGCCGTCGGCGAACGCGGCCGGGTCGCGGTAGACCGAGCCGGTCAGCCCGGCCACCGGCGGCAGCAGCGCGACCGCCAGTAGTCCGGCCGAGCGGGCCACCGCATTGTTGACCCCGGACGCGGCGCCGGCGTGCTGGCCCGGCGCGGCCGCCAGCACGGTCGCGGTCAGCGGCGCGACCAGCACGGTCATCCCGAAGCCGAAGAGCAGCACGGCCGGCAGCACGTCGGCCACGTACGAGGAGTCGCGGCCGATCCGCAGCATCAGCAGCATCCCGGCCGCGGCGATCAGCGGGCCGGCCGTCATCTGCAGGCGCGGCCCGATCCGCGCCGCCAGCGCCCCGGACCGGGACGACAGCACCAGCATGAGCAGCGTGAACGGGAGCAGCGAGATGCCGGCCTCCAGCGGGCTGAACCCGGTTACCACCTGCAGGTGCAGCACCAGCAGGAACAGCACCGCGCTCAGCGACCCGTAGACCAGGAAGGTGACCAGGTTGGTCACCGTGAACTGCCGGGACGCGAACAGCCCCGGCGGCACCAGCGGGTTCCGGCTGCGCCGCTCCACCACCACGAAGGCGAGCAGGGCCAGCACGCCGACCGCGCCGACGCCGACGACCAGCGCGTCGACCCCGCGTTCCCCGCCGGCGATCGACGCGTACGTCAGCCCGGCCAGCCCCAGGGCGCCCAGGAACGTGCCGGGCAGGTCCAGCTTGTGGGTCGCGGTCGGGTCGACCGACTCCGGCACGTGCCGGGCCGCGACCCAGACCACCAGCGCCGCGAACGGCAGGTTGACCAGGAACACCAGCCGCCAGGACCAGGCCTCGATGAGCCAGCCGCCGAGGAACGGCCCGGCCGCGCCGGCCACCCCGCCCAGCCCGGACCAGGCCCCGATGGCCCGGGACCGGTCGGCCGGCGTGAACGACGCCGAGATGATGGCCAGGCTGCCCGGAGTGAGCAGCGCGCCCCCGATGCCCTGCAGCACCCGCGCCGCGACCAGCATCTCCACGTTCTGGGCCAGTCCGCACAGGGCCGAGGCCAGCGCGAACCAGATCGTCCCGATGACGAAGATCCGGCGCCGGCCCAGCCGGTCGGCCAGCGAGCCGCCGAGCAGGATGAACGACGCCAGCGTCAGCGTGTAGCCGTTGAGCGTCCACTGCAGGTCGCCGAGGCCGGCGTCGAAGTCCTCGCCGATGCGGGGCAGGGCCACGTTGACCACGGTCGCGTCGAGCATGGCCAGGCCGGAGCCGAGCACGGTGGCCAGCACCACCCAGCGGCCGGCCGGTTCACCGAAGCGGACCTGCGCAGCCGCCGGCGCGGTCACTGAGTCCCAAACACGGCGACGCCCACCAGGGAATCCTTGTCCTGGTGGGCGTCACCGGCAAGTGACGAACGACTGAACTCAGCGGCGGGCCAGGCGGGCGATGATCGCGCCGACCAGGAGGTAGGCCAGCGCCGCGATGCCCCAGTTGATCAGGATGTCCTCGCGCGGGTTGCTGCGCGGGAAGAGGTCGCGGAACGGCCGCGCGAAGAAGGCGCCGACGTCGTGGATCAACTTCACGATGTCGTTGTTGGGGTTGGCCTTGATGAGCACCAGCACGATTCCGATGATGATGATCGCGGCGATGATGCCGGCGATCGTCTGGATCACACCGCCCGGCGATCGGTACCGCGTGCGGGTAACCATCGTGACACCTCCTGATGCGCTGACCCCCGCGGTCGTCGTTGTCGTCCCAGGTGTTCCCGAATCGGCCCGTCGCTCAAACGCCGCCCCTTCGTTACCCGAATCCACCACCGAGGCCCTAGCGTGGGCGAATCGTGATATTAGGAGGGTTCATGACACGTTTCCGCCTCACCGTCGCGGCGCTGGCCGCCGCGCTCACCGCCGGGACGATCGCCGGCCTGGCCCCGCCGGCCTCGGCCGCTCCACCGCGGCCCCTGCCGGGCGCTCCCGGGATCGGTGACCCGCTCTTCCCCGGCCTGGGCAACGGCGGCTACGACGCCACCCACTACTCGATCGCCATGACGTACGACCCGGCGGTCAAGCGGGTGGCGGCGACGACGACCGTGCGGGCCCGGGCCTACCAGCCGCTGACCCGGTTCGACCTGGACTTCGACGGCAACACCATCTCCTCGGTCCGGTTCGACGGCAGGCCGGTGTCCTACCGCCGCGAGGGCGCCGAGCTGATCGTCACGCCCCGGCACCCGCTGCGGGCGGGCCAGCGGTTCTCGGTCACGGTGGCCTACTCGGCCGATCCGGCCGCGGTGCACACCTGCCCGACCGGGTTCTCCCCGCTGGGCTCGGCCTGGTTCCCGACCGCGGACGGCTTCGTGCTGGCCGGGCAGCCCAACTGCATGCACACCGTCTACCCGTCCAACGACCACCCGCGGGACAAGGCCTCGTACGACTTCGCGCTGACCGTACCCAACGGCCTCACCGCGGTCGCGAACGGCGACCTGATGCCCAAGGTCCGGCGCGGCGGGAAGACCACCTGGGCGTACCGGATGACCGCGCCGATGGCGACCGAGCTGACCCAGATCGCGGTCGGGCACTACTCGGTGCTGACCCGGCGCGGGCCCGGCGGCGTGCTGCTGCGCGACGTGGTGCCCACCGCCGACGTGGCCGTCGCCACCGGCAAGCTGGCGGTCGAGTCGGAGCTGCTGCGCTTCATGACGTCGCGGGTGGGCCGCTACCCGTTCCGCGAGTACGGCGTGCTGGCCGCGCCGATCGAGATCGGGTTCGCGCTGGAAACCCAGACCCTGTCGCTGTTCCCGGACTTCGTGTTCAACGCCCCGCAGCCGGGTCCGGAGAACCTCGACCCGATCCAGATGCACGAGCTGGTGCACCAGTGGTTCGGCAACGACGTGTCGCCGGAGAAGTGGTCGGACCTGTGGCTCAACGAGGGCCACGCGACCTGGTACGAGGCGCTGTACGCGGATGCCAAGGGCTACGCCTCCTTCGAGGACCGGTTGCGGGCGGACTACGCGCTGGGTGACCAGTACCGGCACGACTTCGGTCCGGTCGCCGCGCCGGTCTCGGCCGAGACCCTGTTCAGCAACCAGGCGTACGAGGGCGGCGCCCTGGTCCTCTACGCGCTGCGGCAGCGGATCGGTGCGGCCGCGTTCGAGCGGCTGGAGCGGGCCTGGGTGCACAAGTACGCCCGCAGCGCCGCGGGGACGCCGGACTTCATCGCGCTGGCGTCGAAGGTCAGCGGCCACGACCAGTCGGCGTTCCTGACCGAGTGGCTGTACGGGACGACGACACCGCCGATGCCGGGCCACCCGGACTGGACCGTCGACCCGGTGCAGACGTCGCTCGCCTCGGCCAAGGCGGCCCCGGCCGGCCCGCGGCTGGTCCGGCCCTGAGACGGGGGCGGTGCCGCGCTCACCCGCGGCACCGCCTCCACACCGGCCGCGGCCCGGACCCCCCGCCGGCAGGCGCCTTCGGGCGGTGCCGCCTGGCGCGCCCTCGGACCGCCCCTGCGGGCCCTCGGGCCGTCCCGCCGGCGGCCGCCCTTGGGCCGTCCCGCGGGCGGGCGCCCTCGGGGCGGCGGAGTGCGCCTTAGACGGCCTGCTCCTCGGCGGGGACCAGGCCCCGCCGCGATGCGATCGCCACCGCCTCCGTGCGGCCGCTCGCGCCGAGCTTGCCCAGGATGTTGGACACGTGGACGCTCGCGGTCTTCTCCGAGATGAACAGCGTGCGCCCGATCTGCCGGTTGGTCCGCCCCTTGGCCAGCAGCGCCAGCACGTCCCGCTCCCGGGCGGTCAGCGTGGAGTCGGCCCGCACCGGCACCGGCAGGCCCGCCTCCAGCCGCCCGCGCCGGGCCAGCGCCTCCAGCGCCTGCCGCAGCGGCGCCGCCCCCAGCCGCACCGCGATCTCGTACGCGGCCGCGACCTCGGCCGCCGCCTCGTCCCGCCGGTCCGCGCCGAGCAGCGCCTCGGCCAGCCGCCACCGGCAGCGCGCCTCCTCGTACGGGTAGCCGTAGCGGAAGATGTCGAGCGCCTCCTGCCACCGTGACGGGTCGGACGGCCCGCACAGCCGGGACCACTCGGCCTCGGCCCGGGCCAGCCAGCCCCGCCCCTCCGGCCCGATCTTCCCGTGCCGGGGACGGCCCCGCTCGGCCGTGGTCCGGGCCCGCTCGATGAGTTGCTCGCCCCGCCGCACGGTCGCCGCCAGGGCCGCGTCCTCGCCCCGCAGCCGCTCGCCCTCCGCCCGGTCGGCCAGCGCCGCCAGCCCCAGCGCGGACAGCCAGATGGCGCCCAGATACCACTGGTCCCAGCGGCGGGTGACGTACTCCATCGCCCGGTCGGCCGCGTCCGCGGCCCCGTCCAGGTCGCCGCGCCAGCGCAGCAGGTCGGCCTCGCAGCCGCCGGCGACCAGGGCCAGGCTGACGTCCTGGCTCCAGGACCCGCGCAGCTGGGCCACCCGCTCGACCGCGCCCGGCAGCCCCCGGCCGACCTGCACGTAGAGCGCGGCCGCGGCCAGCCGGACCAGCACCGTGTCGGGGGCGGCGTCGCCGGCCAGCTCGGCCGCCTCCAGCGAGGCGTCCCACTGGCCGTCCACGTACAGCGCGATGACCTGGAGCACCCGGATCTCCAACCCGTACGAGCTGAAGGTCAGGCCGGTCTCGGTCGCGCGGGCGACGCCGGCGTTGATGTTGTCGAGCGCGGTCGCGATCTCGCCGGCGTAGTAGTGGCTGGCGGCCAGGTTGTAGATCACGCGCTGCTCGACGGCGAGGTCGCAGGCGGCCCGGGCCCGGTCCCGGGCCTCGGCCAGCCGCTCCTGGGCCAGGGCCGAGTCGCCCGCGACCTCCGCGACCAGGGCGAGGCTGGCCAGCGCGTCGGCCTCGGCCTCGGCCAGCCCGAGCGTCCGGGCGGCGGCCAGCGCCTCCTCGGCCCGGTCCTTGCCCTCCTCGTAGTTGTCCAGGTTGATCGCGGACCGGGCCCGGGTCGCGGCCGCCCACACCCGCACCGGCGTCGGCGGCTGGGCCGGCACCATCTCCAGCGCCTCGCCGGTCACCTCGTACGCGTCCTCGGGCCGGTCGGCGCCCAGCAGGTGCAGCGCCAGCGCACCCCGGGCCCCCGCGGCCAGCGCACTGCCCGGCGCCTGCCGGTCGGCCAGGTCGCGGGCCTCGCTCGCCAGCGCCACCGCCCGGCTGGGCTCGCCCGCGCCGGCCGCGACCTCGGCCGCCTTGAGCTGCAGGGTGACCAGGTCGCTGCCGGCCCGCTGCTCGGCGTCGGGGACGGCGTGCCACAGCTGCAGCGCCCGCTCCAGCTGGCGCAGCGCCTCGACCGGCGCGTGCAGGTCCATCGCCTCAGCCGCGGCCTGCACCGACGCCGACAGCGCGCCGGGCAGGTCGTGGCTCTCCATCGAGTGGTGGGCCAGCTCGGCCGCGCTGCTCTCGACCCCGTCGGCGAACAGCTTCGCGTACGTCCCGTGCAGTCGGACCTTCTCGCCCGGCAGCAGGTCCCCGTACACCGCCTCCTGGAGCAGCGCATGGCGGAACGAATAGGCCCCCGCGTCGGCGACGAGGATGTGATGGGTCACCGCCTCACGCAGCGCACCCTCCAGCTCCACGTCGTCCATCCCGGTGGCGGCCTGGAGCAGCGAGTGGCTGACCCGGCGACCGGCCACCGACGCGACCCGGGCCACCTGCTGCACCGCCGGGGACAGCCGCTCCAGCCGGGCCAGCAGCACGTCGGCCAGCCCGGTGGGCAACGCCGAGTCGGCGGCCAGGCCCGCGGCCAGCAGCTCCTCGGCGAAGTAGGCGTTGCCCTCGGACCGGGCCAGCACGTCGCGGACCAGCCGGTCCGGCACCGGCCCGTCGTTGACCGTGCGCAGGTAGTCGGACAGCTCGCTCGGCGTGAACGGCGACAGCTCGATCCGCTCCACCGCCGGCAGCCGGGCCAGCTCGCCCAGCAGCGGCCGCAGCGGATGCCGCCGGTGCAGGTCGTCGGCCCGGTAGGAGGCGACGACGGCGAGCCGCTCGGAGCGCAGCCGGGCCAGCAGGAAGGCCAGCAGGTCGCGGGTGGACTGGTCGGCCCAGTGCAGATCCTCGATGATCAGCAGCACCGGCGCGTTGATCTCCGCGGCGTCGCCGAGCACCCCGGCGACCGCGTCGAACAGCTGCAGCCGGGCCGAGTCGTCGTCCGCGGCCGGGCTCGCGCCCGGGCGGCCGGGCCGGGTGATCAGCCGGTCCAGCGCGGGCCGGTCCCGCAGCGCGGAGGCCAGCGGGCCGTCGTCTCCGGCCAGCTCGGCCAGCTGCCGGAGCGCCTCCGCGAACGGGAGGTAAGGAAGGCCGACCGCGCCCAGGTCGACGCAGTGCCCGACCAGCACGGTGGCGCCGCCGTCGCGGGCCTGCCGGCCCAGCTCGGTCAGCAGCCGGGTCTTGCCGACCCCGGCGTCGCCGCCGAGCAGCACCGCGGCAGGCGAGCCGGTCCGGGCGCGCTCGACCGCCGCCGTCAGCCGGGCCAGCTCGGCTCCCCGGGCGACCAGCGGCTTGTCGGTCGACCCGATCCTGGACACGCACTCATCGTGCCACCGGCGTACGACAGATTCCCGGCTGTTCGCCGCGGGCGCGATGCTGGGCCCGCCTCCGGGCCGCCGGACCGCTGCAGTGGGCTCCTCGGCGCGGATCGGCCGAGCGGATCCGGTGGGCGCCTCGGAGCCGCCCGGCCGGACGGTCGGTCCCGGAACGGCGGACGACCCGGCGAGCGCGGGCTCGCCGGGTCGCCGGGTCGTGGTGGGCATGGTGGTCAGTGCGCGGTGCGCCGGCCGAAGTGCCGGCCCGTGCGGGCGGCCCGCCGGACCTGCCGCGCGAGGCGGTAGTCGGCCGCCTCCTGGCGGAGGGTGGACCGGCGGTAGTCCAGCTCGGTGTCGAGAGCGGGACCGTAGTAGTAGTTCGACATCGTGTGCTCCTCGGGTGGCTCTCTCTCGCTGACGTGATCGAGAGTCGTCCTGAGGTGGCACCCCCGGCATCGGTCGGTCACGCCGTCCCTGCACCCGTTCCGGCCTGAGTCCGTCTAAGGCCCTTAGGCCGGCCCTCAGCCCGGCGCATCGGCCCTGGTCACAGGTCCGGACACGCAGCAACCCCGGGAGCCCCACACTCCCGGGGTTGCGACGCCGGTCGACGCTACTGCTGCTGCGTGTCGCCGTCGCCGGTGCGCTGCTGGGCGGCGTCGACACCCTTGTCGATCTGGCTGTCGTACTTGCCGCCGGTCTTCTGGTCGGCGAAGTCGCCGGCCTTGTCCAGGCCCTGGTCGACCTGCTCGTCGTGCTGGTCGGCCATGTCCTTGGCCTTGTCCATGAAGCCACCCATGTCGCATCTCCTCCAGGTCGGTTGCGCCTCTGTCAGTGCCCGGGCCCGGGTGGTGTGAAACGGTCCGGGTCCAGCCGGGCGGAGAGCAGGTCGGTCAGCCAGCGCCGTACGGGCTCGGGGTCGGGGTCGAGCAGCGCCTCCACGGCGACCCCGTCGAACACGGTGGTGACCGGCGCACCCCGCGCCGCAGCCGGCCTGACGGTAGTTCCGTCCCGCTGCGGGCAGAACACGTTCTGTGACCTGGCACCCGACGCACACGGACCCGCTGTTCATCCTGGCGATGGACCACCGGGGCTCCTTCGGCAAGACCCTCTTCGGCGTACGGGACGACTCCCCGACGCCCGACCAGCTGACCCGGATGCGGGCGGCCAAGCGGCTGATCTTCGCCGGGCTGCGGCAGGTGTCCCCGGCCGTCGGGCGGCCCGGCGTGCTGGTCGACGAGGAGCTGGGCGCGGACGTGATCGACGCCGCCCGCGGTGCGATCGTGCTGGCCGTCCCGATCGAGGCCAGCGGACAGGACTGGTTCACCCTGCGGTACGGCCACCAGTGGCTCGACCACGTCCTCGCCGTCCGCCCGGACTACGCGAAGGTGCTGGTCCGCGACAACCCGGCGTACCCGGCCACCGACCGCTCGGCCCAGCTCGACCGCCTGGCCGCGGTCTCGGCCGGCCTGGACGCGGCCGGCATCCCGTTCCTCTACGAACTGCTGGTCCCGGCCACCGACGACCAGCTGGCCGCGGCCGGCGGCTCGGCCGACCGCTACGACCGGGAGGTACGCCCCGCGCTGACGGCCGAGGTCATCGCCGACAACCGGAAGGCCGGCGTGGAGCCGACGCTGTGGAAGGTCGAGGGCCTGGACACGGTCGAGGCCGCCCGCGAGGTCGCGGCCCAGGCCGGCAACGCCGACCTCATCGTCCTCGGCCGCGACGCCCCGGCCGAGCGCCTGGCCTCCTGGCTGGAGGTGGCGGCCCAGGTCGAGTCGTTCGTCGGCTTCGCGATCGGCCGCAGCATCTGGGAGAACCCGATCCGCCGCCACAACGCCGGCGAGCTCACCGCCGAGGCCGCCACCGCTGAGATCGCCGACCGCTACCTCGCCTTCACCACCCACTGGACCGCGGCCGTGGAACACTGACCCCACCAGGAGGGCTCGCCTAGTGGCCGATGGCGGCGGTCTTGAAAACCGCTAGGAGCATGCTCCTCGTGGGTTCGAATCCCACGCCCTCCGCCAGCACCGGCATCCCTTCGGTAGCGTCCGGGGATGGAGATCCTGGTTTCACTGGCCCGGCACGGCTGACGCCGCGATGACCGGGATCCGCGACCTGGCGTCCCGCTGGCGTCGGGTTCTGGCCGAGCTGCCCGGCGC